>NZ_JBEOVU010000030.1:0-98213 GCF_040295685.1 Streptomyces sp. NPDC002734
TGTTCGACTCCGTCACTCATGTATAGGAGTGACGATATGAAGAGTGCACGACTCCTATACATGAGTCAACCCGCCGAGACGAAGAAGTCCCGGCGGGCTGTGGAGAGTTCAGGTGGCGTCAGTCGGTGGCGGGGATGCGGTACTCGAAGATGAACTGGTCAGCGGCCATGAGGGTGTCGCACACCTCGACCACGCGACCGGCTTCGGTGACGGCGTTCCGCAGCAGGTGGATGACCGGGGCGCCAGGGCTGAGAGCGAGTTCGGAGGCTTCCGCCTTGGCCGCCGGCCGAGCCTGGAGCGTCTCCACGAACTCCGTGAAGACGTGGCCGTCGTCCTCCAGGCGGGCGTAGATGCCGCCCGGACCGGGATTCTCGGAGAACAGTTCGGGAATGTCCTTGACCACGTCCCAAGGGAGGTAGGAGGTGGCGGTCTCGACGGGGACGCCGTTGCGGAAGTAGAGGCGTCGGCGTGCGAGGACCTGAGTGCCGACGGGGACGTCGAGGCGTTCCGCGATCTCCTCCGGGGCCTCCATAGGGCCGATGTAGAGGACGCTCACCTTGGCGGTCGCGCCGGACCGGGCCGACTCGGCGAGGTAGGCCGCCTTGCCTTCTCGGCGGTGTGAGGCGCGGAAGCGGTCGGAGGAGCGGAGCCGCACGGGCGGTCGGTCCTTCACGATCGAGCCCTTGCCATGCCGGGTCTCCACTAGTCCGCTCGCCCGGACTTCGACCATCGCCTTGCGGATGGTGCCGCCGGCCACGCCGTAGCGCTCGACCAACTCGGATTCACTCGGCACCAGGTCGCCGGGCTTGAGCACCCCAGCGCGGATCTGCTGGACGATCTCCTCGGCGATCTGGACGTACCTCGGTACGGCCCTCCCACCTCCTACGGCTGTTCCCATAGTCCTTCTCACTCTCCTATGCTCCTGTACATGAGTAACAGCGTCCGAGAGACCCAGTCAACGCCACTGCATTCTGTGTCCGTGGCGGGAGTTGTGGTGCGCGAGGACGGACGGCTACTGGCGATCCGCCGGGCGGACAACGGAACGTGGGAACTCCCGGGTGGCGTGCTGGAGCTCTCCGAGTCCCCGGAAGACGGGGTAGTCCGGGAAGTCCGGGAAGAGACCGGCATCCGCGTTGAGGTCAACGAGCTCACGGGGGTCTACAAGAACACGACGCGCGGCATCGTCGCCTTGGTGTTCCGGTGCAAGCCGTCGGGAGGGTTCGAGCGGACATCCGCGGAGTCGACCGCTGTCGACTGGCTCACGCCGGCGGAAGTGGCCGAGCGCATGTCCGAGGTCTACGCAGTGCGGCTACTCGATGCGCTGGACGGCAACGGGCCCCACGTTCGGAGCCATGACGGCAAGCGCCTGAGCCAAGCGCGGTAAGACTTTCTCTACTTCATCAAGGCCCGCGCACGGCGCGGGCGCGCGCCGCCTCTGCGGCGCGGCCTGCCTCCTGTCTTCGCCCCGGCTGGCCGCGCTCGGCGGCGCGCTCGGCGGCTGCGGGCATGAAGGGGGAGAACCCCTCTGTGGCTGGGGCGGTCGGCTCCACGGCTTTAGGCAGCCGCTTTGGGGCGAGCCTCGAAGATCATGGCCCCAACGTCGTGCTTTACGGGCAGGTCCACTGACTGCCCGACTCGCCATCAGCTTACGGGGCCATGATCACTCGCCCCAAAGCAGCTCCAGCCCAAAGCCGCTCCGCCGACCGCGTGGAAATGTGCGGGCTGTCGGGGTCGTCCCCGACAGCCCGCGGGCGCGCTACTTTCGGCGCAGGAGGATGCGAAGGACTTCGGTGATGTCCTTGCGGTTGCAGCGCAGGAGAGCCAGGACTCCGAAGATCAGGAAGATCACCAGACTCAGAGCGATGAGTGCGGCTGCGATTTCGTTTTCGGGCATGCGGAACTACGCCTCTCTTGAAGGCGTAGACGGCATGGCTAACCAGGTGAGCCCGCTGTGGCTCTTCGCTCCAAGCACGATCTACGTATGAATGTTGGTGTGGATCTTGAAGTAAGCGGATCTCAAGCATACGGGGGCGGGCGTAGGACAGCAACGAATTACAGTAACTACGGCAAACATGCGCGACTGCCCCCGAACGTAGACGCCCTCTTCATCGGGTCGGGTGACCTCGGTGACGGCCCGCCCGTAGTGCGCACCGACGGGACGCCCGACGTAGGTGCGCGTAGAGCCCCGCTCTCCCGGGTGGTCAGCCCGCCGGCGCGACTGGGTCATCGCAGCTTCACCGGTACCGTGCGACCAATGCAACGGGGCTCGGACGCAGTGCCCGAGCCCCGACGCGCGACGTGTTGGAATGCAAGTGAGGTGAAATCCGGCAGCGAAATGCAACTAGGAGGCCATGCCCTGCTCAATTCTATTGCTAGCTACATTGAACGATCTGTTGGGAACGGGAGCATCACCGGCGACTATCTGTGTGTACTCGTTGTTCAACTGCTCTACCCGACCCCGGGCATCCTGAAAGCTGATGCTTGGATCAGCGGATAGGAATCGAAGTTCAAGCTTTACTTTGTGGCGCAAAATGGTGTAGGAGCGAGCTGAGTTCAGAAAATCTGTGGCCTTCTTCGTTGTGCCAAGGAAAGACGCTGTCGCGGCTACGCTGCCTGCCACCGCAGCCATGGCGCCCCAAAAAGGCTTTGGTCCAATGGAAGTCATGAATCCAGATACTGCGGACAAGCAGGCTGGCAGAAACACCATGAGTCGGCCCCATAGCTCGGCTCGTTTCGCGGCTTCGAAGTATGCCTGAGCGCTGTAAAGGCAGCTTCCGTGCAGTGAATCTAGCTGCTCTTTAAGGGAGTCGTGCTGGGCATCGGTCAGCGCCATCTCGGCACCTTTCTAAGAGACTGGTATTTGAGGCGGCTCGGCGCGCAGATACTTGCACACCCATTTGAGCTGGGGAAGATACTCCTCCACGTCATTCAGATACCGTGAGGATAGGTTCCGTGACTCGTAGAGGGACATCAAGAGGGCTCTGCGCATGGTGATGCTTGGCTCTTCCTCGAACTTGTGCCGCAAAAGCTGGGCCTCCGAAACGGAAGCTGCGCGACCAAGGTATCGGCTGGCGAACTCGCGAGGGAAGTCCTCTCGATTTCTGTCTTCCAGAATCAGCCATGCAGATTCTTTCATTTGAAGGTCGTTCAGGTTCATAGTCAAAAAATATCGGAGGATTCTCTGTTCAAGGTATGGGTAGCTCTTGCTTGCTCCTGACCGCATGAAGTTGACTAGTTTTCTCTGTATTTCTTCTACGCGGTTCTTGAAGAGGGCGAGGTATGAGAATACTTCCTTGGCTATGTGGGCGATGAATGGCAGGTTGTCGAGACACCAGCTAACGGCATATTCGTCGCGAAGTCTTGCCAGTCGGTTGATCACGAAGCGAAGGCTTCGGGTGTCTGATGACTCCTGCTTGGTTATCTCGTCGAAGTACTGACGTACCTCTATGTATGCCCCGGGGATGCCAATGTCGCAGGCCGCCGAAAGTGAAGCCTTGCGCACGTCGTGGATTCGTTTGAAGGCCTCCTCAGGTTCCAGTATCGCGGTCTTTTGTGCAGACATTGACAACCTGCGGGCCCTCAGAATTCTGTTAACCTCGCTCAATACGTCCCGAAGCTCGGTCCAGTCCCGGTGGAAAACCATAACGTCATCGGAGTACCTAAGGTACTTGAAGTCGCTTTTAGTTAGGTACTCGTCGACTGGAGCGAGATAGAGATTCGCCAAGATCCCCGAGGCGTCCGAGCCTTGAGGCAAGCCCCAGGCGTGGTTAATCCGCTGAAAGCTATCCAAGAACCTGTTGAGGTTCTTGGAGTGATCGGCCGATCTTGATAGACAGGCTAGATCGTCTGCAAGAATAGTGACGTCGATGTGTTCATAGAACGACGAAACGTCCAGTGTCGCCATGCGAAGCCAGTTGTCCGACCGGAGGGTGATCCGCGCCTTCGCCTGCATTTGCTTCCAAGGCTGGTACCAGAATTTCGGCCTCCCGATCCTGTGGTCCCAGCGGTAGCTGTATACGGGCTTTCGGATCTGTCTGTCAATGCTCGCGGCTGCCGAGAATATGAGCGCATCATAAATGAGCCGATCTCTAGCAGAGAATCGAGCCAACGGGCGGAATGAAATGGCGTTCTTTGGATAGTCGACTATCTCGGTATGTCGCGGAGTGCAATCTCCGTCTGCTATGGCGACTTCCAGAGTCTCCCTGTAGCCCCGATTCCACTGATGTTCGATGTCGGCGTAAGCGGCAACATCGGGAATTTCCGAGTATTCCTGATTTCGAATCAGTAGATCTTTTGCGGTCGACAGTGTCCGTGTTAGCGCCATCGCCTTAACGAACTTGCGCATCTATTGCCTCCCCCCGTCAGCCTGGTCACTGATGATACGGCTAGCAGGCTTGCTTAGGCTCTCGGCAAGAGTTGCCGTTCCGGGTCTTCGCAGTTGGGCGATGTCGAAGTCCTTCCGGACCGTCGCCGTCCTGCCGGTCGTGTGGCGCGCGCTGGAGTCGGGATGCCTGCGTGTGAGTCCTCTACGCGTCCTCTGCTGTTCGAGGTCAGGCATCCTTTGCGGGGCCGTCTGTGGGCCGTCCGAAGGGACCCAGCGATGACGTGTGACGACCACCAACGACAGGCGTCTCGCCTCACAGCCCCAGGTCACCCCATTGGATCTGCGACACTGGTACAGCCATGCCTAAGCCCGGAGAACTCACTTTCGTCGCCCCGCGCGGAGCCAAGAAGCCGCCGCGGCACCTCGCCGACCTCACGCCCGCCGAGCGCAAGGAAGCGGTGGCCGCGATCGGCGAGAAGCCGTTTCGCGCCAAGCAGCTCTCGACGCACTACTTCGCGCGGTACGCGCACGACCCGGAGCAGTGGACGGACATCCCCGCCGGCTCGCGGGCGAAGCTCCAGGAGGCGCTGCTTCCCGAGCTGATGACCCCGCTGCGGCACCTGTCCACGGACGAGGGCACCACCCGCAAGACGCTGTGGAAGATGTTCGACGGCACGCTCGTCGAGTCGGTGCTGATGCGGTACCCGGACCGGGTGACCATGTGCATCAGCTCCCAGGCCGGCTGCGGGATGAACTGCCCGTTCTGCGCCACCGGCCAGGCCGGGCTGGACCGGAACCTGTCCACGGCGGAGATCGTCCACCAGATCGTGGACGGCATGCGCGCGCTGCGTGACGGGGAGATCCCCGGTGGCCCGGCGCGGCTGAGCAACATCGTGTTCATGGGTATGGGTGAGCCGCTCGCCAACTACAACCGGGTGACCGGGGCGATCCGCCGCCTCACGGACCCGGAGCCCGACGGTCTCGGGCTGTCGCAGCGCGGCATCACCGTGTCGACGGTCGGCCTGGTGCCCGCGATCAACCGGTTCTCCGACGAGGGCTTCAAGTGCCGCCTGGCGATCTCGCTGCACGCCCCGGACGACGACCTGCGCGACACGCTGGTCCCGGTGAACACGCGCTGGAAGGTGCGGGAGGTGCTGGACGCGGGCTGGGAGTACGCCGCGAAGTCGGGGCGCCGCCTGTCCATCGAGTACGCGCTGATCCGCGACATCAACGACCAGGCATGGCGCGGCGACCGGCTGGGCCGGCTGCTCAAGGGCAAGCCCGCGCACGTCAACCTCATCCCGCTGAACCCGACGCCGGGCTCCAAGTGGACCGCCTCGCGGCCCGAGGACGAGAAGGCGTTCGTCGAGGCGATCGCCGCGCACGGCGTGCCGGTGACGGTCCGCGACACCCGCGGGCAGGAGATCGACGGGGCCTGTGGTCAGCTGGCCGCCACCGAGCGGTAATCTGGCCACGTCACACATCCGAATAGCGATTATCCGACAGGGGAGCGCTGCAGCGCTGAGAGTGCGGTACCGACCGCAGACCCTCTGAACCTCGCCCAGGTCATTCTGGGTAGGGAGTTCGGTCGACTCGAGCTGTTGCGCCCTGCCCGGGGACCCGCGTGGTCCCCGGGCAGGGCGGCGTCTCTTCCTGGTCAGCCAGGAGGAAATCCGTGCACGTCACGAAGTACATCAAGAGGCACGTCAAGAAGGAGTCGGCCGCCGCGACGGTGGCCGTGCTCGCGCTCGCCCTTTCCGCGTGCGGCTCCGGGGGCTCCGGGGACGGCGACGCGCAGGAGCCGGCCGGGAAGAAGACCGTCACGCTGGTCAGCCACGACTCCTGGGCCGCGTCGAAGGACGTGATCGCCGCCTTCGAGAAGGAGAGCGGCTTCAAGGTCAAGGTCCTGGAGGACGGCGACGCCGGGCAGGCCCTGAACAAGGCCGTGCTGACCAAGGACCACCCGCAGGGCGACGTCCTGTTCGGCGTGGACAACACGCTCCTCTCCCGCGCCCTCGGCAACGAGATCTTCGACCCGTACGAGGTGAAGGAGTCGGCGAAGCTCGGCGAGGAGTTCCGCGTCGAGGGGAACAAGGCCACCCCCGTCACCACCGGCGACGTCTGCGTCAACTACGACAAGGCGTACTTCGAGAAGAAGGGCCTCCAGCCGCCGAAGAGCTTCGACGACCTGGTGAAGCCGGCGTACAAGAACCTGCTGGTCACCGAGGACGCGAGCACCTCCTCGCCCGGTCTCGGCTTCCTGCTGGGCACCGCCGCCGAGTACGGCGACAAGGGCTGGCAGGACTACTGGAAGAAGCTGAAGGCCAACGGCCTGAAGGTGGTCAGCGGCTGGGAGCAGGCGTACAACGAAGAGTTCTCGGGGTCCGCCGGCGGCAAGCAGGCGGGCGGGGAGCGTCCGCTGGTCGTCTCCTACGCCTCGTCCCCGCCGGTCGAGGTCGTCTACGCGGACCCGCAGCCGAAGGAGGCCCCGACCGGGGTCGCCACCGGGACCTGCTTCCGGCAGGTCGAGTACGCGGGCCTGCTGAAGAACGCGGCGAACCCCGAGGGCGGCAAGGCGCTGCTGGACTTCCTGGCCTCCAAGCGGTTCCAGGAGGACCTGCCGCTGAACATGTTCGTCAACCCGGTCCGCGAGGACGCCGCGCTGCCGGAGGTCTTCACCGAGCACGGCGTGAAGATCGAGGACCCGAAGACGATGGAGCCCGGCAAGATCGCCGGCAACCGTGACCAGTGGGTCGACCAGTGGTCGTCGCTCGTCCTGCGGTGACCACCCGCACCGGCGCCCCGGGAAGGCTGCGGAGCGACGCGGCGCGGCTCGGCCTGATGGCCGTGCCGGTCGCGTTCTTCGCGGTCTTCTTCGCCTACCCCGTCGTCGCCATCGTCCTGCGCGGACTGCGCGGCGAGGACGGGGGCTGGCAGCTCGGGGAGGCCGCGGGCGTGCTGGGGCGGCCGGAGGTCCGGGAGGTCCTCTGGTTCACGCTCTGGCAGGCCCTGGCCTCCACTGCGCTCACCCTGGTGGTGGCGCTGCCCGCCGCGTACGTGTTCGCCCGGCTGCGGTTCCCCGGGCGGGAGGTGCTGCGGGCGGTCGTCACCGTGCCGTTCGTGCTGCCGACCGTGGTGGCCGGCGCCGCGTTCCTCGCGGTCGTCGGGCGCGGCGGGCTCTTCGACACCTGGTGGGGCGTCCGGCTCGACGGCACGGTGTGGGCCATCCTCCTCGCGCACGTGTTCGTGAACTTCGCGGTGGTGGTGCGCACGGTCGGCGGCCTGTGGGCGCAGCTCGACCCGGGGCAGGAGGAGGCCGCCCGGATGCTGGGGGCCTCGCGCTTCGCCGCCTGGCGGACGGTGACCCTGCCCGCGCTGGGGCCGGCCGTCGCCGCGGCGGCACTGATGATCTTCCTGTTCACCTTCACCTCCTTCGGCATCGTGCAGGTCCTCGGCGGTCCCGGGGTCTCCACGCTGGAGACGGAGATCTACCGCCGCACCGCCGCCCTGCTCGACCTGTCCACGGCCGCGGTGCTCAGCCTGGTGCAGTTCGCCGCGGTGGGAGGGGTCCTCGCCGTGCACGCCTGGACGGTGCGGCGGCGGGAGGCCACCCTGCGGCTGGTCGACCCCTCCACCACCGCGCGTCCGCCGCGCGGCGCCGGTCAGCGGCTGTTGCTGGCCGGGGTGCTGGTGGTGACCGCGGTGCTGATCGTGCTGCCTCCGGCGGTGCTGGTGCAGCGGTCCTTCGCGGCCGGGCTCGGCTACTACCGGCGGCTCACCGAGGAGGACGGCGGCGCCTTCCTCGTCCCGCCGATCGAGGCGGTGGGGAACTCGCTCGAGTACGCGGTGGCCGCCACGGCGATCGCGGTGGTGATCGGCGGACTCGCGGCCGCCGCCCTCGCCCGGCGGGACGCCGGCCGGTGGGTGCGCGGGTTCGACGCGCTGCTGATGCTGCCGCTGGGCGTCTCCGCGGTGACCGTGGGCTTCGGCTTCCTGATCGCCCTGGACGAGCCGCCGCTGGACCTGCGCGCCACCTGGATCCTGGTCCCGCTGGCGCAGGCGCTGGTCGGCGTGCCGTTCGTGGTGCGGACCATGCTGCCGGTGCTGCGCGCCGTCGACCACCGTCTGCGGGAGGCGGCCGCGGTGCTCGGCGCCTCGCCGTGGCGGGTGTGGCGTGAGGTGGACCTGCCGATGGTGCGCCGGGCGCTGCTGATCGCCGCCGGGTTCGCCTTCGCGGTCTCCCTCGGCGAGTTCGGGGCGACGGTGTTCATCGCCCGGCCCGACAACCCGACCCTGCCGGTCGCCGTCGCCAAGCTCATCGGGCGGCCCGGCGACCTCAACTACGGCCAGGCCATGGCCCTTTCGGTGATCTTGATGGTGGTGTGCGCGGCGGCCCTGCTGGTGCTGGAGCGGCTGCGGGGCGACCGGACGGGAGAGTTCTGACGATGCTGCTCAGCCTGGAGGGCACGACGGTCCGGTTCGGCGGACACGCCGCCCTTGACGCGGTGGACCTGGCGGTCGCCGAGCACGAGATCGTCTGCGTGCTCGGCCCCAGCGGCAGCGGCAAGTCGACGCTGCTGCGGGCCGTCGCGGGCCTGCAGCAGGTGGACGCCGGACGGGTGCTGCTGGACGGCCGCGACCAGGTGCGGGTGCCCGCGCACCGGCGCGGAGTGGGCCTGATGTTCCAGGACCACCAGCTCTTCCCGCAGCGCGACGTGGCCGGCAACGTCGCCTTCGGTCTGCGCATGCGCGGTGCGGGGCGCGAGGAACAGGAGCAGAGAGTACGGGAGTTGCTGGAGCTGGTCGGGCTCCCCGGGGCGGGCGGGCGCGGCGTCGGCACGCTCTCCGGCGGCGAGCAGCAGCGCGTCGCCCTCGCCCGCGCGCTGGCTCCCAGCCCCCGGCTGCTGATGCTCGACGAGCCGCTGGGTCAGCTCGACCGCACCCTGCGCGAGCGTCTGGTGGTCGAACTCCGCGAGCTCTTCGGCCGGTTGGGCACGACCGTGCTGGCCGTCACGCACGACCAGGGCGAGGCCTTCGCGCTCGCCGACCGGGTCGTGGTGATGCGGGACGGCCGCGTCGCCCAGACCGGCACGCCGCTGGAGGTCTGGCAGCGCCCCGCGGACGCCTTCGTGGCCCGCTTCCTCGGCTTCGAGAACGTCACCGGGGCGAGCGTCTCCGGGACGGTCGCCGAGACTCCCTGGGGCCGGGTGCCCGTCCCGGAGGGCTCAGCGCAGGGCGAACGGACCGTGCTGGTACGGCCGTTGGGCGTCCGGGTGACGCCGCTGGGCGCGGAGGCCGGGTACACGGTGACCGCCCGCACCTTCCAGGGCGCGCAGGTCGCGCTGCGGCTGCGCCCGGACGGGGACGCGCCGGAACTGGAGGCGGTGTGCCCGCTGCGGGACGCCCCCGCGCAGGGGGAGAGGGTCGCGGTCTCCTTCGACACCCGCGAAACCGTGGTGCTCGGCTGAACCGTGGAGCCTAGGGTGCGGGGATGATCACTCTCTCGCACGAGGACCACATCGCGAACGTCGGCCGCCAGGTGGAGCAGTTGAGGTCGGTGGTGGTCCCGGGCGCGGACCTGGCCGCCGGGGTGCCGACCTGCCCCGACTGGACGCTGGAGGACCTGGTCCGGCACGTCGGCGGGGCGCTGCGGTGGGCCGCGCTGCTGGTCGCCCGGAGGGCCACCGCGGACCTCCCCGACGAGGAGGTCCCCGGGTTCGACGGGCCCGAGGCGCGCGGCGACGCGGCCGCGCTCGACGCGTGGCTGGCGGAGTCCGGGCGGCTGCTCGTCGAGGCTCTGTCCGGTGCGGCCCCGGACACGCCGGTCTGGTCCTGGTACGAGGAGCGGACGGCCGGCTTCTGGGCCCGCCGGATGAGCAACGAACTGGCCGTCCACCGGGCCGACGCCGCCTTCGCCGCCGGGCAGCCCTACGAGGTGGCGCCCGAGGTGGCCGCCGACACCATCGAGGAGTGGCTGGGGATCGTCCGGTTCGCCCAGCGGGACCCTGACGACGCGGACGGCGTCGCCCTGCGCCTCGGCGGCCGCACCCTCCACCTGCACGCCACCGACGCCCCCGCCGGGCTCGACGCCGAGTGGCTGGTCGAGCTCGCCGACGAGAGCGTCCGGTGGAGCCGGCGGCACGGCAGGGCCGACGTGGCGCTGCGCGGACCGCTGACCGAGGTGATGCTGGCCTTCCAGCGGCGGACGGCGCCCGACGCCGGGTCGCTCGAGGTGCTCGGCGACCGCGCGCTGCTGGACCTCTGGCTGTCCCGCACGCGGTGGGCCTGACCGCTCCGGGCAGGCGCCGGACCGATCAGCCCTCAACGGCCGCCGGGTCCATCCAGACGACCTCGAAGGTGTGACCGTCCAGGTCGTCGAAGGCCCGGCCGTACATGAAACCCAGGTCCTGCGGGGCGCGCGGTTCGGTGGCGCCCAGCGAGAGCGCCCGCTCCACCAGCTCGTCGACCTTCTGGCGGCTCTCCGCGCTCAGGGCGATCATCACCTCGCTGGTCTTCCTGGCGTCGGCGATCTCCTTGTCGGTGAACTGCTGGTACTTCTCGTGCGCCAGCAGCATCACGACGATGCTGTCGGCGACGACCACGGAGGCGGTCGTCTCGTCGGAGAACTGCGGGTTGATGGAGTAGCCGAGCTGCGAGAAGAACTTCTTCGACGCCTCGATGTCTCCGACGGGCAGGTTCACGAAGATCATCTGCTGGTACATGGGAACGCCTTCCTCGACACGGTGTGCGGTTGTAGGGGAGACCGTGGAAGGGCGCCGAACTCATCGGGAGTTCGGCGCCCTTTCGGATCCCTTTCGGACGGATCCCTTTCCGACGGATCCGTTTCCGGCGGATTCATCGGCGACGGATCGGTTCCGCTGCCGGGTCAGCTCCCCGGAGTGAGCGAGGCCAGTTCGGCCACCGCCACGGTGAGCGGACCGAAGACGGCGAGCAGGACGCCCCCGCGCAGCGCGGCGCAGGCCCGCAGCGTGGTGGCCGGGGCGCCCACCCTCAGCAGCGCGAGCATGGTGTCCGCCCGGATCTGACGGACCTCGATCGCGGCCGCGGCCAGGGTCGCCGCCGTGCAGCCCGCCACCAGCACCGCGCCCAGCGCCCCCAGCGGGCCGAGGACCGCACCGCCGAGGCCGTAGCGCAGGATCAGCGCGTAGGCCAGGGCGGCGACCGCCGCGACCACGCCCAGCGGACGCCCCACCCGGGAGGCCTCGGCCATCAGCACCCGCCCCGCGAGGAGGCGGACCGCGCCCGGGCGGGCGGCCTGCAGCAGCCGTCCGCACAGGTGGGTGAGGCCGGGACCGATCAGTGCCAGGCCCAGCGCGGCCAGCGCCCAGCCGGCCAGCAGGCCCCCGGGCACCGTGGCCAGGTCGGGGGAGAGGGCGACACCGGTGCGGTTGGCATAGGTGGCGACGCCGAGGCCGGCCACCAGGATCGCCACGCCCCAGGGCAGCCCGTCGGGAGCGGCGGTCAGCGGAGCCGGCACGTCGGTCACCGGAGCGGGGACCGGCGCGTCCTCGTCCTGGTCCGCTGCCACGGCGACCGCCGTGACGCCGCCCGTGGCCGCGGCCTCGCCGTCGAGGACCGAGGCAGGGGACGGCGACGCTGCGGGGGCCGGGGAGCCGGAGGGAGACGAGTCCGCCCGCGGCTTCCCCCGCCGGGCGTCGGGCATCCGGCGGCGGGCCGAGGCACGCAGCCCGCCCGCCTCCCGCGGCCGCAGCGCCGACGCGGTCGCCACGGAGGCGATCAGCGGGACCAGGGCGAGCAGCGTGAGCGTGGCCGGCAGCGGGAGCGGAGGGCCGGCCGAGAGGAGGGCGGCCGCCCCGCCGTCGAACGGCATGCCGGTGAGATCGCCGCGCAGGTGCAGGAAGAACAGCAGCCCCAGCGCCGAGCCGAGCAGGCAGCTCAGCGCCGTCGTCACCACGGAGACGGCCATCAGGCGGCCCGGCCCCAGACCGATGGCCGACAGCCCCGGTCGCGGCCGGGTCCCCGGGTCGGTGCGGGCCACCGCCACCGCCAGGTACACGGTGGCGGCCAGCGGCGCGGCGCACCAGGCCAGCCGGACGGAGGCGTCGCCCGGGGCCTCCGGATGGGCCAGGGCATGGGCGAGGGAGGACAGCAGCAGGAACCCGGTGCCGCCGGACGCCGCCGCGACCATCAGCCGGCGGAGCTGGACGGCGGCGCCGGAACGGCGGCCTAGACGGAGAGCGAGCACGAGGCGCGCCCCTCCGTGCCGGCAGCCGGGGGCAGCTGCGCGTTGCTGACACGGCGTCCGTCGAGAAGGTGGACGACCCGGTCGGCCAGGGCGGCCGCCTCGAGGTCGCCGGTGGCCAGGACGACGGTGATGTCGTGCGAGCGGGCCGCGGTCATCAGGGTGCGCAGCACGTGCACCCGGTCGGCGCGGTGCAGCGGCGCGGTCGGCTCGTCGGCGAACAGCACGGTGGGGGAGGGGGCGAGAGCGCGGGCGATGGCCACCCGCTGACGCTGCGCCTGGTTGAGCTCCAGCGGGTTCTTGCGGGCGAACGCACCGACGTCCAGGCGCTCCAGCCAGTCGACGGCGCGCTCCCTGGCCTTGCGGCGGCCCAGGCCGCGCAGCATCAGCGGCAGGGCGGCGTTCTCCCAGACGTTCAGCTCCGGGACGAGTCCCGGCTCCGGGTCGACCCAGGCGAACCGCTCCCGGCGCAGCCGTTCGCGGCTCAGCGGGCCCATGGTGTGCACGGGGGTGCTGTTGAACCAGACCTCCCCCTTGGTGGGCGACAGCATGCCCGACAGGCAGCGCAGCAGAGTCGTCTTGCCGCTGCCGCGCGGGCCTCCCACGGCGAGGATCTCGCCGTCCCGGACGCCCAGAGAAACGCCGTTCAGCCCGGGCGTGCGGTCGCGATGCGTGAAGTGCAGGGCTCGTGCCCAGAGCACGTCGTTGTCCGGCGGGGCCTCCACGGGCGTCACCTCGGTTCAGATCGCGTGCGATTGCTGTCCGTTCCCTCGTCCGGGGGAACGAAGACAGCCCCGATCGGTCACTGGGCACGCTAGGTAGAACCGGGCGGCGGCCGTGCGAGGCCGGGGCTCTGGGGCTCCGTGTCTCACCCGTCCGGCCCCGCAGCCTCGCCGTCTTGTCACACGGTCAGCTCATCTGCCCGAGAGGGGTGAGGTCGACCGTCAGTCGCACTTGGTGCTCTGCTCGAACCGCTCCGCCGACGCGTCGTCCCGGTCCCCCAGGTGCAGGTACTCTGTCGCCGGCCCCGAACTCCGCTCGACCTCGACGGTCACCTTCCCCGAGACGTCCCCCTCCGGGGTATCGGGCTGCGAGTCGGGCACGTGCACGGCGTACACGGTGCGGCGGCCGTCCGACAGGGTCTCTCCCTCGCCGAAGGCCAGGTCGCGGGTCCCGCAGGACAGTGAGGTGACCTTCTCGCGGTCGGCCAGAAAGAGGATGAAGTCGCCGTAGACGCCACCGGTCTGGTAGAGCTCCTGGACGCGGGGCTTGCTGCCGATGGGCAACGGGTCGTTGAGGCAGGCCGTGATCGCGCCCGGGCTCTGCTGCATGGCCCAGCAGACGCGCCCGTCACCGGTCTCCCAGACGAAGGTGACGTTGCCCCCCTTGCCCGTGGAATGACGGACCTGCGCGGGACCCTCCGCAGGGCGGTCCCCGGCGGCCAGGCCCGACGCCACCTCGGCCCAGTACGCCTCCGGGTCGAAGGATGGTGGGACGGGCGACGCGGAGGCCGCAGTGCTCGAAGGCGCCGACGGCTTCGGGGGCGTGGCCACCGAGGCGCCGGCTTCCCCGCCTCCGCCCCCGCAGCCCGCCAGTACCGCCCACGCCGCCACGACCGCCACCGCGGTGACCGCACGCCTCATGTCCGCCCCCTGTCTCTCCCAGCGGGAACGCCCCGTCGGGAGGGACAGAGTGGCGCGCGGCGGATCCGGGCGACAAGCGATCTGATCAGGATCAGAGCTTGGTCCACGCCTCCGTCAGGGTGGCGCGGAGGATCTGCTCGATCTCGTCGAAGGTGCCCTGGTCGGAGATGAGCGGCGGGGCCAGCTGGATCACCGGGTCGCCGCGGTCGTCGGCCCGGCAGTACAGGCCGTTCTCGAAGAGCTTCTTCGAGACGAACCCGTAGAGCACCCGCTCGGTCTCCTCCGCGTCGAAGGTCTCCTTGGTGTCCTTGTCCTTGACCAGCTCGATGCCGTAGAAGAAGCCGTTGCCCCGCACGTCGCCCACGATCGGCAGGTCGCGCAGCTTCTCCAGGGTGCCGAGGAAGGCGCCCTCGTTGTCCAGCACGTGCTGGTTGAGCTTCTCCTGCTCGAAGATGTCGAGGTTGGCCATCGCGACGGCCGCGGAGACCGGGTGGCCGCCGAAGGTGTAGCCGTGCAGGAAGACGTTGCCGCCCTGGTAGAACGGCTCGGCGAGCCGGTCCGAGACGATGCAGGCCCCTATCGGGGAGTAGCCCGAGGTCATCCCCTTGGCGCAGGTGATCATGTCCGGCTGGTAGCCGAACTTCTCGCAGCCGAACATGGTGCCCAGGCGGCCGAACGCGCAGATGACCTCGTCGGAGACGAGCAGCACGTCGTAGGTGTCGCAGATCTCCCGGACCCGCTGGAAGTAGCCGGGCGGCGGCGGGAAGCAGCCGCCGGCGTTCTGCACCGGCTCGAGGAAGACCGCGGCGACCGTGTCGGGGCCCTCGAAGAGGATCTGCTGCTCGATCTGGTCGGCGGCCCAGCGGCCGAACGCCTCCGGGTCGTCGCCGTGGAGCGGGGCCCGGTAGAGGTTGGTGTTGGGCACCTTGTGCGCGCCCGGCACCAGCGGCTCGAACGGGGCCTTCAGAGCGGGCAGGCCGGTGATCGAGAGGGCGCCCTGGGGGGTGCCGTGGTAGGCCGTGGCGCGGGAGATCACCTTGTGCTTGGTGGGCTTGCCGGTCAGCTTGAAGTACTGCTTGGCCAGCTTCCAAGCGGTCTCCACCGCCTCGCCGCCGCCGGTGGTGAAGAAGACCTTGTTCAGGTCGCCCGGGGCGTGGTGCGCGAGCCGCTCGGCGAGGTCGACGGCCTGGGGGTGGGCGTAGGACCACACGGGGAAGAACGCCAGCTCACGCGCCTGCGCGGCGGCCGTCTCGGCGAGCACCGCCCGGCCGTGGCCCGCCTGGACCACGAAGAGACCGGCCAGGCCGTCCAGGTACCGCTTGCCGTTGTCGTCGAAGATGTGGACGCCTTCGCCCCGCACGATCGTCGGGACGGGGGCGTTCTCGTACGACGACATGCGGGTGAAGTGCATCCACAGGTGGTCGTAGGCGGCCCTGCCGCGGTCCTTGCTGCTGCTGAAAGCCTGGCTGTCCTGGCTGTTCACGGCTATCGCGTTCCCCACATGTAGGTCTGCTTCTTCAGCTTGAGATAGACGAAACTCTCGGTGGAGCGCACCCCGGGGACGGCGCGAACACGCCGGTTGATCACTTCCAGCATGTGATCGTCGTCCTCGCAGACGACCTCCACGATCAGGTCGAACCGCCCCGCCGTCATCACCACGTACTCCGCCTCGTCCATGGCGGCGATGGCGTCGGCCACCGCCTCCACGTCGCCCTCGACGTGGACGCCGACCATGGCCTGCCTGCGGAAGCCCACGGTGAGCGGGTCGGTCACCGCGACGATCTGCATCACGCCCTGGTCCAGCAGCTTCTGCACGCGCTGGCGCACCGCCGCCTCGGACAGGCCGACCGCCTTGCCGATCGCCGCGTACGGGCGCCGGCCGTCCTCCTGGAGCTGCTCGATGATCGCGAGGGAGACGGAATCCAGGTGCGGGGTGCCGCCGCTCGGGTCTGCGTTTCGACTGGCCACGGTGCCACTCTGCACGACGGATCGATCGTTCGGCAAGAGTCGACCGATGAAATTCGTCGTTCAGGAGTCGATTTACTGCGGATTTCGCAGATGTGGCGTGGTCGGGGGTGTCGGAAACGTGCGGTTCCGGACTAGGGTGGGCGTCTCAAGCAACGAGACGTTCCGCGTGAGCGGGACACCCGCATCGATCAGGAGGCCGGCAGTGACCACCGAACTGCGTCGTCTGCGCAACTACATCGACGGTGAGTTCCGGGACGCCGCCGACGGGCGCACCACCGAGGTGATCGACCCGACGACGGGCGAGCCCTACGCCACCGCCCCGCTGTCCGCGCAGTCCGACGTCGACGCGGCCATGTCCGCGGCCGCCGCGGCCTTCCCGGCCTGGCGCGACACCACGCCCGCCGAGCGTCAGAAGGCCCTCCTGAAGATCGCCGACGCGGTGGAGGAGCGGGCCGAGGAACTCATCGCGGCCGAGGTGAGGAACACCGGCAAGCCGGTCGGTCTCACCCGCAGCGAGGAGATCCCGCCGATGGTGGACCAGATCCGCTTCTTCGCGGGCGCCGCGCGGATGCTCGAGGGTCGTTCGGCCGGCGAGTACATGGAGGGCCTGACCTCCATCGTCCGCCGCGAGCCGGTCGGCGTCTGCGCGCAGGTCGCGCCGTGGAACTACCCGATGATGATGGCCGTCTGGAAGTTCGCCCCGGCGATCGCCGCGGGCAACACGGTGGTCCTCAAGCCGTCGGACACCACGCCGGAGTCGACCGTGCTGCTCGCCGAGATCCTCGGCGGCATCCTGCCCAAGGGCGTCTTCAACGTCGTCTGCGGCGACCGCGAGACCGGGCGCATGATGGTCGAGCACCGGACCCCGGCGATGGCCTCCATCACCGGCTCGGTGCGCGCAGGCACGCAGGTCGCGGGCTCCGCCGCCAAGGACCTCAAGCGGGTCCACCTCGAGCTCGGCGGCAAGGCGCCGGTCGTCGTCTTCGAGGACGTGGACATCGAGAAGGCCGTCTCCGCCATCGCCGAGGCCGGCTACTTCAACGCCGGACAGGACTGCACCGCCGCCACCCGTGTGCTGGTCCACGAGTCGGTGCACGACGAGTTCGTCTCCGCCCTCGCCAAGACGGCGGCCGGCACGAAGACCGGGCAGCCGGACGACGAGGACGTGCTCTACGGGCCGCTGAACAACGCCAACCAGCTCGCCCAGGTCGCCGGTTTCATCGACCGCCTCCCGGCGCACGCCAAGGTCGAGGCCGGCGGCCACGGGGTCGGCGACAAGGGCTACTTCTACGCCCCGACCGTCGTCTCCGGCCTGCGGCAGGACGACGAGATCATCCAGAACGAGGTCTTCGGCCCGGTCATCACCGTCCAGTCCTTCGCCGACGAGGCGCAGGCGCTGGAGTACGCCAACGGCGTCGACTACGCCCTGGCCTCCTCGGTGTGGACCCGCGACCACGCCCGCGCGATGCGGATGTCCCGGTCGATGGACTTCGGCTGCGTGTGGATCAACACCCACATCCCGCTGGTCGCCGAGATGCCGCACGGCGGGTTCAAGAAGTCCGGCTACGGCAAGGACCTTTCCGGCTACGGCTTCGAGGACTACACGCGCATCAAGCACGTGATGACCTCGCTGGAGGGCTGACGGCAGCGGCGTACCCCGCGACGACGACGGGGCCCCGGGCGGTGATCGAACCGCCCGGGGCCCCGTTCGCGTGTGCGCGCACGGCACGTGCCCGCAGGGACGGCCGAAACCGTATTTGAACGCGTTCAAAGATGGCGTACGCTGCTCGGTGTGGATGACGGAGCCGCCCTGCTGAGGGGCATTCGGTGCTGGTTGCTGTTCCTCGTGGTGTGCCTGGTGCTGAGCGGCGCCACCGCCTTCCCGCTGGTGCACGAACTGCGCTGGACGCAGGAGGTGCTGGAGGCGCTGCCGACGCCCGACGGTCTGATGGAGTGGATCACCCGGGTACGCCGGGGGCTGGACGAGGCGGACGCCTCGTACCCGTTCCTGCTGTACGGCACGGACTGGCTGGCGTTCGCCCACCTGGTGATCGCGGTGGCCTTCTGGGGGCCCTACCGGGACCCGGTGCGCAACATCTGGGTGATCGAGTTCGGGATGATCGCCTGCGCCGGCGTCGTCCCGCTGGCGCTGATCTGCGGGCCGATCCGCGGCATCCCGGTCTTCTGGACGCTGATCGACATCTCCTTCGGCGTCTTCGGGGTGATCCCGCTGCTCGTCCTGCGCCGGCGGATCAAGCGACTCGAGGCACTGACCGCCGAGGCCGCCGAGGCGGTCAAGAGTGCCGAGGCCGCCCCGGCCGCCCGGGCCGACGCCGCGGCTGCGGGGCCGGCGGCCGGGGCGGGCGCGGTCAGCGGTTGAAGGCGGGGAAGGCGAACCGCTGGGCGATGGCGTTGCCGTCGCCCCGGGCGTCGGTGGAGTTGACCGAGTAGACCACGGTGCGGGACAGGTCCCGGGTGGCCGCGATCACCGTGTGGTAGCCGGGGCGGGAGCCCGTCTTGCCCCAGATCTCCAGGCCGGCGGGGTTCACGAAACGCTCCAGACCCAGGCCGATGGTCGCGTCCTCGCCCGTGTCGTAGTCCTTGACCTCCGGCACCTCGAACATCTGGTCCAGGTAGGGCCTGGGGACGACCTTGCCGCGGAAGAGGGAGACCAGCAGGGTCTCCAGGTCGGCGGTGGAGGAGATCAGGTCGCCGGCCGCGAAACGGTCCGTCATGTTCCAGTCGGTGACGTCCGTGAGGCGGCCGCCGATCTTCTCGTAGCCGCGGTTGTGCGGTCCGTGGATCCGCGGGTCGCCGTTCACCGGGAAGTAGCTGTCGCGCATGCCCAGCGGACGGAAGACGCGGACCTGGGCCTGGTGGGCGAGCGTGTCGCCGGTGACCTTCTCGATCATCAGGCCGAGGACGACGTAGTGGATGTTCGAGTAGCGCTGCACCGTGCCGGGGGTGGCGCCGGGGCCCGCCGCGATCGACCCGGCGACCACCTCCCGCGGGGTCATGGTCTCGAAGCGGTGCTCCCACATGTCCTCGGTGGTGTCGCCGAAGGAGGCGCCGGGCTTCAGGCCGCTGGTGTGGTTCAGCAGCTGGCGGACGGTCATCGGCGCGAAGCTGTCGGGGAAGAGGCCCGGCAGGTAGCGCTGCACCGGCCGGTCGAGGCCGATCCGGCCCTCGGCGGCGAGCTGGAGCACCATCGAGGCGGTGACGATCTTGGTGGTGGAACCGGCCCGGAACCGGGCGTGCCGCAGGGCGGGGGCGCCGGTGTCCAGGTCGCGCACGCCGGCCGTGCCGAGCCAGGCGCCGTGGCCGCCGACGCGGATCTGGGCGGCGGTCGCCTCGTCGTCGGGCAGCGCGGAGATCGCCTCGCAGAGGGCGTCGGCGTCGGGCCCGGCCGCGAGGGTGACGCAGGAGACGGGCGGCCGTGGGGCGGCCGTCGCGGCGCCGGCCGGCAGCGCGAGGGCGCCGATCCCCAGGGCCAGCGCGGCGGCGACGGCGGTGACGGCCGTGCCGCGGGTGCGGCGCGCGGTACGCGACGTGCCCGCGGCGGGAGAGGCCGGGCGGGCGGTGCGGGTGGTGCCGTTGGTGCGTGGGGAGCGGGCGGTGCTGCGGGGCATGCGGTCTCCTCGGGATGACGGGGCGCCTTTCCGGCACGGTCATCCTGCGGGCGGCGGCCACCGGGGCGGATCATCGCCGAGGAGGGGCGCGACCCTGTAACTGCCCTCAGCCCAGGGGCACTTCACGCCCGGGCGCAGCCGGGGACCACCCCTAGGGGGCCTCGCCCGCGCCGCCCGCGTCGCGCGTTCCGCCCGCGTCCCCCGCGCCGCCCGACGCCCGGACCCCCGCGTCGCGCAGCCGCGTCAGCACGTCGATCCGGTTGGTGGTGACCGCGTCCACGCCCGCCGCGATCAGCCGCCGCATGGTGCGGCCGGTGTCCGCGGTCCACGCCTGGACCAGGTGACCGTCGGCGTGCGCTCGCCGCACCAGGTCCCCGGAGAGCAGACCGAACCGGTAGTTGAGCCACCGCGGCCGGAGGGCCGCCAGCAGACCGGGGCGCGGCGGGGCGGCCGTCGTCCAGGTCAGGGCGAGCTCGGCCGCCGGGTCGGCGGACCGCACCGCCAGCAGCGTCGCCGCCGCACCCGACCAGTACACGCGCTCCCTCGCCCCGCCCTCCGACACGGTCCCGAGCACACGCCGCACGGCGGCCGGCGTCCCCACGGCGTCGTACGGCAGGTCCAGCAGCAGCCGGTGGCCCGCCGTGGCCTCCAGCGCCTCGGCCAGTGTGGGCACGCCGCCGCCGGTGAGCTCGTGGACGTCCGCCGAGGTGAGCGAGGCCACGGGGAGGTCCTGACCCCACAGCCGCTTCAGCGTGCGGTCGTGCAGCAGCACCGGGACGCCGTCACGGGTGAGACGGACGTCCACCTCCACCGCGTCCGCGCCCCGCCGGACGGCGGAGCGCAGGGAGGCCACGGTGTTCTCGCGGTGCCGGTAGGGGTCGCCGCGGTGGGCGACCGCGGTCAGGGGGCGAGCCATGCCGCCGTGTACGCGTCGATCTCGGTGACGATCCGGGCCTTGCCGGCCGCGTCGAGGAAGGACGCCTCCACCGCGTTCTTCGCCAGGTCGGCCAGACCCCGCTCGTCGAGGTCCAGCAGCCGGGCGGCGACCGCGTACTCGTTGTTCAGGTCGGTGCCGAACATCGGCGGGTCGTCGGAGTTGACCGTGACCAGCACGCCGGCCTTCACGAACTCCCTGATCGGGTGCTCGTCCAGGGTGCGCACGGCACGGGTGGCGATGTTGGAGGTCGGGCAGACCTCCAGCGCGATCCGGTGCTCCGCCAGGTGCTCGAGGAGTCGCGGGTCCTGGGCGGAGCTGGTGCCGTGACCGATGCGCTCGGCGCCCAGCTCGCGCAGCGCGTCCCACACGGTCCCGGGCCCGGTGGTCTCGCCGGCGTGCGGGACGGAGTGCAGCCCGGCCGCGCGGGCGCGGTCGAAGTACGGCTTGAACTGCGGCCGGGGCACCCCTATCTCCGGGCCGCCCAGACCGAAGGAGATCAGGCCCTCGGGGCGCAGCGCGTCGTCCGTGGCGAGCCGCACGGTCTCCTCCGCGGACTCCAGGCCGGCCTCGCCCGGGATGTCGAAGCACCAGCGCAGCACGGTGCCGAAGTCGGCCTCCGCGGACCTGCGGGCGTCCTCTATGGCCTCCATGAAGGCCTTCTCGTCCATGCCGCGGCGGACCGACGAGTACGGGGTGACGGTCAGCTCGGCGTAGCGCACCTGCTGGCGGGCCATGTCGCGGGCGACCTCGTAGGTCAGCAGCCGGACGTCCTCCGGGGTGCGGACCAGGTCGACCACCGACAGGTACACCTGGATGAAGTGGGCGAAATCCGTGAACGTGAAGTAGTCGGCCAGCGCCTCTGGATCCGTGGGGACCTTCGAGTCCGGGTGACGGGCGGCCAGCTCCGCGACGATCCGCGGGGAGGCCGAGCCGACGTGGTGCACGTGCAGCTCGGCCTTGGGCAGACCCGCGACGAAGGCGTGGAGGTCGCGGGGAACCCCGGCGTCGAGGGTGCGGGGGACGGCGGGCTGGTCGGTCATGCGGGGGTCCTTCCTGGGGGTCACGACATCGTAGGCCGAGCGTTCCGGGCCCCGTGCCCGCCGCCCCCGGACCGAAGCACCGCGGTGCCGGCCGCCGCGCCCACCGCCGGGTCGCCCCTCAGCCCGCCAGCCGCTCCCGGGCCTCCATCAGGGCGAAGCCCAGAAGGTTCAGCCCCCGCCACCGGGCGGGGTCCGAGGCCCCGTCGTCCCGCGCCGCCAGGCCCGTGCCCCAGACGCGGTCGAGCGGGCTGGACTCCACCAGGACGCGGTCGCCCGTGCCCAGCAGGAACGCCCGCAGCTCCGGGTGCGCGGCGAACTTGTGCACGCTGCCCTCGACGACGATGCCGAAGCGCTCCCGCTCCCACACCGCCTCGTCGAAGTCGCGGACCGTTCGTCCGATATTCTTCGCCCGGGCCGGGCCGTCGGCCTCGAGTATCCGGTTCTCGGCCTCCGCGTCGCCGAACAGGCGGGCCTTGGCGGCCATCATCCAGTGCTCGGCCGTCCCGTACCGCCTGCCGTCCACGGTGAACGGGGACGGCCACCACTGGCTCAGGCAGCCGGCGCCCACGCCGCCGTCGCTCTGCGGCCGGTGGCCCCAGAAATGCAGGAACTTGACCCTGGTCCCCGAGCTCATCAGCCGGGCCAGGTCCTCACGACTGCGCACCTGGTTCGCTCGCCTGTCCGTCACCCTCGCACTCTCGCACGCGGTGCCGACGACGCGCCCCCGGGTTTTCCGCACGACCCGCGCGTGGTCGACAGATTCCGTTGATTAATCAAATGGCAACAACGGAATCCCTTGTTGGAGCCCCGCCGCTCTGTCAGGATCGGCACCCAGCCTGGCCCCGCCGGTCCTCGCGGACCACGTCGCGGCGCCCCCGGCCGCCACCCCCCCGGGCGGCCGGACGCCGCAAGGCCGTCGCCCTCCGGCGGCGGACCGCCTCCCTCCCGTCGACACCACCCGAAAGGGCATCCCGAAAGGGCACCTCGCGCATGGAGCAGTACCAGCCCGACCGCCTCCCCCCGGCCCGCAGGGCCGCCCTCAGCCGCCGCTCCCTGCTGCGCGCGTCGGCGGGCGGCGTGCTCGCGGCCGGAGGCGCCGGCGCGCTGAGCGCGTGCGGCATCCCGCCGGCCGGGAGCACCCAGGGTGCGGCCGCCGCCGACGACCACTCGGCGAAGGAGAAGACCGTCAGCTTCTCCAACTGGACCGAGTACATGGACGTCGACGAGAGCGAGAAACGCCACCCCACCCTGGAGGCGTTCACCGCGCGGACCGGCGTCAAGGTCAGGTACAGCGAGGACATCAACGACAACAACGAGTTCTTCGCCAAGATCAAGCCGCAGCTGGCCGCCGGGCAGGACACCGGCCGCGACCTGATCTGCGTGACCGACTGGCTGGCCGCCCGCATGATCCGCCTCGGCTGGGTGCAGAAGCTCGACGCCTCCAACCTGCCGACCGCGTACGCCAACCTCTCCGCCCAGTTCCGCTCCCCGGACTGGGACCCCGGCCGCGCCTACTCGTATCCGTGGACCGGCATCTCCACCGTCATCGCCTACAACAAGAAGGCGCTGGACGGCGTCGAGGTGCGGTCGGTGTCGGACCTGCTGGACAACCCGAAGCTCAAGGGACGCGTCGGCCTCCTCACCGAGATGCGCGACACCATGGGCATGACGCTGCTGGACATGGGCAAGGACCCCGGCGACTTCACCGACGACGACTACGACGCGGCGGTGGCCCGTCTCCAGAAGGCCGTCGACAAGGGGCAGATCCGCCGCTTCACCGGCAACGACTACACCGCCGACCTCACCAGCGGGGACTTCGCCGCCTGCGTCGCCTGGGCCGGCGACGTCGTGCAGCTCAAGGCCGACAGCCCCGAGATCGACTTCGTCGTCCCGGACAGCGGCTACCTGACCTCCACCGACAACCTGCTGGTGCCGGCCAGGGCCCGCCACAAGACCAACGCCGAGCGGCTGATCGACCACTTCTACCAGCCGGCCATGGCGGCGCAGCTCGCCGCGTACATCAACTACGTCTGCCCGGTCGACGGCGTCAAGGACGAGCTCGCCAAGATCGACGCCGACGCCGCCGCGAACCCGCTGATCCTCCCCGACCGGGACATGGCCGCGAAGTCACGGGCGTTCCGCTCCCTGACCGACAAGGAAGAGACGGCCTACGAGGCCAAGTTCGCGAAGCTGACGGGCGCGTGAAAGGCATGACCGAGATGACCGGCACCACCTCCGGCGGCGACGTCCGCCTCAGCGGCATCAGCCGCGTCTACGGCGACTTCACCGCCGTCCACCCCCTCGACCTGACCGTCCCCGAGGGCTCCTTCTTCGCCCTGCTCGGCGCCTCCGGCTGCGGCAAGACCACCACCCTGCGGATGATCGCCGGACTGGAGGAGCCCAGCACCGGCACCGTCCACCTCGGCGACCAGGACGTCACCCGGCTGCCCCCGTACAAGCGGCCGGTCAACACCGTCTTCCAGTCCTACGCCCTCTTCCCGCACCTGGACGTCTTCGAGAACGTCGCCTTCGGCCTGCGCCGGCGCGGGGTGCGCTCGGTGAAGCAGCAGGTGGGGGAGATGCTCGACCTGGTGCAGCTCGGCGAGTTCGCCCGCCGCAAGCCGCACCAGCTCTCCGGCGGCCAGCAGCAGCGCGTCGCGGTGGCCCGCGCCCTGATCAACCACCCCAGGGTGCTGCTGCTCGACGAGCCGCTCGGCGCCCTCGACCTCAAGCTGCGACGGCAGATGCAGCTGGAGCTCAAGCGCATCCAGACCGAGGTCGGCATCACCTTCATCCACGTCACGCACGACCAGGAGGAGGCCATGACGATGGCCGACACCGTCGCCGTGATGAACGGCGGCCGGGTCGAACAGCTCGGCGCCCCCGCCGACCTCTACGAGAACCCGGCCACCACCTTCGTCGCCAACTTCCTCGGCACCTCCAACCTGATCGAGGCCGAGGTCCTCTCCACGGCCAAGGACGAGATCCTGGTCCGCGCGGGCGGCGACACCCTGGGCGTGCCCGCCGAACGCTGCCCCGTCCCCGCGGGCGCCGGAACGCGGCTGCTGGTGGGCGTGCGCCCGGAGAAGGCGGCGCTCACCCACGCCGACGAGGCAGACCGGATACCCGCCGGCCGCAACCAGGTCACCGGCGTCGTCACCGAGGCGAGCTTCCTCGGCGTCTCCACCCAGTACCTGGTGAACAGCCCGGCCGGCCTCGGCCTCGCGGTCTACGCGCAGAACGTCGACCGTGACCCCCGCCTCGCGCCCGGCGCCGAGGTGGTCCTGCACTGGAGCCGCGCCCACACCTTCGCGCTGGACGCCGCCCAGGACATCGAGGCCGGGACCGAGACCCTCGAGACCGCGGACATGTCCGGCACGGTCGCCGCGACGCCCGGGAAGGGGGACGCCGGATGACCTCCACCACGCTCGCCGAGTCCGCCCCGCCCCCCGCTCCGGCCGGCGCCGGAAAGCCCGCCCGGCCGCCGCGCCGCCGCGGCCGGACCGTCCCCTACCTGCTGCTCCTGCCCGGCATGCTGTGGCTGCTGGTCTTCTTCGCCCTGCCGGTGATCTACCAGGCGTCCACCTCGGTGCAGACCGGGTCGCTGGAGGCCGGCTACCAGGTGACCTGGCACTTCGCCACGTACGCCGACGCGGTCGCCGAGTACTGGCCGCAGTTCCTGCGCTCGGTCCTCTACGCGGGCACCGCCACCGTGCTGTGCCTGCTCCTCGGCTACCCGCTGGCCTACCTGATCGCCTTCCGCGCCGGACGGTGGCGCAACCTGATCATGATCCTGGTGATCGCGCCGTTCTTCACCAGCTTCCTGATCCGCACCCTGGCGTGGAAGACGATCCTCGCCGACGGGGGAGTGGTCGTCGACGCGCTCAACACCCTGCACGTCCTCGACGTGACCAGCTGGCTCGGCCTGACCGCGGGCGACCGCGTCCTGGCGACACCCCTGGCGGTGGTCTGCGGCCTGACCTACAACTTCCTGCCCTTCATGGTCCTGCCGCTGTACACCTCGCTGGAGCGCATCGACCCGCGCCTGCACGAGGCGGCCGCCGACCTCTACGCCCGCCCCGCCACCGTCTTCCGCAAGGTCACCCTGCCGCTGTCCATGCCGGGCGTGGTGGCCGGGACGCTTCTGACCTTCATCCCGGCGGGCGGCGACTACGTCAACGCCGACCTGCTGGGCTCCACCGACACCCGCATGATCGGCAACGTCATCCAGACGCAGTTCCTGCGCGTCCTGGACTACCCGACGGCCGCGGCGCTCTCCTTCATCCTGATGGCCGTGATCCTGGTGGCCGTCAGCGTCCACATCCGCCGCTCCGGGACGGAGGATCTCGTCTGATGGCCCTTGTCACCTGGATCCGGCGGCGTCTGGTCGTCGTGTTCGGCCTGCTGACCCTCGCGTACCTGCTGCTGCCCAACGTCGTCGTGACCGTCTTCTCGTTCAACGACCCGGTCGGCCGCTTCAACTACTCCTGGCACACGTTCTCCACCGACGCCTGGAGCGACCCGTGCGGGGTCTCCGGCCTCTGCGGATCGCTGGCGCTCAGCCTCCAGCTCGCCCTGTGGGCCACCCTGGCGGCCACCGTGCTGGGCACCATGATCGCCTTCGCCCTGGCCCGCTACCGCTTCCGCGGGCGCGGCGCGGTCAACTCGCTGATCTTCCTTCCGATGGCGATGCCCGAGGTCGTGATGGCCGCCTCGCTGCTCACCCTGTTCCTCAACATGGGCGCGCGGCTGGGCTTCTGGACGGTGCTGATCGCCCACATCATGTTCTGCCTCAGCTTCGTCGTCACCGCCGTCAAGGCGCGCGTGATGTCGATGGACCCCCGCCTGGAGCAGGCCGCGCAGGACCTCTACGCCGGACCGGCGCAGACCTTCCTGCGGGTCACCCTGCCCATCGCCTGGCCCGGCATCGCGGCCGGCGCGCTCCTCGCCTTCGCGCTCTCCTTCGACGACTTCATCATCACCAACTTCACCGCGGGTTCCACGGTCACCTTCCCCATGTACGTCTGGGGATCGGCGCAGCGCGGAACCCCGGTGCAGATCAACGTCGTCGGCACGGCCATGTTCCTGGTCGCCGTGCTGGTCGTCGTGATCTCCATGGCCGTGGGCAACGGCCGGCGGCGCATGGAGAAGAGAAACACGCGCAACAAGGCGTAATCCGACAGATCCTGTGGGGAGTTGAGATTCATGGCCCCTGGAGCCATGAACCGTTGGACCAAGTCTCTCGCCGAGGCCCGGCCGGCCGCGTACTGGCTGGAGGACCCGGGCCGTCCCCGCCCCGAGCCCGCCCTCACCGCCGCCGCCACCTGCGACCTGCTGGTGGTCGGCGGCGGGTACAGCGGCCTGTGGACGGCCCTGCTCGCCAAGGAACGCGACCCCGGCCGCGACGTGCTGCTCCTCGAGGGCAAGGAGATCGGCTGGGCCGCCTCCGGGCGCAACGGCGGCTTCTGCGCCGCCTCCCTCACCCACGGGCTCGCCAACGGACTCTCCCGGTGGCCCGGCGAGATCCGCACCCTGGAGGAGATGGGCGCCCGCAACCTCGACGCCATCGAGGACACCGTCGCCCGGTACGGCATCGACTGCGAGTTCGAGCGCACCGGCGAGATCGACCTCGCCACCGAACCGCACCAGATCGGCGAACTGCGCGAGCTGTACCGGACGATGGAGGAGCACGGGCTCGCGGACCACGTCGACCTCCTCGACGCGGACGGGGTGCGTGCCCACGTCGACTCCCCGACCTTCCTCGGAGGCATTTACGACCGCCGGGGCGTCGCCCTGGTCCATCCGGCCAAGCTGGCCTGGGGACTCAAGCAGGCCTGCCTGCGGCTGGGCGTGAGGATCCACGAGCACAGCCCCGCGCTGTCCGTGCGCCGGCAGGGCGCCGGGGTGCACGTGCCCACGCCCTACGGGTCGGTCCGGGCCGGCAAGGTGGCTCTGGCCACCAACGTCTTCCCCAGCCTGCTGCGCCGGGTGCGGCCCTACACCGTGCCGGTGTACGACTACGCCCTGGTCACCGAACCGCTGCCGCAGGACCTGATGGCCTCGGTGGGATGGCGGGGGAGACAGGGGCTGGCGGACCTCGCCAACCAGTTCCACTACTTCCGCCTCACCGCCGACCACCGGATCCTGTGGGGCGGTTACGACGCGGTGTACCGCTACGGCGGGCAGGTGCGGGCCGAGTACGACAACCGGCCCGAGACCTTCGCCGCGCTCGCCGAGCAGTTCTTCACCTGCTTCCCGCAGCTGGAGGGCGTGCGGTTCACCCACGCCTGGGGAGGCGCCATCGACACCTGTTCGCGGTTCGCGCCCTTCTTCGGCACCGCGCACGGCGGACGGGTGGGCTACTCCGTCGGCTACACGGGGCTGGGCGTGGGAGCCACCCGGTTCGGCGCGCAGGTCGTGCTCGACCTGCTCGACGGCGAGGAGACCGAGCGGACCGCTCTGGAGATGGTGCGCTCCAAGCCCCTGCCGTTCCCGCCCGAGCCGTTCGCCTGGACCGGCATCGCGCTCACCCGCTGGTCGCTGGCCCGGGCCGACGTCAACGGCGGCCGGCGCAACGTGTGGCTGCGGGCGCTGGACCGGGTGGGCCTCGGCTTCGACAGCTGAGGATCCCTTCAGGTTGCTCACCCGAACGGGTGAGTCCGTCGAAGTCGCGTAATGACCGGGACACAACCTCCTCTCTCCCACGGACAGTGCGCGCGGCCGGACGGCGGCCCGCCGGGAGCGAGGAGGTGGTCCGCGGATGAACGGGACGGCTGCGGTGAGGCGGGCGGTCGAGTGGCTGGCGTCGGTCGCCCCGGACCCGGCGGCCTGCCGCGCGGAATGGGGGCAACGGGCCGACGGCGTGGCCCTGCTGCCGGCCGGCAAGGCCTGGGACGTGCTGATACTGCCGGGCGAACTCGGTCACGCCACGCTGGCGGTGCTGCGGCGGTGCCTGGACCGGATGGGGCCGGTGCTCGCCGGGTTCGACGACCACCGCCTGGGGTTCTTCGTCCCGCCGGGCACCGCCGGGCGGTGGCTCGGCACCGGGGTGCGGGCGGCCGGGCGCGGCACCTGGGTGGTCGTGCCCCACCCCGGGCGCAGGTGGGGGAGGGCCGGGGGCCGCATGCGGTGGGTGGTCCCGCCCGACGGGACGGGGCTCCTGACGGACCCCGTGCTGCTGGAGATCGCGATGCACGAGGCGGTGGCCGGCCTCAACGGCACCTGACGCCCCCGGGCGGCGCGGGCTTCACGCCGTCCTGGCGCGGGCCTCGCCTCGTCCGGGGCGGCGTCCGCGACGTCAGGGGGCGGCCTCCGCGTCACGCGGGGCGGCCGGGCCGCCGGTGCGCGCGGTGAGGACGGCGCCGCCGGCGGTGAGGCTGCCCATCACGTCCAGCGGCCAGTGGTAGCCGTGCCGCACGAGCCCCACGGCCGTGCCCGCGACCAGCGTCGCCCACAGCAGGACCACGGCGAGCCGCGCCGCCCGCCGCCGCAGCCAGGGCAGGAGCAGCAGCGCCGCGACGCCGTAGAGGACGACCGCCGTGGCCGTGTGACCCGAGGGGTAGAAACCCGTCTCCGGGGCCATCGGCGGCGGCCCCGGCCGGGCGATCAGCGCCTGCAGCGGCGCCACCACCAGCGGGACGGCCACCGCCGCTCCCGCCGCCACGGCCGGCGGCGTCCACCACCGTGCCCGCCCCGCCCGGCGGCCCCGCAGCGCGGCCCAGCCCGCCGCGGCCGCCAGCACCGGCAGGGCCACCTCCGCGTTGCCCAGGTCCGCGAGGAACGCCGAGAGCCCGTCCCGCTCGATCAGCGCCCGGCCCAGCCGCTCGTCGGCCCGGGCCAGCGGACCCTCCGAGGCGACCTGCCAGGTCAGCACGGTGAACAGCAGGCCCAGCAGCCAGGGCAGCGCACACCGCGCCGATCGGCGCGGGCGGGGCGGGGCGGCGGGACGGGAGGAGGTGATCGGCACGCCCCCCAGGGTGCCTGACGTGACGCGTACGCCGGAACGCGCCCGGACATGCCGAAGGGCCGGCACAAGGGGGGGTGTGTGCCGGCCCTTCGGAGGACCGCCGTGAAGTGACGGTCCGGATCGGGTGCCGTACGCCCCGGGGGGTTTGGGGCGGACGGCCGTCCGATCGGTGAGGAGAACCCGGAGCGTCAGGTCTCCGGGTGTGCGCGAAGCACCGTCAGGCCGTGGCTGGGGAAACCTCGGCCCGGACCCCCGCGGCGGACCGCGGGTTCGGGGTGTCTCTCATCTGGGACGAACTTACGGCAGACCAGCAGGCCGGGACAGTCGTCGCCCCGTCCCGCCATCCACCCCGCACACGTTCTTCACAGGGTCTCCCGGGGCGGAGGCCCGGGCCCCATTTACCCCGCTGACCTTGTCAGACGGCGCCGAACGCCTGCTCCAGGACGTCCAGTCCCTCGTTCAGCAGTTCCTCACCGATGACCAGCGGCGGGAGGAAGCGGAGAACGTTGCCGTAGGTGCCGCAGGTGAGGACGAGCACGCCCTCGTTGTGGCAGGCCTTGGCGACGGCGGCGGCGAGCTGCGCGTCGGGCTCCTTGGTCGTGCGGTCCTTCACCAGCTCGATGGCGATCATGCCGCCGCGGCCGCGGATGTCGCCGATGGCGTCGAACTTCTCCGCCATCGCCGCGAGGCGGCCCTTCATGAGCTCCTCGATGTGCCGGGCACGGGCGTTGAGGTCGAGCTCCTTCATGGTCTCGATGGCGCCCAGCGCGGCGGCGCAGGCGACCGGGTTGCCGCCGTAGGTGCCGCCGAGGCCGCCCGCGTGCGCGGCGTCCATGATCTCCGCGCGGCCGGTGACCGCGGCCAGCGGCAGACCGCCGGCGATGCCCTTGGCGGTGGTGATCAGGTCCGGGACGATGCCCTCGTCCTCACAGGCGAACCACTGGCCGGTGCGGCAGAAGCCGGACTGGATCTCGTCCGCCACGAACACGATACCGTTCTCGGTGGCGAACTCGCGGATGGCCGGCAGGAAGCCCTTGGCCGGCTCGATGAAGCCGCCCTCGCCGAGCACCGGCTCGATGATGATCGCGGCCACGTTCTCGGCGCCGACCTGCTTGACGATCTGGTCGACCGCCTGGGCGGCGGCCTCCGGGCCGGCGTTCTCGGCCCCGGTCGGCCAGCGGTAGCCGTAGGCCACCGGCACCCGGTACACCTCGGGGGCGAACGGACCGAAGCCCTGCTTGTACGGCATGTTCTTCGCCGTCAGCGCCATGGTGAGGTTGGTGCGGCCGTGGTAGCCGTGGTCGAAGACCACGACCGCCTGGCGCTTGGTGTACGCGCGGGCGATCTTGACCGCGTTCTCCACGGCCTCGGCGCCGGAGTTGAACAGCGCGGACTTCTTGGCGTGGTCGCCCGGGGTCAGCTCGGCCAGCGCCTCGGCGACGGCGACGTAGCCCTCGTACGGGGTGACCATGAAGCAGGTGTGCGTGAAGTCGGCCAGCTGGGCGGAGGCCCGGCGGACCACGGCCTCGGCGGAGGCGCCGACCGTGGTGACGGCGATGCCGGAGCCGAAGTCGATGAAGCGGTTGCCGTCGACGTCCTCGATGACGCCGCCGTCCGCACGGGCGGCGAAGACCGGCAGGGTGGAGCCCACGCCCTGGGCGACCGCGGCGGCCCGGCGGGCCTGCAGCTCGATCGACTTCGGGCCGGGGACGGCGGTGACGAGCCGACGCTCCTGCGGCAGCGCGGATGCGGACATGGGGGGCTCCCTGGGGTCGAGCGGGCGGTCGGGGCGGGGGTCCTCGTCCGGCGCTCGCCGGGCGGACACTTCCCTCCTGTTCGCAGGCTAGGGCCAGGCGGGCGGGGCGAGCATGCTCCACGCAGGAGCGTTCGGCGCGTCGCGTTGTCCGGGATGGCGCAGTGCGGGCCGGTCCGGTCAGCTGTCCCCGGCGTCCGCGGAGTCCGCGGGGCGCCGGCCGGCTCCCCGGGAGGGTCCTGCGCCGTGGCCGTTTCCGTTCCCGTTGCCCGTGGCCTTGAGGGCGAGCCAGAGTTCCATGCGGACGTCCGGATCGTCGAGGGAGCGGCCCAGGATCTCCTCGACGCGGCGCATCCGGTACCGCAGGGTGTGCCGGTGGACGCCGAGGTCGGCGGCGGCCGCGTCCCACTGGCCGTGCCGGGACAGCCAGGCGCGCAGCGAGGCCACCAGGTCGCCGCGACCGGTGGCGTCGTGGTCCCGCAGCGCCCGCAGTTGGCCCTCGGCGAAGGCGCGGACGGCGTCGTCGGCGAGCAGCGGCAGCACCGAGCCGGCCGCCAGGTGCTCGTGCTCGACCAGGACCCGACCCCGCCGACGGGCCACCGCCAGCGCCTGGACGGCCTGCTTGTACGCCGAGGCCACACTGGTCGGCCCGGCCGGGGCGGACACGCCGACGGCCGCCGTGGGCCCGCCGCGCTCCGCCGCGCTCTCCAGGGCCGCCGCCTGCTCGGCGCAGGCGGCCAGCGCGGCGCCGCCGTCCGCGGCCAGCGCCACCAGCCGGCCCTGCTCCTCCTCCGGCACCACCAGCACCGGTTCGCCCGCCCAGGCGGCCGCCGCCTCCAGCGCGGTGGCCAGCTCCTCGCCCCGGTACTCCGCCACCACCACCCGGAACGGCGCGTCCAGCAGCCCGCCGTACAGGTCGCCCGCGACCGTCCGCGCGTGCTGCGCCTCGCCGGACAGCAGCATGTGCAGCACGGCGGCGCCGATGCGCTGCTCGGCCTCGTGCAGCGAGCGCGACCGCTCGGTGGTGAGGGTGAGCAGCGCGATCGCCGAGTGCACGGCGTACCGCTCGGCGGTGCCGAGGGGGGCCGCGGTGCCGACGGCGAGCGCGGACCGGGGGCGGCGGCCGGTGCCGAGGGTGTGCAGCTCGACCCGGTCCTCGCCGGTGTCGCGGGCCTGCTCGCGGTCCCCGTCCCGGGGCGGTTCCTCGTGCGCCGGACCGTCGCCGGCCGCCCCGACGCGCTCGGCCCCCTCGTCCGGGTCCCGCTGCCCGGCGATCACCGCGGTGGCGGGCGACTGGCGGTCGCGCAGGCGCTGCACGTCCGGGGTGAGACGCGCCGCGCGCCGCTCCGCCCAGTCGGGCGCCACCGCGACCACCGCTCCCGCGGCGTCGTACAGCGCGGCCCAGCCGTCCACCTGGGCGGCCAGCGCCGCCAGCACCCCCTCGGGCCCGTCGCCGAGCGCCCGTCGGGTCAGCTCGCGCTGCGCGGCGAAGCCCGCCGTCACCGCCCGGTACTGGTCCGCCGCGATGGCCGCGGAGACGGCCTTGCTGATCGCGAGGAAGGGCGTGCTGCGCGGCACCTCCAGGAGCGGGAGGCCGTGTTCGGCCGCGGCCGCCACCAGCGCCTCGGGCACCTTCTCGTAGTTGACGCCCACGCCGAAGCCGAGGCCGACGACCCCCGCGGCGGCGAGGCGGCGCACGTAACCGCCGGCCTCCGCCGGGTCCTCGGCGTCGACCTTCAGCGCGGTGGTGAGCAGGAGCTCCCCGCCCTCCATGTAGGGGACGGGGTCCGGCAGCTCGCTGACGTGCGCCCAGCGGACGGGGACGTCCAGCGGGGTGCCCTCACCGGCCCGGAGGGTCAGGTGCAGCGCGGAGTGGTGCAGCAGCGAGGCGAGGGTGGGCGGCATCGGTGTTCCTGACAGGCGGGGGTCCTTGGCCGGACTGGAGTGAACCCACCGGTGATTGTGCCGCACTGGCAGGCCGCGGCGGACGCGTTCCGCCCACGGCCGACGGCGGACGCGTTCCGCCCTCGGCCGTGCCGCCCCGTGGGAGCCGGGCGTGGCACCGGGGCCGGGACGGGCGTGGCGCCGGTGCCGCGGCGGGCGTGGCGCCGAGGCCGGGGCGGGCGTCGGGCGGGTGTCCCCCGGACGGTCCGCAGCGGTCGCCCGGGCAGCGGGCCGACCGTACTGTCGACCCGTACGGAGGGCCCGCCTTCGTCGTCGACGACAAGGCCGCCGACCTGCGCGAACCGGCCCCGGGCCGGTGCCCGCAGCGGAGGGAGCTGACAGTGTCACCGAGCTTGCGACGCCAGGGGCCGGACGCCGGCGGGACGACTCCGGAGAACGGCAGCAAGCAGGTCGCGCTCCTGGTGCTCGCCTCGCTCCAGCTGATGGTGGTGCTGGACATCACCATCGTCAACATCGCGCTGCCGCACATCCAGACGGCACTCGACTTCACCACGGCGAACCTCGCGTGGGTGATCAACGCCTACACCCTCACCTTCGGCGGGTTGCTCCTGCTGGGCGGCCGGTCCGGTGACATCCTCGGCCGCCGCAGGATGTTCCTGTTCGGCGTGTCGCTCTTCACCCTCGCGTCGCTGCTGTGCGGCGTCTCGCAGGCGCCCTGGCAGCTCCTGGCCGCCCGCGCCCTCCAGGGCATCGGCGGCGCCGTCGCCTCACCGACGGCGCTGGCGCTCATCGCCACCATTTTCGAGGAGGGACGCGAACGCAACCGGGCGTTCGCCGTGTTCGCGGGGGTGTCCGCGGGGGGCGGCGCGATCGGGCTCCTCGGTGGAGGCATCCTCGTCGAGTGGCTGACCTGGCGGTGGATCTTCTTCGTCAACGTGCCCATCGGCCTGCTCATCGTCCTCGCCACCCTGCGGTACATCCGGGAGTCGGAGCGCCGGCCGGGACGGTTCGACGCGGCGGGGGCCGTCACCTCGACGCTCGGCATGGTCGCCCTGGTGTACGGGTTCATCCGCGCGGGGGAGAAGCGGTGGTCCGACCCCCTCACCGTCACCGCCTTCGCCGTCGCGGTCGTCCTGCTGGGGACCTTCCTCCTCGTCGAGCGCACCTCACGGCAGCCGATCACGCCGCTGAAACTGTTCCGCGACCGGAACCGGGCCGGCACCTACGCGATCATGCTCTGCCTCGCGGCGGCGATGTTCGGCATGTTCTTCTTCCTGACCCTCTTCGTGCAGGACGTCCTGGGCTTCAGCCCGCTTCAGGCGGGCCTGGCCTTCCTGCCGGTGAGCGCCGTCATCGCGGTCAGCGCCGGAATCGCCTCCCAGCTGCTGCCGCGGACCGGCCCCAAGATCGTGATGGTGACCGGAGCCGTCCTCGCCGCGGCCGGCCTGGGATGGCTGTCGCGCCTGGACGTCACCAGCAGTTACGTCGGCGGCATCCTCGGGCCGATGCTCGTCTTCGGCTTCGGCATGGGCTTCGAGTTCGTCTCCCTCACGCTGATGGCCGTCTCCAACGTGGCCGAGAAGGAGTCGGGCGCCGCGTCCGGGGTGCTCAACGCCACCCAGCAGGTCGGAGGCTCCCTCGGCCTGTCCATCCTGGTGACCATCTTCAGCACCGGCAGCCGGAACAAGGCGGAGGACCTGGTCCGCTCGTTCCTCACCACCGCCACGCCGGAGGAACGGCGGCGCTTCCGGCAGACCGGCGCGTTGCCGCCCGAGCTGCGGGAACAGACGCTCGCCGCGGGCATCACCTCGGCGTTCGTCGCCGCCGCCCTGATGGCGGCGCTGGCGGCCCTGGTTGCGGTGCTGGTGATCCAGACGCGCGCCGCGGACCTGCACAGGTTCCAGGGCAAGGCGCCCGCCGCGTAACCGGACGCCCGCCGCACGGCCGGGGCGCACGTTCCCCCGCGTGGGCGCGGGCGCCCTGCCGCCGAGGGCCGCGCGCCCCCGTCGTCAGGCGCGCAGGTCGGTCAGCAGGGGCGGCGCGTGCTCGCCCGCGGCGGTGGTCAGGGAGACGACCGCGTGACCGGGCGGAACCCCGTGGGCCAGGTCGGAGGCCGACCACCGCTCACGCTCCACCTGCCGCACCGTCACCGCCCGCGCCGTAGGCGCCCGACCGGTGATCACCCGCCGCAGCGCGTGCACCGCCTTGCCGGCCGGCGTCTCGGCGACGATCTGCCGGTCGGTGACGTCGCGCGCCTCGGTCCACTCCTTTCCCCAGACCTCGGCGAAGTCCTGCCCGTCCCACGGGGTGAGCCCGGACAGCGCGACCCTGCACCCCACCGATCCCAGCAGCGGCCCCCGCAGCGTTCGCGGCAGGTCGTCCAGCGTGCGCAGCGTCAGCACCACGCCGGCGTTCACCGACCGCAGCCGTTGCACCGCCCGCACCGCCTCCGGCGTGACCACCCCGGCGGCCTCGTCGAGGACCAGGCAGGCGAAGAGCGACCGGTCCCGGCGCACCGCCACGCTCGCCGCGAACTGCGCGAGGACGAGCCGCGCCAGGATCCGCGCGGCCTCCGCGTGCCCGTGACGCGGCAGGTCGATGCGGACCCGCACCGGGTGGTCCAGCGCCCGCAGCGAGAACGGACGGGTGCGCCCCGTGGTGTCGAAGAAGGTCGCGAAGGCCGGCCGGTCCAGCAGCGCGATCCGGTCGGCGAGCAGCGGCGCCGCGTCCCCGTGCCGCCCCGCCTGCCGCTGCCGGGCGTCGAGTTCGCGCACCAGCGAGGCGTGCGCGGGATCCCGCGCCAGTGCCTCGCGCAGCGCCGCCAGCTGCTCGGGGTCGCCGTCCAGCAGCGCCCGCAGCTCCGGCACGGAAGGGAACCGGTCGTGGACGGCGCGGAACGGTCCGAGCAGCTGGGCCAGGACGGTGGCCGGCCGCCGCCCGCCCTCGCCGGAGCCCTGCGGATCGGCCACGTCCCCGGCCAGCGCCTCGGCCAGCACCGCCGCCGCCTCGTCCGGATCGGCGGTCCCGCCGTACAGGTCGAGGTCGTGCGGGGAGTCGGGGTCGCCGATCCGCACGACGACGTCGTAGGCGTCGCTCGCGCCCAGCCCGGCCCCGTCGGCGCCGACCACCACCACCGCGGCGCGGCCGGCCAGGGCGTGCAGGGTGAGTGACTCGGCCAGCGGGCGGACCAGGGCGGAGGTCTTGCCGGCCCCGGCCGGGCCCACCGCCACCAGCGAGGTGGCCAGCAGGTCGGGGGCGAGTGCCACCCCTGCGTCGCGGTAGGCGTACGGGTTGCGCGGGTCGTCGGCGGCGGCGCCCAGCCGCACCTGACCGGTCAGCAGGTCGTGGCGGGCGGTGCGCACCGGCAGGTCGCGGGCGCCGGACGGATGCGGGCAGGCCGCCGCGCCGTCCTTCAGCACGGCGTCCGCGAACGTGGTCAGCGGCAGCCGGCCGGCGCGCACGCTCTGCCAGGCGCGGGTGAGGCGGGCGTGGTCGATGTCCCGCATCAGCCCGGCCCGCGCGTCCGCCGCGAGCCGGTCCGCGGCGGCCAGGGCCTCCGGCGAGCCGGCGGCCCGCAGCTCCGGGAACCGCGCGGGGTCCTCGTCGGGGGAGCGGGGGACGACGGCTTCGGCGGGCCGGCGCGGGCGCCAGGCAGGCGGCCCGAACCGTCGCCACAGCTCCGCCCAGCGGCCCAGCCGGGCCACCGCCACCAAGATGACGCCGCCCACCAGCGCGTAGTAGGCGTAGACGACCACCACCGCGGCGACCGAGTGCGGCTCGGCCCAGGACTCGGGCACCATCGCCCACAGCGGCAGCAGCCACCAGCCGCCCAGGTAGCCGTTCCACAGCAGCGACCACACCAGCCAGCCCACCAGGAACGAGATCACCGCCCCGGTCACCAGCTGCCGGGCCGGGGTCACCTCCGGCTCCTCGTCCGGCCGCGGCCGGTGCCCGAACCGCCAGATGCCGGGAGCCGCCTGCGGACGCGGGGTGCGCAGCCAGTCCAGGAACGCCGCGCCGGCGGGCGCCGCCTCGACGGAGGGGGCGTGGCGAGGGCGTGGCGGGTGGACGGAGTGGGTGTCCGGCTTGCCGTCGGTGTCCATCGGGCCCCCAGGTGCGCTGCGTGACGTCACATGTACGGGGCCTCAATGTAGTGCGCCCGGGCCCGCCGCAGGGCTCCCGCGCGCGCAGCGGTGAGCACCGGCCGGCCGCCGCCGGACCGTGCGCCGCTTCGGAGCAAACGGACGTCGTCCCGCTCCACGGTGGCCAGGTCGGGACGGCCCCGGGCCCGCCTACCGTGGACGCATGACCTCCCATGCCTTCTGGATCGCCGGCCGCGAGGCCACCGGCGACGAGACGTTCGACGTCACCAACCCGTACGACGGCTGGACCGTCGGGACCGTCAGCGTCCCCACCGAGGCCCAGGTGGAGGAGGCCGTCGCCGCCGCCCACGCCGTGCGGGACGAGTTCGCCGCCACCCCGGCGCACGTCCGCGCCGCCGCCCTCGACCACGTGGCGCGCCGCCTCACCGAGCGCACCGAGGAGATCGCACAGCTGATCTCCGCCGAGAACGGCAAGCCGGTCAAGTGGGCCCGCGGCGAGGTCGGCCGCGCGATCTCCGTGTTCCGGCTCGCCGCCGAGGAGGCCCGCCGCTGGAACGCCGGCGAGGCGCAGCGGCTGGACACCGACCAGGGCGGCACCGGCCGGCTCGCCCTGACCCGCCGCGTGCCGCGCGGCGTGGTGCTGGGCATCGCGCCGTTCAACTTCCCGCTCAACCTGAGCGCCCACAAGGTGGCCCCGGCCATCGCCGTCGGCGCGCCCATCATCCTCAAGCCCGCCCCGGCCACCCCGATCTCCTCCCTGGTCCTCGGCGAGATCCTGGCCGAGACCGACCTGCCGGCCGGCTCCTGGTCCGTGCTGACCGTGCCCAACGACCGGATGCCCGCCCTCGTCCAGGACGAGCGCCTGCCGGTCATCTCCTTCACCGGCTCCGGCCCGGTCGGCTGGTCCATCCGCGACAGCGTGCCGCGCAAGCACTGCACCCTGGAGCTCGGCGGCAACGCCGCCGCCGTGGTCCTGGCGGACTGGGCGAGCGAGCAGGACCTGGAGTGGGCGGCCACCCGGATCGCCACCTTCTCCAACTACCAGGGCGGCCAGTCCTGCATCTCGGTGCAGCGCGTGATCGCCGACGCCGCCGTGTACGACCGCCTGGTCCCGCTGATCGTCGAGAAGGTCGAGGCCCAGGTCACCGGCGACCCGGCCGACGACGCCACCGACGTCGGCCCGCTGGTCAGCGAGGACGCCGCCAAGCGCGTCGAGGCCTGGGTCGACGAGGCCGTCAAGGCCGGCGCCGAGCTGCTCACCGGCGGCGCCCGCGACGGCGCGACCTACGCGCCGACCGTGCTGGCCGGCGTGCCCGAGGGCGTCACCCTCTCCTGCGAGGAGGTCTTCGGCCCGGTGCTCACCGTGCAGCGGACCGAAGGCGAGAAGGAGGCCTTCGCCGCGGTCAACGACTCGCCGTACGGCCTCCAGGCGGGCGTCTTCACGCACGACCTGCAGACCGCCTTCCGCGCCCACCGCGCCCTGGAGGTCGGCGGCGTGATCATCGGCGACGTGCCGTCCTACCGGGCCGACCAGATGCCGTACGGCGGCGCCAAGCAGTCCGGCGTGGGCCGCGAGGGCGTGCGCTACGCGATGGACGACTACACCTACGAGCGCGTCCTGGTGATGACCGGGCTTGCGCTGTAGGGACCCATTCGCCCGGGAGTCCGCCCCGAATCACACGAGGGCGGACTCCCGGGCGCCTGGGCGGGGGCCACAATGGGGGGATGACTGACAGCCCTGCCCCGCTTGCCGACCCGCATCTGGTCTTCGATCCGTCCGACGGACCGAAGGACGTGGTGATCCTCGGGTCCACCGGGTCGATCGGCACCCAGGCCATCGACCTCGTGCTCCGCAACCCGGACCGCTTCCGGGTGACCGCGCTGTCCGCCGCCGGCGGACGGGTGGACCTGCTCGCCGAGCAGGCGCACCGGCTGCGGGTGCGGACCGTCGCGGTGGCCAGGGCCGACAAGGCCGCCGAGCTGCGCGAGGCGCTGGCCGCGCGCTACGGCGCCGAGCCGCTGCCCGAGATCCTCGCGGGCCCGGACGCCGCCGCCGAGGTCGCCGCCTCCGCGTGCCACACGGTGCTCAACGGCATCACCGGCTCGATCGGCCTGGCTCCCACCCTGGCCGCCCTCGAGGCCGGGCGGACGCTGGCGCTGGCCAACAAGGAATCGCTGATCGTGGGCGGCCCGCTGGTGAAGGCGGTCGCCAAGCCCGGCCAGATCATCCCGGTCGACTCCGAGCACGCCGCGCTCTTCCAGGCGCTGGCCGCCGGCACCCGCGCCGACGTCCGCAAGCTGGTGGTCACCGCCTCCGGCGGGCCGTTCCGCGGCCGCACCAAGGCGGAACTCGCGGACGTCACGGTCGAGGACGCGCTGGCGCACCCCACCTGGGCCATGGGCCCCGTCATCACCGTGAACTCCGCCACCCTGGTCAACAAGGGGCTGGAGGTCATCGAGGCGCACCTGCTCTACGACATCCCCTTCGACCGCATCGAGGTCGTGGTCCACCCCCAGTCCTACGTGCACTCCATGGTCGAGTTCACCGACGGCTCGACGCTGGCCCAGGCGACCCCGCCGGACATGGGCGGGCCGATCGCCATCGGCCTCGGCTGGCCCGAGCGCATCCCGGACGCCGCCCCCGCCTTCGACTGGTCGACGGCGTCCACCTGGGAGTTCTTCCCCCTCGACAACGACGCCTTCCCCTCGGTGAACCTCGCCCGGCACGTCGGCGAGCTCGCGGGGACGGCCCCGGCCGTGTTCAACGCGGCCAACGAGGAGTGCGTCGAGGCGTTCCTGGCCGGCCGGCTGCCGTTCACCGCCATCATGGAGACGGTCGTCCGGGTGGTCGAGGAGCACGGCACGCCGAGCGCGGGAACTTCCCTGACCCTGCCGGACGTCCTCGAGGCGGAGACCTGGGCGCGGGCCCGGGCGCGTGAACTGACGAGCGCGGAGGCGCGTGGATGACCACCATCTTGTTGTTCGGGCTCGGCATGGTCATCTTCTTCGTGGGCCTGCTGATCTCGATCGCCTGGCACGAGCTGGGCCACCTGTCGACGGCGAAGCTGTTCGGCATCCGCGTGCCGCAGTACATGGTCGGGTTCGGCCCGACGATCTGGTCGCGGAAGAAGGGCGAGACCGAGTACGGCGTCAAGGCCGTCCCGCTCGGCGGCTACATCCGCATGATCGGCATGTTCCCGCCCGGCCAGGACGGCCGCATCGAGGCCCGTTCCACCTCGCCGTGGCGCGGCATGATCGAGGACGCCCGCTCGGCCGCCTACGAGGAGATCCGGCCCGGCGACGAGACCCGGATGTTCTACACGCGCACGCCGTGGAAGCGCGTGATCGTGATGTTCGCCGGGCCCTTCATGAACCTGATCCTGGCGGTCGTGCTGTTCTTCGTCTACCTCATGGGCTTCGGCATCCGTGAGGAGACCAACGTGGTCAGCTCGGTGCAGAAGTGCGTGATCGCGGCCAGCGAGAAGCGCGACACCTGCGAGAAGAACGACCCGGAGGCCCCCGCGGCCGCCGCCGGTCTGCGGGCCGGCGACAAGATCCTCTCGGTCGGCGGGGTGAACACCACCGAGTGGAACGACCTCTCCGACGCCATCCGCACCCGGGCGGGCGAACAGGACGTCCCGATCGTGGTGGACCGCAAGGGCGAGCGGCTCACGCTCGAGGCGGACATCACCACCAACCGGGTGGCCAAGAAGGACGACCGGGGCATGCCGGTGCGCGGCGAGTTCGTGAACGCCGGCTTCCTCGGCTTCAGCCCCGCCAGCGGCGTGTTCCGGCAGGACTTCGGCGACTCGATCGTCTGGATGGGCGACCGGGTCGAGGACGCCGTCGACGGTCTGATCGCGCTCCCGTCGAAGATCCCCGCCCTGTGGGACGCCGCCTTCGGCGACGGACCCCGCGAGGACGACTCGCCGATGGGCGTGATCGGCGCGGCCCGGGTCGGCGGTGAGATCGTCACCCTCGACATCCCGGCCAGCCAGCAGGTGGCGGGCTTCGTCTTCGTGGTGGCCGGGTTCAACCTGTCGCTGTTCCTCTTCAACATGCTGCCGCTGCTCCCGCTGGACGGCGGGCACATCGCGGGTGCGCTCTGGGAGTCCCTGCGGCGCGGCATCGCCCGCGTCTTCCGGCGGCCCGACCCCGGCCCGTTCGACGTGGCCAAGCTGATGCCGGCCGCCTACGTGGTGGCCGCCCTGTTCGTCTGTTTCACCGTGCTGGTGGGCATCGCGGACGTGGTGAACCCGGTCCGCATCTCCTGACCGACGCCCGCCGTCCGGCCGCCCGTATTGATCCTTCGCGTCCGCCGTTGTGCGGATTTGTTCGGAGCGGGCGTGCCGGGGCGGCGGGCGGTGCCGTAATCTCGGATCCCGGAGCCCAACCGGGGCCTGGAGCTTGTTGACCGCTTCGAGCGTGTTCGACTGCCTCGAGCTTGATCACACCATGGGGTTGCACAGCAGATGACTGCGATTTCACTCGGCATGCCGTCCGTTCCGACCAAGGTCGCCGAGCGCCGGAAGAGCCGGCAGATCCAGGTCGGAACGGTGGCGGTGGGCGGTGACGCTCCCGTCTCGGTGCAGTCCATGACCACCACCCGGACCTCCGACATCGGTTCCACGCTCCAGCAGATCGCCGAGCTGACGGCCTCCGGCTGCCAGATCGTGCGCGTGGCGTGTCCCACCCAGGACGACGCCGACGCGCTGTCGGTGATCGCGCGCAAGTCGCAGATCCCCGTCATCGCGGACATCCACTTCCAGCCGAAGTACGTCTTCGCCGCCATCGAGGCGGGCTGCGCCGCGGTGCGCGTCAACCCGGGCAACATCAAGCAGTTCGACGACAAGGTCAAGGAGATCGCGCAGGCCGCCAAGGACCACGGCACGCCGATCCGCATCGGCGTCAACGCCGGCTCCCTCGACCAGCGCCTGCTGAAGAAGTACGGCAAGGCGACGCCCGAGGCCCTGGTCGAGTCCGCGCTGTGGGAGGCGTCCCTCTTCGAGGAGCACGGCTTCCGCGACATCAAGATCTCGGTCAAGCACAACGACCCGGTCGTGATGATCGAGGCCTACCGCCAGCTGGCCGCGCAGTGCGACTACCCCCTGCACCTCGGCGTCACCGAGGCCGGTCCGGCCTTCCAGGGCACCATCAAGTCCGCCGTGGCCTTCGGCGCCCTGCTCTCCCAGGGCATCGGCGACACCATCCGCGTCTCGCTGTCCGCGCCTCCGGTCGAGGAGGTCAAGGTCGGCATCAAGATCCTCGAGTCGCTCAACCTGCGCCAGCGCACCCTGGAGATCGTCTCCTGCCCGTCCTGCGGGCGCGCCCAGGTCGACGTCTACAAGCTGGCCGAGGAGGTCACCGCCGGCCTCACCGGCATGGAGGTCCCGCTCCGGGTGGCCGTCATGGGCTGCGTGGTGAACGGTCCGGGCGAGGCCCGCGAGGCCGACCTCGGCGTCGCCTCCGGCAACGGCAAGGGCCAGATCTTCGTCAAGGGCGAGGTCATCAAGACCGTGCCCGAGTCCAAGATCGTGGAGACCCTGATCGAGGAGGCCATGAAGCTGGCCGCGCAGATGGAGGCCGACGGCATCGGCTCCGGCGAGCCCTCCGTCTCCGTCGCCGGCTGACCGCTTCACCGCCCCGCCAGGGGGCACCAGGGAGGGATCCGCGGCCCCGCCGACCCGGCGGCACGTCCGCCGGGCGGCAAGTACAGTGGCGGAACCAGCAGATCGTATGACGAGGCCCTCCCCGTGTTGACGCAGACGACCACCAGGGTTCTGGAACCCGGCGACCTGGACGCGGCGCTCGCGGTTCTCGACCGCGAGCCGGTCGCGAACGCCTTCGTGGCGGCGCGCGTCCGGATCGCCGGGCTGGACCCCTGGCGTCTGGGCGGCGAGATGTGGGGCTGGTACGAGGACGGGATCCTCACCTCGCTCTGCTACGCGGGCGCCAATCTGGTCCCCATCTGCGCCACCACCCGCGCGGTGCGGGCCTTCGCCGACCGCGCCCGGCGCGCCGGGCGGCGTTGCTCCTCCATCGTGGGCCCGGCCGGGCCCACCGCCGAGCTCTGGCGTCTCCTGGAGCCCCACTGGGGACCCGCCCGGGACGTCCGCGCCCGCCAGCCGCTGATGGTCACCGACCGCATGCCGGACGACGTGACGCCCGACCCGAAGGTGCGGCGGATCCGCAAGGACGAGATGGAGACCATCCTCCCGGCCTGCGTCGCCATGTTCACCGAGGAGGTCGGCGTCTCCCCGCTGGCCGGCGACGGCGGGCTCCTCTACCAGGCCCGGGTCGCCGAACTCGTCGCCACCGGGCGGTCGTTCGCGCACGTCGACGACGCGGGCAAGGTCGTCTTCAAGGCCGAGATCGGCGCCGCCACCCCGCAGGCCTGCCAGATCCAGGGCGTCTGGGTCGCCCCCGAGTACCGCGGCAAGGGTCACGCGGCGCCCGGCATGGCCGCCGTCCTGCGCTACGCGCTGCGCGACGTGGCCCCGGTCGTCAGCCTCTACGTCAACGACTTCAACGCGCCCGCCCGCGCGACCTACCGCCGCGTCGGCTTCCGCGAGACCGGCACCTTCATGAGCGTGCTCTTCTGACCCGGGCGTGCGTTTCCGGCCTGCGTGGGCGTGCCGCTCCGAACCGCCGGGGCGGGGCGGACCGAATCCGGGCGGATGCCACCCGGCGGTCAGCGGGTACCCTCCCGGCATGCCGAACTCCCCCTCCGGCCCCGTGATGGTCGCCCCCCTGGATCTGTCGGCCCGGGTCGACGAGGCGCTCGCCGTGCAGGCCGAGGCGTTCGGGCTGGGCGAGGACGAGATCATGGTGCGCCGCCAGATCGTCCAGCGACACATGACCATGCCCGGCGCCCGCGCGCTCGGCGCCACCACCCCGGACGGACGGCTCGCCGGCTTCGTCTACGGCATGCCCAACGACCGCACCCACTGGTGGTCCACCGTGGTCGAGCCCTACCTGCGGGCCCTGGGCAACGACGAGTGGCTGGACGACTCCTTCGTGATCACCGAGCTGCACGTCCACCCGCTCCACCAGAAGCAGGGCATCGGCCGCACGCTGATCACCGCCATCACCGACACCGCCGCCGAGCCACGCTCGATCCTCTCCGCCATCGACCAGGAGAGCCCCGCCCGCCGCCTGTACCGCACCCTCGGCTACACCGACCTGGCACGCCGCGTGCACTTCCCCAGCGCCGCCGTGCCCTACGCCGTGATGGGCGCGCCGCTCCCGCTGCCCCGGGGCTGACGGGGACGGCCGGGGCGCCCGGCGGCGCGGAGGAACGGGGGCCCGGCGCGCGGAGGAACCGGGGCGCCCGGCGCGCGGAGGAAGGGGCCGAACGCCCGTCGCAGGGCAAACCGATTTCCGCCGTCGCGGGCCGCCCGGCTAACCTCGGGGCCATCATCCTTACGCAGCAGGAGTTGTAGAACATGGCCCAGGTCCAGCGCATGTCCCGGTTGATGGCGAAGACCCTGCGCGACGACCCGGCCGACGCCGAGGTGCTCAGCCACAAGCTGCTCGTCCGCGCCGGCTACGTCCGCCGCACCGCCGCCGGCGTCTGGTCCTGGCTGCCGCTTGGCAGGAAGGTCCTGGCCAACGTCGAGCGGATCGTCCGCGAGGAGATGGACGCCATCGGCGGCCAGGAAGTGCTGCTGCCCGCCCTGCTGCCGCGCGAGCCCTACGACGCCACCGGCCGCTGGGACGAGTACGGCCAGGAGCTGTTCCGCCTCAAGGACCGCAAGGGCGCCGACTACCTGCTCGGCCCCACCCACGAGGAGATCTTCACCCTCCTGGTGAAGGACCAGGCGTCCTCCTACAAGGACCTGCCGGTCATCCTCTACCAGATCCAGAACAAGTTCCGCGACGAGGCCCGCCCCCGGGCCGGCGTGCTGCGCGGGCGCGAGTTCTGCATGAAGGACTCCTACTCCTTCGACACCGAGGACGAGGGCCTGGCCCAGTCCTACGCCCTGCACCGCGAGGCCTACCGGAAGATCTTCGCCCGGCTCGGCCTCGACTACCGCATCTGCGCCGCCACGGCCGGCGCGATGGGCGGCTCGAAGTCGGAGGAGTTCCTGGCCCCGGCCGAGGCCGGCGAGGACACCTTCGCCGACTGCCCGAACTGCGACTTCGCCGCCAACACCGAGGCGGTCTCCTACGAGCTGAAGCCGGTGGACGGTTCCGCCGTGCCCGCCCTCGAGGAGATCCCCACCCCGAACACCCCGACCATCGAGACGCTGGCAGCCTCGCTGGGCGTGTCCGCCTCCGCCACGCTGAAGAACCTGCTGGTCAAGGTCGACGGCGAGATCGTCGCGGTGGGCGTGCCGGGCGACCGCGAGGTGGACCTCGGCAAGGTCGAGGCGCACTTCGCGCCGGCCGCGGTCGAGCTGGTCACCGCCGAGGACTTCACCGGCCGCGAGGACCTGGTCCGCGGCTACGTCGGCCCGCAGGGCCTGGAGAAGGTCACCTACATCGCCGACCCGCGGGTCGCGCCCGGCACCTCGTGGATCACCGGCGCCAACAAGGACCAGACCCACGCGAAGAACGTCGTCGCCGGCCGTGACTTCGAGGTCGACGCGTACGTGGACGTCGTGGTGGTCCAGGAGGGCGACCCCTGCCCCAACTGCGGCACCGGCCTCAAGCTGGACCGCGCCATCGAGATCGGCCACATCTTCCAGCTGGGCCGCAAGTACACCGACGCGCTGAAGCTGGACGTGCTCGGCCAGAACGGCAAGCCGGTCCGCGTGACCATGGGTTCCTACGGCGTCGGCGTGACGCGTGCGGTGGCCGCGCTGGCCGAGCAGACCGCCGACGACAAGGGCCTGTGCTGGCCGGCCGAGGTCGCCCCGGCGGACGTCCACGTGGTCGCCGCCGGCAAGGCCGCGCAGACGGAGCTGGCGCTGGAGGTCTCCGAGCAGCTGGCCGCGAAGGGCGTCCGGGTGCTGGTGGACGACCGCGCCGGTGTCTCGCCGGGCGTGAAGTTCACGGACGCGGAGCTGATCGGCGTGCCGAAGATCCTGGTCGCGGGTCGTCGCACCGCCGAGGGCGTCGTGGAGCTCAAGGACCGCCGCACCGGCGAGCGCGAGGAACTCCCCGTCGCCGAAGCGATCGCCCGCCTCACGGCCTGACCCCGACCCTGTCCGGCCCCGGATCCCCCGGCGTGGGGGTCCGGGGCCGGGTGCTTTCCCCCGGTGCGGCAGCGTCAGTACCCGTCCCTCCCCTCAAGGAGCTGGCGCCGCTGGCCCGCAGGCGGGAGGGGTCAGAGCCAGGCGGCGAATTCGAGGAGCCAGTCGGCGTCGCGCGGGCGGCCGACGCGGCGGGCCCGCAGCCCGGACTCCACCGCGCGGAAGACCGTCCACCCCCGCAACCGCTCCCGGTCCACCTCCAGCGACTCCGCGAGCCGCTTCACCCGGCGCCGGGTCGTCGCCGCGCCCGACGGCATGGCGATCAGGTCCTCCACCCGGTCCCGCACCAGCCGCGCCAGGTCGAACGCGCACTCGCCGACCACCGGGTCCGGGCCCACCGCCAGCCACGGCATCCGCTCCCCGCCCAGCACCTTGCTCTGCCGGAACGTCCCGTGCAGCAGGAGCCGTTCGGGCGGATCCGCGAGCAGCTCCGCCCGCAGCCCCAGCGCCGTGTCGACCAGGGCGGCCGCCTCGTCGTCGGGGCCCACCAGCGCCGCCCGCATGGCGTCCGCCTGCCGCCCCGTCCGCTCCTCCACCGTCTCGAAGACGTGGTCCGGCGGCGGCTCGACCCACAGCCGCCGCAGCGTCGCCGCGCCCTCCAGCAGCGCCTTCGCCTCCGGCAGCGTGCGGACCGACACGTCCGGGTTCAGCCGCTCGAGCAGCAGCACCCCGTCACCCGTCCCGTCGACCGCCTCGGTCCCGCCCTCGATCAGCTGCGCCGCGCCCAGCCCGTGCCAGTGCGCCAGGGCCGCCTGCTCACTCGCCGGCCGCGACCGCCGCGGGATCAGCTTCAGCACGCCCGGGGAGCCGTCGGACCGCCGCACCAGGACCACCAGCGAGCTCCGCCCGCCCGGCACCTGCACCCGCTCCACGGACAGCCCGAGCGCCTCCACGGCGCGGTCCAGGGCCTGGGGCAGCCCGCGCAGCCAGTCCTCGCCGCCGGTGGTCTCCGCCAGTGCCCTGACCAGGCGTGGCGGCGGTTGGAAAGCCATGCGTGCGTCGTTCCCTTTCTGCTGTGCCCGGTCGGTCCCTCACGCCATTTCGGCGAGACCTGGGAAGGCTACGCCGCCGCCGCGCCAGCGGGCCGCCCGGATCGCCGCGTCCCGCAGCGCGTCGGCCGCCGCCCGGCGCCGTTCGCCCCGGCCGGCGCGCACCAGGTCGGCGTAGACCCCGGCCAGCCGGTCCTCCAGCTCGGCGGCCAGCCGGACCGCCGTCTCACCGTCCGGCACCTCGAACGGCAGCGCGTACGCCGCCTCCGCCGCCACCGGCTCGCCGCCCAGATCGCGCACGGCACGGACCAGGTCGTCCCGGCGGGCCCGGTGCGCCTCGAACGCCTCACGGGCCTCGGACCGCCGGTCGTCGCCGACCCGTCCGCCGACCACGCCGTAGCCGTAGACGGCGGCGTGCTCCGCCCGCAGGGCCGCCTGCGTGGCCTCCAGACTCATCCCGGACCTCTCCATCGGCTAGTCGTCGCTCAGCAGGTAGACGTGCACGGCCCCGGCCGCCGCGACCGAGGCCAGCAGCCGGGCGGGCTCGCCGCCGAGCCCGGACAGCTCCCGGGTGCGGCGCCCCGCCAGGTCCCGCTCGGCGTCCGCGACCAGGCGCAGCGCCTGCTTCTCCTCGCCGGGCACCGCCGGCCCGGACGCCGACGCGGAGGGAGCCGTCGCGGAGGGAGCCGACGCAGAAGGGGAGGCGGCCGACGAGGCGGCGGAGGGCGAGGGCGACGCCTTCCGCCCCGCGCGCTCGGCGAGGACCTCCGCGTGCCGCAGCGCGGTGTCCCGCAGCGGCGTCAGCCGTGCCCCGAGACCGGGATGGGCGGCCAGCACCGCGTCGTAGAGCGCCGCGAGCCCGGTGCTGTCCGCCGCGGCCCGGGTCAGCGCGAGCTCGTCGGCCGACGGGGTCGGGCGGGCGGCGGGGCGCCCGGGGGAGGAGCCGGTGGAGCAGGCGGCGAGCAGCGCGGCCGCCGTTCCCGCCGCCGAGGCGAGCAGGGTTCTGCGGCGCGGCCCGGAGCGCGGGCGCGAAGGGGGCAACGGCACGGCGGGCGTCCTCGGCTGGGGTGGCAGGGGCCTGTGGCGGCGGGCGGGCGGTTCGCACTTCTCCCTGTTCCGGCCGGGCGTCGGCGGTCGGACGGGTTCGCGCGGATCCGCGCCCGGCGCGTGACGGCCCGTCACGCCGTCAACTCCGGTCGGCACAGGTGTGATCACCGTACCCGTGTCCGAGTCCCGCACGGGCGACCGGTGCCGCGCCACGGCGGACGGGACACCCGGTGGACGGCAACACCCTCCGCGACCGGATACCCTTTGACCTGACACGCGACCAATCCCACAACAGCACACGCGGCCGAGGAGTCACCCGGATGAGCACCACCCAGAGCGAGAGGCTGCGAGAGCTGCTGGAACCGCTCGTCACCTCCCAGGGGCTCGACCTCGAGGAGATCGAGGTGGAGTCCGTCGGCCGCCGGCGGGTGCTGCGCGTGACCGTCGACTCGGACACGGGCGCCGACCTCGACCAGATCGCCGATGTGAGCCGCGCGCTCTCGGCGAAGCTCGACGAGACGGACGCGATGGGCGACGGCGAGTACAACCTCGAGGTCGGCACGCCGGGCGCGGAGCGCGCCCTCACGGAGCACCGGCACTACGTCCGCGCCACGGGCCGGCTGGTCAGGTTCCAGCTCACCGACGGCGAGGAACTGGTCGCGCGGATCCTGGGCGTCGACGACGAGGGCCTCGACCTCGAGGTCCCCGGGATCAAGGGCCGCAAGGCCACCACACGCAGGCTCGCCTTCCAGGACGTCGCCAAGGCGCGTGTCCAGGTCGAGTTCGGCCGCAAGAACAAGAATGACGAGGAGGCGTAGCCGTGGACATCGACATGAGCGCCCTGCGGGGCTTGGTGCGGGAGAAGGAGATCTCCTTCGACCTGCTGGTCGAGGCGATCGAGTCGGCCCTCCTCATCGCCTACCACCGGACCGAGGGAAGCCGCCGTCGCGCGCGCGTCGTGCTTGACCGGGAGACCGGTCACGTGACCGTGTGGGCGAAGGAGGACCCGGACGAGCTCGAGGAGGGGCAGGAGCCCCGCGAGTTCGACCACACCCCGTCCGACTTCGGCCGGATCGCCGCGACCACCGCCAAGCAGGTCATCCTGCAGCGGCTGCGCGACGCCGAGGACGACGCGACGCTCGGCGAGTACGCCGGCCGTGAGGGCGACATCGTCACCGGTGTCGTCCAGCAGGGCCGCGACCCGAAGAACGTCCTGGTGGACATCGGCAAGCTCGAGGCCATCCTGCCGGTGCAGGAACAGGTGCCCGGCGAGGACTACAAGCACGGCACGCGGCTGAGGTCGTACGTCGTCCGGGTCGCCCGTGGCGTCCGCGGTCCCTCGGTCACGCTCTCGCGCACCCACCCGAACCTGGTGAAGAAGCTGTTCGCCCTGGAGGTCCCGGAGATCGCCGACGGCAGCGTCGAGATCACCGCGATCGCCCGTGAGGCCGGCCACCGCAGCAAGATCGCCGTGCGTTCGATGCGCAGCGGCCTGAACGCCAAGGGCGCCTGCATCGGCCCGATGGGCGCCCGGGTGCGCAACGTGATGAACGAGCTCAACGGCGAGAAGATCGACATCGTCGACTGGTCGGACGACCCGGCGGAGATGGTGGCGAACGCGCTGTCCCCCGCCCGGGTGAACAAGGTGGAGGTCGTCGACCTCGCCGCGCGCTCGGCCCGGGTGACGGTGCCCGACTACCAGCTGTCGCTGGCGATCGGCAAGGAGGGGCAGAACGCCCGTCTCGCCGCCCGCCTCACCGGCTGGCGGATCGACATCCGCCCGGACACCGAGCAGGACGGCCAGGAGGCCTGACCACAGGCCGTCGCCCCACCCCGATTCGCGGTGTGACCTGCGATACGGAATGTTTGAGCCGTGTCAACGGTTGACATCAGGACAGAGACGACCGTACGACGTCCGCCCAGTCGGGCCGGCGTCGGTACGGGGAGGTAGACTTAGCTGTGTCTGGCCGGACGCTTACCCGCGTGTGCCCCGAGTACGGCCCTGAACGCACGTGCGTGGGGTGCAGGGGGCGGGCGGCCAAGACCGAGCTGCTGCGCATCGTGGCGGTCGAGGGCGAATGCGTCCCCGATCATCGCGGTACGCTGCCGGGCCGGGGTGCTTATCTGCACCCCGCCGTGGTCTGTCTCGACCAGGCGGTCCGCCGCAAGGCGTTCCCCCGGGCGTTCCGCGCCCAGGGGTCGCTCGACACGGCGGCGTTGCGCCGGTACGTCGAGCAGACCGTCGCCGCCGATTCGGCGGCACCGTAAGAAGCGTCGCGCGGAGCAGCCGCGCGGCCCAGGTACCTCGCGAGTTCTGAAAGCAGGTCGAGATTGCGATGAGCACTCGATGAGTACGCGATGAGTACGCCCATGAAGTAGCGACGGTCCGGCTTCCAACCCGGACCTCAAAGGAGCGAAGTGGCTAAGGTCCGGGTATACGAACTCGCAAAGGAGTTCGGAGTTGAGAGCAAGGTCGTCGTGGCCAAGCTCCAGGAACTCGGTGAATTCGTCCGATCGGCGTCCTCGACGATCGAGGCGCCCGTTGTACGCAAGTTGACTGACGCCTTCCAGCAGGGTGGCGGCGGCGGCAAGTCCGCCCCGAAGCCCGGCGCCAAGAAGGCCGCCCCCAAGCCCGCCCCCGCGCCGTCCCCGGCGCAGGCGGCACGTCCGGCTGCCCCGAAGCCGCCGGCCGCCCCCAAGCCTGCCGCGGAGAAGCCCGCGGGCGGTGCGCCGACCCCTGGTCCGCGCCCCACCCCCGGTCCCCGGCCCGCCCCCGCGGCTCCCGCCGCGCCGGCGGCTCCCGCCGCGCCCGCCCAGCCGGAGTTCACCGCTCCGCCCTCCGCCCCGGCCGCTCCGCCGGCGCGCCCCGCGGCGCGTCCCGGTCAGAGCGCCCCGCGTCCCGGCGGCCGTCCGGCCGGTCCGGGCCAGGGTCAGGGTCAGGGTCAGGGTGGCGGCCGTCCCGGCCAGGCTCCCCGTCCCGGTGGTCAGGCCCCCCGTCCGGGTGGTCAGGCTCCGCGTCCGGGCGCCCGTCCGGCCGGTCCCCGTCCGGGCAACAACCCCTTCACCTCCGGCGGCAACGCCGGCATGGCGCGTCCGCAGGCTCCCCGCCCGCAGGGCGCCCGTCCGCAGGGTCCCGGCGGCGCTCCCGGCGCCGGCCCGCGCCCGCAGGCTCCCGGCCAGGGCGGCGGTCCCCGTCCCCAGGCTCCGGGCGGCTCGCGTCCGACCCCGGGCGGCATGCCCCGTCCGCAGGGCGGTCCCCGTCCCGGCGGCGGCCCCGGCGGCCCGCGTCCCAACCCCGGCATGATGCCGCAGCGTCCCGCTGCCGGCAGCCCGCGTCCCGGCGGCGGCCCCGGCGGCCGTGGTCCGGCCGGTGCCGGTCGTCCCGGCGGCGGCGGTCGTCCGGGCGGCGGCGGCTTCGCCGGCCGTCCGGCAGGTCCCGGCGGCGGCGGTCGTCCCGGCGGCGGCGGCGGCTTCGCCGGTCGTCCCGGCGGCGGTGGCCCCGGTGGCGGTGGCGGCGGCTTCGGCGGTCGTCCCGGCTTCGGCGGTCGTCCCGGCGGCCCCGGTGCCCGTGGTGGCACGCAGGGCGCGTTCGGCCGTCCCGGCGGTCCGGCGCGTCGTGGCCGCAAGTCGAAGCGGCAGCGCCGTCAGGAGTACGAGGCCATGCAGGCCCCGTCGGTCGGCGGCGTGATGCTGCCTCGCGGCAAGGGCGAGACCGTTCGCCTGTCGCGCGGTGCGTCGCTCACCGACTTCGCGGAGAAGATCAACGCCAACCCGGCGTCGCTCGTCGCGGTCATGCTGAACCTCGGCGAGATGGTCACCGCGACGCAGTCCGTCTCCGACGAGACGCTGCACCTCCTCGCCGGCGAGATGAACTACACCGTTCAGATCGTCTCCCCCGAGGAGGAGGACCGCGAGCTGCTCGAGTCCTTCGACCTCGAGTGGGGCGAGGACGAGGGCGAGGAGGACGACCTGGTCGTCCGTCCCCCGGTCGTCACGGTCATGGGTCACGTCGACCACGGAAAGACCCGACTGCTCGACGCGATCCGCAAGACCAACGTCATCGCGGGCGAGGCCGGCGGCATCACCCAGCACATCGGTGCCTACCAGGTCGCGACCGAGGTCAACGACGAAGAGCGCCGCATCACCTTCATCGACACCCCGGGTCACGAGGCGTTCACCGCCATGCGTGCCCGTGGTGCCCGCTCCACCGACATCGCGATCCTGGTCGTCGCGGCCAACGACGGCGTCATGCCGCAGACGGTCGAGGCGCTGAACCACGCCAAGGCGGCCGACGTGCCGATCGTGGTCGCGGTCAACAAGATCGACGTCGAGGGCGCGGACCCGACCAAGGTGCGCGGTCAGCTGACCGAGTACGGCCTGGTGGCCGAGGAGTACGGCGGCGACACCATGTTCGTCGACATCTCCGCCAAGCAGGGCCTGCACATCGACAGCCTGCTCGAGGCGGTCGTCCTGACCGCCGACGCCTCGCTCGACCTGCGTGCCAACCCCACGCAGGACGCGCAGGGCATCGCGATCGAGTCCCGTCTGGACAAGGGCCGCGGCGCCGTCGCGACCGTCCTGGTCCAGCGCGGCACGCTGCGCGTGGGCGACACGATGGTCGTGGGCGACGCCTACGGCCGCGTGCGGGCGATGCTCGACGACAGCGGCGCCAACGTGGCCGAGGCGGGTCCCTCGACCCCGGTCCAGGTGCTCGGTCTGACCAACGTCCCGGGTGCCGGCGACAACTTCATCGTGGTGGACGAGGACCGTACGGCCCGTCAGATCGCGGAGAAGCGCGCCGCCCGCGAGCGGAACGCGGCGTTCGCCAAGCGCACGCGCCGTGTCTCCCTCGAGGACCTGGACAAGGTGCTCAAGGCCGGCGAGATCCAGCAGCTCAACCTCATCATCAAGGGTGACGCGTCCGGTTCGGTGGAGGCTCTCGAGTCCTCGCTGCTCCAGCTGGACGTCGGCGAAGAGGTCGACATCCGGATCCTGCACCGCGGCGTCGGTGCGGTCACGGAGTCCGACATCGACCTGGCGATGGGCTCCGACGCCATCGTGATCGGCTTCAACGTGCGCGCCGCGGGGCGTGCCGCGCAGATGGCCGAGCGCGAGGGTGTGGACGTCCGGTACTACTCGGTCATCTACCAGGCGATCGAGGAGATCGAGGCGGCCCTCAAGGGCATGCTCAAGCCGGAGTACGAGGAGGTCGAGCTCGGCACCGCGGAGATCCGCGAGGTCTTCCGCTCGTCCAAGCTCGGCAACATCGCCGGTGTGCTCATCCGCTCCGGCGAGGTCAAGCGGAACACCAAGGCCCGGCTCCTTCGCGACGGCAAGGTCGTCGCGGAGAACCTCAACATCGAGGGCCTGCGTCGCTTCAAGGACGACGTCACCGAGATCCGCGAAGGCTACGAGGGTGGTATCAACCTCGGAAACTTCAACGACATCAAGGTCGACGACGTCATCGCGACGTACGAGATGCGCGAGAAGCCGCGCTCGTAAGGGAACGGCTCACGGTGGCCGGCGGTACCTCGGTACCGCCGGCCACCGGCGTGTCGGCGGCGTTCCGGGGCACTCCCGGGGCGCCGCCGGTGCGCGGTAAATGGTCGTCGGCGGAACCGCGAACCGGGGTACGGTTCAAGGAGCCACCGATCCCGGACCGGCGGGTCATCCGGAAACACCATGTACGTAGGGACTCTGTCCTTCGACATCCTCCTCGGCGACATACGCTCGCTGAAGGAGAAGCGCTCCGTCGTCCGCCCCATCGTCGCCGACCTGCAACGCAAGTTCTCGGTCAGCGCCGCGGAGGTGGAGCACCTGGACCTCTACCGCAGGGCCGGCATCGGTCTCGCGGTGGTCTCCGGGGACGCGACGCACGTGGCCGACATACTGGACCGCTGCGAGCGCATGGTCGCCGGCCGTCCGGAGGTGGAGCTGCTGTCCGTCAGGCGGCGGTTCCACGGCGACGACGACGACTGATCCACACAGGCACGCTGTTGCACGCAACGCTGTAACACGAAGAGATACGGAACGGGAGACGGACCAGTGGCCGACAACGCGCGGGCGAAGAGGCTGGCGGACCTCATCCGAGAGGTGGTGGCCCAGAAGCTGCAGCGTGGGATCAAGGACCCGCGGCTCGGCTCGCACGTCACCATCACGGACACCCGGGTGACCGGGGACCTTCGGGAGGCGACCGTCTTCTACACGGTGTACGGCGACGACGAGGAGCGCAAGGCCGCCGCGGCCGGGCTGGAGAGCGCCAAGGGCATCCTGCGCTCCGAGGTCGGCCGTGCCGCCGGGGTGAAGTTCACCCCCACCCTCACCTTCGTCGCCGACGCCCTCCCGGACACCGCCCGGACCATCGAGGACCTCCTCGACAAGGCCCGGCAGTCCGACGCCAAGGTGCGCGAGGCGTCCGCGGGAGCCGGCTACGCCGGCGAGGCGGACCCGTACCGCAAGCCGGGCGAGGACGACGAGGCCGGGACGGACGACACCGCCGAATGACGCAGCACACCCCCACGCCCGACGGCCTTGTCATCGTCGACAAGCCGTCGGGCTTCACCTCGCACGACGTGGTCGCCAAGATGCGCGGGATCGCCAGGACCCGCCGCGTGGGCCACGCCGGCACGCTGGACCCGATGGCGACCGGCGTGCTGGTCCTCGGCGTCGAGCGGGCCACCAAGCTTCTCGGGCACCTGGCGCTCACCGAGAAGGAGTACCTCGGCACCGTCCGGCTCGGCCAGACCACGGTCACCGACGACGCCGAGGGCGAGATCACCGCGTCCGCCGACGCCTCCGGGGTGACCCGCGAGGCGATCGACAAGGGCGTCGCGGAGCTGACCGGCCGCATCATGCAGGTGCCGTCGAAGGTCAGCGCCATCAAGATCAACGGCGTGCGGTCCTACAAGCGCGCCCGCGAGGGCGAGGAGTTCGACATCCCGGCCCGCCCGGTGACGGTCTTCTCCTTCCTCGTCCACGACGTCCGTGAGGCGGTCGCCGAGGACGGCACCCCGGTGACCGACCTGGTCGTCTCCGTGGTCTGCTCCTCCGGCACCTACATCCGGGCCCTCGCCCGCGACCTCGGCGCGGGCCTGGGCGTCGGCGGCCACCTGACCGCGCTGCGGCGCACCCGGGTCGGGCCGTACAAGATCGACACGGCGCGCACCCTGGACCAGCTCCAGAAGGAGCTGGCCGTCATGCCGGTCGCCGAGGCCGCCACGGCTGCGTTCCCCCGCTGGGACGTCGACGCCCGGCGTGCCCGGCTGCTGCTGAACGGCGTGCGGCTGGAGATGCCCGACGAGTACGCGGACGGCGGCCCGGTCGCGGTCTTCGGACCCGAGGGCGTCCTGCTGGCCCTCGTCGAGCCGCTGAAGGGCAAGGCCAAGAGCCTGGCCGTCTTCGGCTGACCCTTCCCCGGCCCGGCCCCGCCCGGCCCCGGCAGGGCTCCGGGCCTTCGCGGACGGCTTCGTGCTGCTCCACCCGTGGCGGAGTCCTCGCGTTCGGCTTGTCCGGGCCGGGGGCTCCGCCGGGTTTTCCCCCGGTCGCCGCGCAGGCGTGACCGCCTCGCGGTCCCGGTGTCCGCTCCCGCTCCTCCCGGTGGGCCGCGTCGGCTCCTGCGCGGGCGTCTCCAGGCAGGCTCTGCCCGGGCGACACCGCGCGAACACGCCCGGAGCGGCTTCGCGACGGCTCACGCGACGGCTGCGCCCGGTGGGACCGTGGAGCGGCGGCGGCACGGGGTCGCTGCGCCGCTCCACGGGTTCCCCCCCTCGGTTCCCCCCGGGGAACCTCTTTCCATCCCGTACGCCGTATTCACCCGTCCGGACGGGCGCTCGGAGTGAACGGAGGGAGTGGAAGGGGGCGCGTTTTCCCGCTCGCCCGCCCGCTGATCATGTCCGTCCTACCGTCGGAGCCGGAACGGCACGGCGGCGGGGAGGACGGGGCATGGCGGGAGCGCACGCGGGGACGGAGGACGTCCGGCGGCGGAGCGACGGCGGACACGCCGTACCCGAGGCCGCCCTGGTCACCCTGCGCGACCCGGCCGGACGCCCGCGCGGCACCGGATTCGCCGCCGACCACCACGGCACCGTGGTCACCGCCCACGAGGTGGTGGACGGCATGCCGCGCCTGCTCGTCGAGGCGGGCGGGCGGACCGTCGCCACCGTGGAGGGCGCCGTCGTCCCGCTGCCCGCCCTCGGCCTGGCCCTGGTGCGGGCGGAAGGGCTCGAGGCGGCCCCGCTGCCGATCTCCCCGCGCGCCGCCGTCGGCCCCGGGGCCTACGTCCGGATCGTCGCCGCGGGCCTGCGCGAGGCCCGGGTGCTCGGCGTGACCCACGCCGTCCACCGCGACCACCTCCTGCCCGACGTGCTGGAACTCGCGATCGGCACGGCCGGCCGCGAGGCGCTGCGGCCCGGTGGCGGGTCCGCCGGCGGGCCGGTGCTGGACACGGTCACCGGCGCGGTGCTCGGAGTCGTCGCCACCGACCTGCGGTCCTGCCCGCCGGGCGGCGCCCGGGACGCCGTCGAGGACCCGGACCTGCTCGGCGGCCACCGGGCGGCCGGGTACGCACTGCCGCTGAGACCCGCCGAAGGCCCGCTCGCCGACCTGCTCGCCCGCAACGCCGCCACCGTCCCCGCCCACGGCCCCGACCTCAACCTGGCCGCGCTCGTCGAGCTCACCGCCACCTCGGTCGCCTCCGACGGACCGTCCCGCGGCCCCGTGGAGCCCGTGCCCAGACAGGCCCTGGAGCGCGAGTTCGCCGCCTTCGAGCGGGGCGCGGCCGCCGTGCTCGGACTGGTCGGTCCGCCCGGCAGCGGCCGGACCACCGCCCTCGCCGAGATCGCCGCCCGCCGGCACCGTGCCGCGGACACGGCCGCGCCCACCCTCTGGCTGCGGGGCGCCGACCTCCACGACGCAGACACCTCGGTGGCCGACGCCGCACGCCGCGCTCTCGACCGGGCCGCCCGGATCGCCGCCGCCGCCCGTTTCCCTCCGCGCGCCGCCGGGGCGGGCGAGGCGGGTGAGGGCCGTCCCGACACGTCCTGGCTCGGCGACCTTTCGCCCGAACGGGTGGCGCGCATTGCCCGGGAGGCCGGACGCCCGCTGCTGATCGTCCTGGACGGTCCCGAGGAGATGTCGCCGCTGCTCGCCCACCGCCTGCCCGCCTGGACCGAGGGCACCGCCGACTGGCTCCTGGCCGCCGGCGCCCGCATGGCCGTCGGCTGCCGCGCCGAGTACTGGGAGCGGGCCGGCGCCGAGTTCCCGCCCGAACTGCTGCACACCCCCGCCGCCGACGCCCGGCGCACCGGCACGCTGCCGCCCTGCGTACGCCTGGGCGAGCTGACCGCCGAGGAGGCCCGCCTGGCCCGCGAGCGGTTCCGCATCCCCGACGGCGTGCTCCGCGGAACCGACGCCCGCCACCCGCTCACCCTCCGACTGCTCGCCGCCGTGCGCACCGCGCTGCCCGACGCGGAGGACAGCCCCCTCAGCCGGCACGAGGTGTTCTCTGCCCACCTCGACCTCACCTGCCTGCGCGTGGCGGTGCGTCTCGCCGCCGCCGGGGGGCAGCGGGGCACCGCCATCCGCCGGCTGGCCGCCAAGGTCGCCGGACAGGTCCACGAGGCGGCCCGCCGCAGCCTCGGCCCCGGCCAGGGCGAGCTCGACCGGGCGTCCTTCGAGGCCGTCTTCCCCTGGCGTCCCGCCCCCGCCCGCCTCGGCGGCGGGACCGGCTGGGCCCGCGCCGTCCTCACCGAAGGCCTGCTGGTCCCCGCCGGCGCCGGCTACCGCTTCGCCGACGAGGAGTTCGCCGACTGGCTCCAAGGGCTCCACCTCGACATCGACGAGGCGCTGCGCGCCCTGGTCCTGCGCCGCCGCACCGGGGAGGAGGCCGGCCACCCGCTGCCGGTGCCGCGCCACCGCATCGGCCCCGTCGTCCAGGCACTCCTGCATCTCGGCCGCGACCGCGGCACCGCCGAACTGGGCCGCCGTCTGACCGCGCTGGCCGCCGCGACGGAGACCTCGACCGATCCCTGGTGGGCCGCCCGACTGCTGTCCGGCGCCCTTCTCGGCCTCCCCGACGCCTCCCCGTACACCTCGCTGCTGCGCCTGCTCGCCGACCGGATCGCCGCCCGCCAGCGGGAGGGGCAGCCCGCCCCGGAGGAGTTCGGACCCGACTTCTGGGCCGCCGTGCCGCTGGACGCCGGGGAACGCTTCGGGCTGCTGCACCGCCTGGTGGTCACCGCCCCGGCGGGCACCGGCGGCCGCTGGCTCGAGGCGGCCGCACGGCTGCTCGCCGAGGGCCCCGCCGCCGCCCAGCGGCAGCTGACCCACTGGTTCGACGACGACCGTCCGCTGCCCGCCGCCCCGCACGCCACGGTCGCCGTGGCCGCCCAGGCGCTGCTCTACGCGCACCGCCACCGCGGGCTCGACGACCTCGCCGAGGCGCTGGCCGACTGCGCCCACCCCAAGGCCGCGGAACTGCTCACGGTGCTCGCGGAGGAGGAGCCCTCCGCGCTCTGCCGTGCCGTCGACCGCTGGACCCACGACCCGCGGACGGCCCGCCGGACCGCCGCCGTCACCTACGGCCGCCTCACCGCCCGGCACGTCCGCTCGGACGCCGACCGCGACCTGCTGCGCCACGCGGCGCTGGCCCTGCTCGCCCGGCCCGAGGACGCCGCCCTGCACGGCGGGGCACTGGCCATGCTGGTCCGCGACCCGCGCACCCGGGCCCGTCATCTCCCGGACGCCCTGCGGCGCTTCGTCGCCGGGGACCCGCAGGTGCCCGCCGAGGCGCTGGTGCCCGCACTGGTCACCCATCCGGAACCGGTCCTGGACGCCTTCCGGGACCGGCTGCGGCAGCCGGGCGGCGGTGAGGCGCTGGACGCTCTCGCCGAGGTGACCGCGCCCGCGCTGGCGCGCAGGATCTCCGCCCTGATCCGCGAGGCGGTGGCGAACTGCGGCCCGGCGCGCGGGGCGACCGCTGTCGCCGCCGCGGTCGCCGGGTACGTGGACCGGCGGCTCGACCACGGCCCGACCGTGCGGGCGGTGCTGCTGCCGCTGGTCACCGGGCTCATCGCGGACGGCCCGCCGCCGGTGCGCGCCGCGCTGGCCGCGGTCCTGGCCCGGCCGGGGACACCCGCGTCACGGCCGCTGCGGCAGGAGCTGCTGGCCCGGCTCCTCGCCGACGAGGAGGACCCGGTGCGGGGCGGGGCGGTCACGCCTGTCACGGTGGCCGGTCCGGACCGGGTGGAGGGCGCCGCGGCGGGGGTCCCCGCGGGCTGAGGCATCGCGAGGGATCGGGGGGCCTCGCGACGGCCTGTCGGCGGCTTCTGCGCGTGCGTCCGCGACGAGGGGCCGCCGAGCTGGGTGGGCGGTGGCCGGGGCGGCCGCCGTGTCGCGGAGACCGAGGCGGTCGCGCCGGGCGGCGGTCATGGTGTTGACCGCGCCGGGCGGCGGTCGCGGTGGTGACCGCGCCGGGCGGCGGGGCGGGTGCGGGGTGCCGAGCGGGGTGGGCGAGGGCGCCGGACGTCCGGCCCAAGATCACCTGACGGCGGCGATCACCCATGCCGATGCCGGTGCGCCGACCACGGCATGGCACTCTTGGAGCTGCATCACAGGCACACACGGACACGGGTTCGACGAGGAGCGGTCACAGTGCAGCGCTGGCGTGGCTTGGAGGACATCCCCCAGGACTGGGGGCGCAGCGTCGTCACCATCGGCTCCTACGACGGGGTGCACCGCGGACATCAGCTGATCATCCGGCACACCGTGGAGCGCGCGCGGGCCCTCGGCGTCCCCTCCGTGCTCGTCACCTTCGACCCGCACCCCAGCGAGGTGGTCCGCCCCGGCAGCCACCCGCCGCTGCTCGCCCCGCACGCGCGGCGCGCCGAGCTGGCGGCCGAGCTGGGTGTGGACGCGGTGCTCGTGCTGCCGTTCACCAAGGAGTTCTCCAAGCTCTCACCCGCGGAGTTCGTGGTGAAGGTCCTGGTCGACAAGCTGCACGCGCGCGCCGTGGTCGAGGGCCCCAACTTCCGTTTCGGGCACCGGGCCGCGGGCGACGTGGCGTTCCTGGCCGACCAGGGGCGGACCTACGACTTCGAGGTCGACGTCATCGACCTCCAGGTCAGGGGCGAGGCGGGCGGAGGCGAGCCGTTCTCCTCCACCCTCACCCGCCGCCTGGTCGCCGCCGGCGACGTGGAGGGCGCCCGGGAGATCCTGGGCCGCCCGCACCGGGTCGAGGGCGTCGTGGTCCGTGGCGCGCAGCGCGGCCGCGAGATGGGCTTCCCCACGGCGAACATCGACACCCTGCCGTTCAGCGCGATCCCGGCCGACGGGGTGTACGCCGGCTGGCTGAACGTGGCGGGGGAGTCCATGCCGGCCGCGATCTCCGTCGGCACCAACCCCCAGTTCGCCGGCACCGAGCGCACCGTCGAGGCCTACGCGATCGACCGCGTGGGGCTCGACCTGTACGACCTCGACGCGTCCGTCGACTTCCTCGCCTTCGTCCGCGGCCAGGCCAAGTTCGCCACCCTGGACGACCTGCTGGACGCCATGGCCCGCGACGTCCAGCGCTGCCGCGACCTCATCGCCGAAGCCTGAGACCCGCGGGGCGCCCGCACCCGCACGGCTGCGGGCGCGGGCGCCGGCCGAAGCTCACTGCGCGGGCGGCGGCCCCGGCGGCTGCTGCGGGTACCCGGGGTGGCCCTGGGGCGGCTGCTGCTGAGGCGGCTGGGGCGGCGGGACCTGCCCGTACTGCCCCGGCTGCTGCGGGGGAACCTGCCCGTACGGTCCCGGCTGCTGCGGCGGAACCTGGCCGTACCCACCGGCCTGCGGGGCGGCCGGATACCCGTACTGTCCTGGCATCGGCGGCGCGGCCACCGGCGGCGGATTCCCGTCCGAGGTCCACAGCCCCTGGGCCTGCTGGTGCCGCACGAAGTCCTCGGCCACCAGCGCCGCCAGGTTGAAGTACGCCTCCCGCACCTTCGGCCGCATCATGTCGAGGTCGACCTCCGCGCCGGCCGCCAGGTGCTCGTCGAACGGCACCACCACGACCGACCGGCAGCGGGTCTCGAAGTGGCTGACGATGTCCTCCACCTTGATCATCTTGCCGGTCTCCCGGACACCCGAGATCACCGTCAGGGAACGCTGCACCAGCTCGGCGTAACCGTGCGCGGAGAGCCAGTCCAGCGTGGTGCTGGCGCTGCTCGCGCCGTCCACCGAGGGCGTGGAGATGATGATCAGCTGGTCGGCCAGGTCCAGCACGCCCCGCATGGCGCTGTACAGCAGACCCGTGCCGGAGTCGGTGAGGATGATCGGGTACTGGCGGCCCAGGACGTCGATGGCCCGCCGGTAGTCCTCGTCGTTGAAGGTGGTGGAGACCGCGGGGTCCACGTCGTTGGCGATGATCTCCAGCCCGGAGGGCGCCTGCGAGGTGAACCGGCGGATGTCCATGTACGAGTTGAGGTACGGGATCGCCTGCACCAGGTCGCGGATGGTCGCACCGGTCTCCCGCCGGACCCGGCGTCCGAGCGTTCCGGCGTCCGGGTTGGCGTCGATCGCGAGGATCTTGTCCTGCCGTTCGGTGGCCAGCGTGGCGCCGAGCGCCGTGGTGGTGGTCGTCTTGCCGACGCCGCCCTTGAGGCTGATCACCGCGATCCGGTAGCAGGAGAGCACCGGCGTGCGGATCAGCTGGAGCTTGCGCTGCCGCTCGGCCTCCTCCTTCTTGCCGCCGATACGGAACCGCGAGGCCGCGGCCGCCGGGCGGGCGCTCTTGGCCCGCTGCCGCTTGTTGTTCAGCAGCCGGTCGGACGACAGTTCCACCGCGGCCTGGTAACCCAGCGGCGCGGCGCCGGGGTTCACCGGCTGCCGCTGGTCGTGCTGCACCGGCTGAGGCCACGCGGCCCCGGGGGTGCGCGGATCCACCGGCGGAGCGGGCGGCTGCGCCGGGCCTGCCTGGGGGAACCCGTAACCCGACTGCTCGGCGGGGGAGTTGGGGTCGGCCGGCTGCTGGGGAACGCCCGGCTGATGCGGCTGGGGCTGTGCCTGCGGCTGCTGCTGCGCGTGCGGCTGCTGCGCCGGGGGCTGGGGGAAGCCGTACCCCTGGGCCTGCGGCTGCGGCTGCGGCTGCGGCGGCTGCCCGGGCTGCGGTACCGGAGGCGCGGCGGGCACACCGTAGCCGTGCGGCGGCTGAACCGGCTGCTGCTGGGCCGGGGGCTGCTGCACCGGCTGCTGCTGGGCCGGAGGCTGCTGTGGGAAGCCGTACCCCTGCGGCGGCTGGTGCTGTCCGGCCTGCGGCTGGGGGAGCGGGAACCCGTACCCCTGCCCGGGCTGCTGCTCGGCGGGAGGCTGCGCCTGCGGAGGCACCCCGGGAACTCCGGGCACACCCGGAGCACCCGGCACCGGCTGCGACGGCGCCTGCTGGGCCGCCTGCGGCGCCGGCGCGCCCTGCGGCTGGCCGCCCCAGGGCGCGGGCGTCTGCGGGGCCTGCGGCGGGAACGGGGTCTGCGGCGGCGCGGGCGGCTGGACCGGCGCCTGCGGCGGCTGTACGGGCCACTGCCCGGCAGCCTGCGGCGCGGCCGGCTGGTACTGCGGCGGCAGCGGCGGGAGCGCGCCCGGCTGCTGCTGGGGCTGCGCCGGCTGAGGCTGCGGCGGCTGCTGGAGCGGAACCTCCTGCGAAGGAACCTGCGGGGCCCATCCCTGGGGCGCGGCGGGCTGTCCGGGCGCCGCCGCGGCAAGGCCGCCCTCGCCACCCTCCTCCGGCCGTGCGACCTCCGGAGCACCCTGCGGCTCGGCGGCGGCCGCTGACTCCGGCGCCGTCTCCCGCCCGGCCTCGGCATGCTCCACCGAGGCGTCACCGGCCGGTTCCGACGCCGTCCCGGCCCCGTCCTCCCCGACCTCACCGGACGGACCGGCGGACGCCTCCGCGCCCGCGCCCTGGTCCGCACCCTCACCCTCGGCGTCGGGTGTCTCCACCGGGGCGCCGAAGTGACCCGGTGCGGCCGTGGCCTGCGACGCGGCCGACGTCACGTCCGCGGCTCCGGCCGGCTCGCCCTCGGCGCCCACGACCCGCAGGGCCTCCACCGCCCCCTGGCCGCCACTCTCCCCGGACCCGGCGCCCGCATCGGCGCCGACCGGGTCACCCGCACCGGCAGAACCCTGGGAACCGGCCTCGACCGGGCCGCCCGTGACGAACGCGTCGTCGCCGGCAGCCGCATCGCCCTCCGCCGCACCGTCAGCACCGGCCTCCGAACCCGCCCCTGAGGGCTCGCCGCCGGGACCGGGGCCGGACGAGACGGACTCGACTGCCGCGGCGGCCCGCTCCGCGATCTCCTGCCGCAGCGCCGACGCCGAGATCCGCATCGTCGCGCCGCTCTCCAGGCTGCCGCCGCCGAACGGCAGGCCGGCGCCCTCGGACGCGTCCTCGTCCGAGGAACCACCGGCAGCGGGACCGGGGTTGGCCGCCTGACCCGCGTTCTCCCGGTACCAGGCAGGGGTGTCGTAGTCGATGGTGAACTCGCCCGTCGTCTCGACGGCGGACTCCGCGTCGGACTGGTCATCGCCCGGTGTGGTCCAACCCCCGTGGATACCGTCCCGATCGCTGTTCACAATTCCTCCTGGTTGGTCGAACGCAGGATCCCACCCTAATCACGCCGGTCACCGAAGCGGCAGGGCCGTCGACCGGTGGAAAGCGGGGAGGGTCCGCGCAGACGCGGGACGCCGACCCGGACGGCGTCAGTCCATGCGCCGGGGGGTACCCAGCAACCCGACCTCGGCGTCGGTGGGTTGGGTCATCACGTACTGGCGGTCACGGTCCGCACACCACAGGGTGACACCGTCGGCCAGCGTCGGCAGCGAATCCACGTCACCCCGCGGCAACGCCAACGCCCGTCCCGTCTCGGCCGCTTCGTCCGGCGAGAGCCGCTGCACGCCGACCAGGCGCGCCTGCCGCATCAGCCGCGGCGCGACGGGTGACAGGTACGGCAGCAGCGTGAGGACGGCCTGCCACGGACCCGCCACCACGCGTCCGCGCGGCGGCCGCATGCCGCAGTCGCGCACCACCAGCACCGGGTTGCCGGCCGAGGCGCCCTGCGGAGGCACCCGGCCCACGTCGTAGACCGACAGGCCGTTCTGCCCGCCGCCCATGGCGTGCACCATCTGCATCCAGGCCTGCGGACGACCGGTCTCCACGGCCACCCGCGCACCCGTCGCGGCGGCCCGCAGCGCCAGCACCTGGGCCGTCCACAGGCTGCCGATCAGCACGATGTCGTACGGCGTGGGCCGGTTGAGGCCGAGCACCGCCGGCTGGCCCTCGGCGTCCACGCCGATCACCACGCCGTCGTCACCGATCGGCAGGGTCAGCGACTCCAGCTGCTCCAGGGGAACGCTGTGCCGTCCGTGCCGGGGCCCCAGCAGGCCCGAACCGCGCGTGATCATCGGGCGCCTCCCAGGGGCAGAGTGGCGAGCACGCCGGGCAGCTGCTCCCGGTCGAGCCGGGCCAGCGCCACGCCGTTGCGCCGCGCGGAGTCCTGCAACGCCCGCCTCGCGGCGGTGAGTTCGTCGGCGCTGCGCCCGGTCACCCGCAGGTGGCCGGTCAGCGCCACCGCCTGCCCGTGACCGTCGGGGCGGGCCAGGGTCAGGCTGAACGTGGTGGCCAGCGCCGGGACGGCGGTGAGCTGGGCCAGTAGCTGCGGCAGGGTGGTGCCGCGGCCGCCCAGCGAGGGCCAGCGGCGCACCCAGTACGCGGTGTGACGGCGGTTGTCGCAGCGCCAGTTGCGCGTCGACTCCTCGGTGCGGCGCTCGCGCGCCTCCGTACGGCCCGCCTCCGCGGTGACCAGCGGATTGGCGCACGCCGACGTCGCTATCGCCGCGACCAGCTCCTCCTCGTCCAGGATGTTCACCCGGAAACCCGCGCCGGTCAGCCGGCTGGCCAGATGGTCGGCGGCCCGCACCACGCACTTCTGCGCTCCGGTGGCGCCGCCGCCGCGCGCGGCCACCGCCTCCGGACACAGCTCCGGGTCCAGCTTCAGCGCGATCCAGGTGATCCGGACCGCGGGAGCGCCCGTACTCGCCTGCAGCGGTGCGTAGTTGGTCACCGCCACGGACTGCTGCGGCAGATGCAGCGCGGGAGCGGGCTGGGTGTGCAGCACGATCTGCGCGGACTCCAGCCGGATGTCGTCGACCTCCAGCGCGTCCCCGACCAGCGCCAGCGGCAGCGGCCGCCGGCTGCGCTCGGCGCGCAGGGCGGTGGCGTCCGCCTCCACCTGGAGCACAGCGGTCAGGAAGGTGCCGTCGCCGACCAGGCCCACCGGACGGCGGTCCCGTCCGCCGTGGACGTAGGTGCGCAGCGCCGGCTCGCACTCCACCGCCGGGGCCAGGCCCGGCTCGGTGCCCGGCGGCACCTCCATGGCCGCCGCACGCTTCTGCCGGGTACGCAACGCCCGTGCCGTGGCGAACCATTCGGGCAGCGAGCGACCACGCCGTCGGACCACCGCGAGCACCAGCAGCAGGGCCGCGACCACCCCGGCGGCCACCAGCGCCACCATGCCGATCAGCCAGCCGACCACCAGCGCGGCAGCGGCCAGCTCGACCAGCACCGCTCGGCGCAGACCCTGTGAACTGCCGCGCCCCGCACGTGACCTGAGCTGCACGGCACCCGACGCGGCCGCCGGACGGGCCGCAGCCGCCGGGGCTCCCGCCGCCGGGGGAGGCGTCGCCGAGGAGCCCCGCGCCGTCCGTGACCGGTCACGGGACCGCGTTCGCGTCCCGGAAGCCATCACCCACACCCCCGCAGTGCTCGCCGTCGTCCGCCCGGCCGAACCGATTCGACCGGCCGGTTCCGCAAATCCGTTGCCGCATAGGTACCTTGAAGGCTTCGGTACCCTACCCGCTCCACCAGGCCCCTCGGGTACCAGGCCTCTCGCGTACCAGGCATAGTAGGGGGCCGTCCGACAACGCGGCGGAACACGGGGAGAAGCAGGGCACCGATGGCATCCCGGAGAGACCAGCTCAACGCCTACACGTTCGCGAAGCGCCGCATGCTCGCGTCCTTCACCCACTCCGCCGGCGGCGGCTCGGAGGAGAGCGCCCCGCGACCGCTGCGCGGCATCCTGCCGGGAATCATCACCGGCGTCGTCGTGATGGCCGTGTTCGGCGCCTGGGGCATGTTCAAGCCCACCGCGCCGAAGGGCTGGGACGCGGCCTACGAGAAGGTGATCGTCGCCGACAAGTCGACCACCCGCTACGTCGTCCTCGAGACGCACGGCAAGAAGTACCTGCACCCCGTGCTCAACATGGCCTCCGCCAAGCTGCTGCTCAAGGACGGCAAGGGCGCGGTGATCACGGTCGACGAGAAGATCCTGGACACCAAGATCCAGCACGGCGTCACCGTCGGCATCCCCTACGCCCCCGACCGGCTCCCCGACGACACCGAGGCCGCGGCCGAGAAGCGCTGGGCGGTCTGCGAACGCGCGGGACAGGGCGACGCGGTCCAGAAGGCCGCGTTCGTCCTCGCCCAGCGCGACTGGGGAAAGATCGAGGGCCCGCAGAAGCTCGGCGGCGGCCAGCTCCTCTACGTGCAGGAGCAGGGGCCGGACAAGGCCCGCTACGTCGTCGACGCCACCGGCACCGCGTACCGCGTCGACGAACTGGAGAAGGAGGAGACCGAGCTCTCCAACCTCCTGCGCGCCGTCGTCGGATCGGACCGCCGCCCGCAGAGCGTCACCCGCGGCTGGCTGGACACGCTGCACCACGGCGACCCGCTCGCCTTCCCCGAGATCGAGGGAACGCCCGGGGAGCCCGCGAACGCGCCCGGTCAGCTGAACCAGAAGGCCGACCGGGTCGGCATGGTCCTCAAGGCGCGCGACGGCGACCGGGACCAGCACTACGTCGTCCTGCCGGGACGCGTCTCGCCCGTCTCCGACTTCGTCGCCACCCTGCTGCTCGCCAGCAGCCAGCTGGTACCGGTCGGCCAGGACGGCAACGCCCTCGAGGTCAGCCCCGGCGCGCTCCAGCCCAGCGGCACGTTCGGCGACGACCGGAACTGGCCCGACGCCACCCCCTCGGCGGTCAACGACCCCTCCGGCGTCGGCAAGGCCCGGGACACCGTCTGTAACGTGCTGACCGGAGTCGACCGCGCGTCCGGCCGGACCACGCTGCGGACCTGGGCCGGGGCCGCCTTCCCCGCCCCGCTCGCCACCGGCTCCACCAGCGCCTACGTGACCCCCGGTTCGGGCCAGGTGTACCAGCAGTACAAGGGCAGCGCCACGGACGTCGGCCCGGTCTTCCTGGTCACCGACACCGGCCTGCGGTACGTCCTGCAGTCCAACGGGGACAGCACCGGCGAGGACACCGGGATCGGCCGCTCCGCCCAGGATCGCGAGGCGCAGCAGCAGACCGAACTGCAGGCGCAGAAACTCCTCGGCTACGCCGATGTGAAGCCGGCGGCGGTGCCGGCGCCGTGGTCCGCGTACCTGCCCACCGGACCCCGCCTGTCCACCGCCGACGCCCGGCAGCCGCAGGGCTCGTGACGGACGGACGCGAGGGCCCGGCGCGAGGGGCGGACGTGAGGTGCGCGGACGTGAGGGACGAACGTGAGGGAGGCAATGCAGTGACCCCCAGGCGCAGGCCGGCCAGGGTGCGCGCGTCGGCCACCGTGCGCAGGTCGGCCACCGTGCTCGCCGCGGCGGCGATCACGCTCCCGGTCTGCCTGACCGGCGCGGCCCCGGCCGCCGCGGACGAGGGCGGCCAGTGCACGATTCCGGCCGAGAACTACCCGGGCCGCCCCTGGGCGTTGCAGCGGGTGCTGCTGAACGAGCTGTGGGAGCAGTCCACCGGCAAGGGCGTCCGCGTCGCGGTCATCGACACCGGGGTCGACATCAAGCACCCCCAGTTGCGCGACGCGGTCGACGCGAGCCGGGGCGCGAACTTCCTCCCCAAGGAGGCCGACGGCGAGCCCCTCGAGCGAGGCAGCCTCAAGGGCACCGACGACCAGGTCGGCCACGGCACCAAGGTGGCCGGGATCATCGCCGCCCGTCCCTCGGACAAGACCGGCTTCGTCGGCCTCGCCCCCGGGGCGACGATCATCCCGATCAAGCACAACGACGCGGAGGGCCACGGCAAGGTCGACGAGATGGTGAAGGCCATCGACCACGCCCGCGAGGCCGGGGCCAAGGTCATCAACATCTCCCAGGACACCGGCTCGCCCGTCGACTCCACCCCGCAGCTCAAGCAGGCCGTGGACCGCGCGCTGGCCGCGGACGTCGTCGTCGTCGCCTCGGCCGGCAACGAGGGCCTGGGCGGCGGGAGCAAGAACTCCTACCCCGCCGCCTACGAGGGCGTTCTGGCGGTGGCCGCCTCGGACCGCAACGACGAACGCGCGCCCTTCTCCCAGTCCGGCGACTTCGTGGACGTCGCCGCACCGGGCGTGGACATGGTCTCCACCATGCCCGGCGGGGGCCACTGCGCCGACAACGGCACCAGCTTCTCCGCCCCGTACGTGGCGGGCGTCGCAGCCCTGCTGCGCGCCAAGCACCCCGACTGGAAGCAGGAGGAGATCGTCACGCAGATCGAGGCGACCGCGGAGCGGACCGTCGCGGGACGCGACCGCCGGGTCGGCTGGGGCGTGGTGGACCCGGTGCGGGCCCTCACCGACGACGAGAAGCGGCCCAGCGGCACCCCGGTCGCCGACGAGGGCATGGCGGGCGCCGAGCCCCCGCGGCCCGCGCCCGTCACCCTCGGCGAAGCCCCCGAGGACCGCGACGCCCGCCTCGGCACCTACGTCGCCCTCGCTGCCGCCGCCACGGTCGCCGCCCTCACCGGCACCGCCGTCGCCCTCCGCGACGCCCGCCGCCGACGCGGAGGAGTCACTCCTCCAGGCAGTGCAGCGACTTGACGGTGGCCGGCATGTACGCCCGCATGAACCGCTCGACGTGACGTTCACGGCGGGGGGTGATGGGGCTGTCGGTCATCTTCAGCGCCAGCAGGAAACTGTCGGCGCCCCCGGAGTCGCGGCAGGACGTGACGGCGATGGCCCCGTCGTTGGCGAGCACGGCGCGTTCGCCGATGCCGTGGACGGGCCGGGGATCGAACAGGCCGAAGGTGGGGCCGCTCCGGGCGAGAGCCATGAGGTCGGGCTTTCCTCCGCCTGAGGAGAAGTAGAGCTGCAGGACCTCCTTCCTGCCGACGTACACCACGCACCAGGCGGTTGAGGAGGGCTCCCGGAAGCTACCGCTGGTCCACTCGCGCACCGTGTCACCCCCTCCGAGCAGGGGAGCCAGCCGATCCGCGCTGATCGGTGTGCCGCAGAGCTTCCGTGGCACCGCTGTGTCCTTCGCCGGGCCGCAGGCACCGATGGCCGCCAGGAATGCGAGGCCGCAAGCGGCGGCCGTCACTCGAGAGGTCATGGGTTATCGCCGCGCTCCTGTGATGCCGCGGCCGTGTGCCATTCCGCTGTCGGCCGTCATGTAGACCTGGGTCTCCAACTCGTTCGGCAGAGGTTCACCGGCCCGTCCGTGCACCTTCCACCACTCCTGAGCGAGGGCGTGCAGGAGTACGCCACGGCTTCGGTAATCGCTCTGGCGGTCCTGCCCGAGACCCTTCTCGAAGCGTGTCTGCTCGTCCTCCACCCAGCTGTCGGTCAACACGGCCAGCCCGGCCTGCAGATCCGAGCCCACCACCGGAACGTGCGCGGCCACGCCATTGGCGACGGCCGCCCACCCCGGCGGCTCCGGCGGCTTCGACTCCAGCTGCACCGCCTGCGCACGGACCTCCTCCATGAACCCGACGGTCCGCGCCGCCTGGACCAACGAGTCCTTCGGGTACGTCTGGTCCGGCCGGTGGATGCCCTCCACCATCGGGGTGTTCAGCCCCACGTTGAGCGCCGCGTAGCCGTGCGGGTCCCGGGACACCTGCTTCGCGACCTCGAAGAGGTCCGGCTGCGAGACGGTGCCGTCGATGTCGAACCCGGACGCCACCTGGTGCACCGTCGCCCCGTGGTTGGCCATGATCCGCCCCATCGCCTCACGCAGCGGCTCCGGGAACCGGTCCTCCATACCGGCCAGGTGCCGCACCGACCGCTGGAACACCTCGTCGTTCGCCGCCGTGTGCTCCACGAAGCCGGCTCCCGGCGACGCGGGCGGGATCCCGGTGGCCGCCGCCTCCAGCGCCGCTGCGAAGCCCGCGTGGGCGTCCGCGTCACGCGTGTCCGCGCTGTGCTCCAAGCGGGGCGCGCCCGCTGACTCGAGGGCCAGGGTGTTCCAGTTCCGGTCGGCGGTCAGGTACTTCATCCGGTCCTCGTCCCGCAGGTACGCGGCCGCTCCCTCCGGGTCCCGGCTCATCAGCCCGAGCACGCCGTCCAGCGGGTCGTTGGCGAACCAGCCGTCCTTCCCGGTGATCGGGCCCTTGATGTGCCACAGGTCGGCCGTCTTCCGCTCCGCGTCGATCAGGTCGTCGCCCAGGTCGGCGAGGTACTGGGACCCGAAGTCTCCGCCTTGCCCCATCAGGCTCACCAGCGACTGGTAGCCGCGCTCCTCGGCCAGACGTTCCGCCGCGAACCGTGATCCGTGCTGCTCGAGACCGGCCTCGCGCATGTCGGACCGCCACTGCTCATACCAGGGCGAGTCGGTGTCGCGGGTCGCGGTCGCGAGTGCCCGGGAGAGCCCGGAGGTGACCTCCGCCATCCCGCGCGCCTCGTCGCCGCCGCCGGGTAGGTGGGCCATGCCGTTGGCCTGACGCGCGACGGCGAGCATTCCCTCCGCCCCCAGTCCGCCGAGGAAGGTCCGGGCGAAACGCGGGTCGTGCTGGTTGTCCCGGAACAGCCGCCGCAGTTCGTCGGTCTCCGCCGGGCTCAGCTTCTCGCCCTTGGCCATGCGCTGCGCCAGCTCACTGCCGGCGCGGGCCTCGTACACCTCGACGTCGTGCACCGCGTGGGCGTTGAAGCCGCCCGCCGTGCCGTCGCTCGGCCGTCCGTCGCCCGTCACCGCGCGGAGGGCGATCGCGACGCCCCGGTCGGCGTCGTCGACCGCCCTCACCGCGTCGTCGATCCGCTGCTGCCAGCCGTCGACCGACCCGCACGTCTCACCGGGCTTCGGTGGCTCGGCCGTCCTCTCGTCCACCGACACGACGCCCCGCTCGGAGACCCGCAGTCCGGCCGCCTGCGCCTCCGTGCGGACCGCATCCAGCCGCTTGTGGAGCGTCGCAAACTGGGCGTACGCGTCCTGAAGCAACGACGCCACGGCCAAGGCCTCCTTGCGGGCCGCCCGGTACTCGGCCAGGGTGACGTCGAAGCCCGACCTGGCAGCCCCCGCCGCGACTCCCGTCCACCGGCCGGGCTGTCCGGAGCCCGCCGCGACGGCGTGCACCTCGCGCAGGTAGTCCTCCTCCTGCGCGACGAACTCCCCGGCCATCGCCTCCCATTGCTCGGCAGCGGTCATGAGGGAGAGAAGCTCGGTGGTCATGATCTCGTGGTACGTCGGCACCGTGAGCCGCCCTCCCTAGAAGGAGTCGAGCGGCGAGACCAGGCGCAGCCCGTTCCCGATCGCACGATCCGTGCCGGTGTACAGACGCGCCGTGCCGCGCAGCGCGGTCTTCTCCGCGCCGAGGCGGTTCATCAGCTTCGTCACCTGCTCGTTCCAGGTCCTGTGCGCGTCGCGCAGCGCCTTGCCGCTGGCCCACCCGTCCCCGTCCGCGGCGGCCAGCGCCTTCACCGCCCGCTCGGTACCGGACTCCGCCGTACGGCCGGCCGCACGGGTCCCCGGCTCCAGGTGCACCTCCAGCGCCCGGGCCGCCGCCTTCTTCCTGACCGGGGACGCCACCAGGTCCGGCTGCGTCCCTGGCACGGACCCGACCTCCACCGACTCCTCCGCCGCCACCTATGTGCCCCTTCGTCAACTTCTGTGCGTTTTGCGTGATGACTTCGTGACGGAAGGTAGCAGTGGGCGGAGTCGTCGTCATCGCAGCGTGACCGACGATCCATGCGCCCCCGGGCCTCGCGCCCGCGAATCCGACCCCTTGGTGATCAACGTGCTGAACTGCACCTTCACTCTCAGGTGTTGCACATCACGGTGACCGGGTATGCCGGAACATCGGGGCCGCTGGGCGGACTTGAGCCTCTTGGTGTAGACGTAGAAGCCCGCTGCCGCGCGAGGCCTCGGCTCGCCGTTCATGATCGCAAGCTGTATCAAGGCCGTTGCAGAAGGCAGTTGGGAGAGTCACGCGAAGTGACTACAGTGGTCTTGTTGCGACATGAACGCATCACGGGTCGGCAGCGGAGGCCCCTGAAGCGGGCGACAACAACGGGGAGATGACACGATCGTGCTGGATGATGGCGCGGGTGGCGCTTACCTCAAGCGGGGAGTCGAAGCGCTCAGCTCGTTCAAGAAGAAGGTCGACGCGGTCCTCGACACCTTGGACGCGTCACCGGCCAACGCCAGTCAGGTGGAGAGCCTGACGCTGACCCGCGAGTCGCTCGCCGGCGGCTCCGCCTTCGGCGAGGCCGTCGGTCTCTACGCCCAGTACGCCCAGGCGCATGCGCGCATCTCGACGCTGTCCAGGACGCTCGGCCTGCAGATAGAGGCCCTCCAGATCGCCGTGCACGGCGCGGACATCGGGTTCGACAACCTCGAGGAAGAAGCGCGGCGGCGGTTCCATGACATCCGGATGGACCTGGACCGCGAGCAGGAGCGTGAGCACGACCTCGCCACGAACACCAAGAACCGTGCGAAGGGTGGCTTCTGATGGGCGGACACGGCGGCCACGACGACAAGTACTACGACGAGCAGATCAAGGACGACCTCGAAGAGGTGCAGGGGAACGCCCAAGTCATCGACCTGGTCAACACGCTGGAGCGTGTCTTCGGCGCCATCCTGCCCGGTGGTGGCGGGCGGTTCTTCGGCCGGACGAACTTCGAGGGTCACCGCCTCAACGACATGATCGACATGGTGGAGCCCGCCAACCCCGAGCAGGTCGAGGAGGTCGGCTCCGCGCTGCTCAAGGCGAGCACGGCCATCGATGAGGCGGCGGAACAGCTTCGGGTCGACATCGCCAAGGTCGACTGGGAAGGCGAGTCGGCCGAAGCGTTCGAGACCTGGAGCACCAACCTCGTTACCAAGGCCAAGGCGCTGGCGACCTATTCGGACACGGTGGGCCAGCAGATCACCCTGGCCGGCTCCGGTCTCGCCTCTGTCCGCAAGTCGATGCCGCCGCGTGACACCCGCGTAGATCCGAAGTCGGTCTCGGACATCCCCTCGCCCGCGCGTGTGGACAGCAACGAGGAGTACGCCGCCGCGGTCAAGGCGGAGCAGCATCGGCAGGAGGCGATCAACCAGATGATCCGCCTGTCGTCGTTCTACGCGGTGTCGGAGGAGGCCCTGGCGGGACAGGAGCCGCCGACGTTCGATCCGATGCCTAATGTGGCGGTGCCGCCGCCGCACTACGGCGCGCGCGAAGAGCCAGGGCAGCCGGGTCGGGTTGGCTATGCGGGAGATCCGGTCATCGCATCGAGGGGCACAGGGGTAGCCGATGCTGCTGTCCCGGGTGGCCGAGTGGATGGTGCCGTCGCGGGTGTTGCTCCCGCCGTGGAGCCGGGCGTCGACCCGTCCATGCAGATCGACAGTGTGGGCACAGTGGCCCCTCCGCAGGAGGCTTCCAAGCCCATCGCTACGTCTCCAGCAACTGCTCCTGCGGCGACCGGTACCCCTGTTCCGCCGGTTGGCGGAAGTGGTCCCGTGACCGCGGTCGGTCGGGCGGGTGGGTCCGGCCCCCGTCAGATGCCGATTTCTGCCCAGGGTCAGGCTCCACGTGGCGTGACCGGTGGCGGCGGTACGAAGCCTGGCCAGGCAGTCGGCCGTAGCCCGATGCAGCCGATGGGCCCGGGTGGTCAGGCTTCGGCTACGGGTCGTGGGGGCGGCGCTGGTGCTCGCGGTCCCATGGGGCCGATGGGGCAGCAGGCGGCCGCTGGTCGCGCGGGTGGTACCAGTACTCGAGGTCCGATGGGTCCGGGTGGTCAAGCTTCGGCAGCGGGTCGTGCTGGTGCTCGCGGTCCGATGGGTCCGATGGGGCAGCAGGCGAGCACGGGCCGTGCGGGCGCGGGTGCTCGGGGCCCGATGGGTCCCGGTGGTCAGGCGTCAGCTACGGGACGTGCGGGCGGCTCTGGCCCTCGCAGTGCGATGGGACCGACGGGCCAGACCCAGCCAGTCACCAGCCGTCAGACCGGGGGGCGCGGAGCCGGCCGCGTGACCGGTGCCACGCCTGCCCCGCACGGAGTCGCCGGCGGAGTCCCGCGGAACAACGCGTCGACTGGTGGGCAGGGCTCACGTCTGGTACAGGGCGGTGCGGCTGCCACCGGTGGGGTGGTGGGCGGACGACCCACCGGCACCACACCGAACGGCCCCAACGGTACCCGCGTGCCTCGTGGAACGGTGATCGGCGGTTCCGACGGCCTCGCCCGCGGATCGGGTGAACAGCCTGGGCGCCGAGGAGTGGTCGGTGCCCCCGGTGGCTCGACCGCAGGCGCGGTAAGGCCGGGACGCCAGCCGGGGCAGCGCCCCAACGTCGCGCCCGGCGGAGTGGTTGGCGCGCCGAGCGGCACCGCCTCCCGGCGCAACCACGACAAGAAGCGATCGACCGATGGTGACCGGCGTGAGACGCCGCCCACCGGCGGCTGACGGAGCAGAGCGAGGGCAGGCAAAGACATGGGGTCGGGCATCAGCAGATTCGGTGGGCGAAGAGCTGCGGGGAGCGGAGGCATTCGCGGACGACTGTGCACGATCGGGGCGACCCTGGGCGCGCTGACTATGGTGTCCCTGGGTACCGTCCCGGCTGCTTCGGCGGCCGAGGCTCCGGATGCCTGGCATCTCGAGGCCATGCAGGCCGAGCAGATGTGGAAGACCAGTACCGGTGAGGGTGTGACTGTCGCTGTCCTCGACACGGGTGTGAACCCTGACACTCCGTCTCTCAAGGGCCAACTCGTCGAGGACGGTGTACCTGCCTCGGTCGGTTACAAGGCGACGGTTGACTACGACGGACACGGCACGACCATGGCCGAGACCATTGCCGGTACCGGTGCCGGCGGTGGCCTGAAAGGGCTGGCGCCAGGAGCTGAGATTCTGCCCATCCGCCTTGACTTGGAGCAATTCAAGAACAAGACCGAGGGAAAGAAGGCTCCCACCTTCAGCGAGGCAGTCAGGGCAGCGGCCGACAGTGACGCAAAAATCATCAACATGTCGTTCGGCGGGACTTTCATCTTTGGTGACGATGCTGCGGCAGTGAGGTACGCCTACTCCAAGGGGAAGCTGCTGTTTGCGGCGGTCGGGAATGCAGCAGGCGAGAAGAACCGGGATGGTGAGAACGTCGATTTCCCCGCCGGCTACCCCTATGTCGTGGGAGTGGCTGCCGCTGACAAGAGCGGCACTGCGGGCAAGTTCTCCGAGCACGGCGTGAGAGTGGACATCGCGGCACCGGGCCTCGCTCTCCCGGGTTGGTGCGATGCCACTTTCCAGCGGTACTGCTCCGTGCAAGGCACCAGTTCGGCGACCGCTGTCGCGTCCGCATCCGCGGCGCTGATCTGGTCCGCCCACCCCGACTGGACCAACAACCAGGTGCTGAACGCTTTGATCGAAACCGCCAGCCGGGATTGGCCGCGGGACGAGACGAGCGTCTACCTCGGGCACGGCCTGGTCCGTCCCCGTCTGGTGCTGGCAGACCCGGCCTTCAACCCTGGACCCCCTGACCTCGATCCCCTGCTGAAGCAGCATGAGGCCCAGTTCGGCGGGGACTCAGCCTTCCAGCCCATCCCGTCACCCACCCCCACCACCCCCGCCGACGCCTCCTCCAAGACCCCCGCGGACGGCGCCGAGCCCGCCCCCGGCGGCAAGGGCGAGGAAGCCGGGGCGACGGACACGGACACCGCCGCCGCGCAGGACGGCGACAGCGGTGCCCTGTGGCCGATCGCCGGCGCGGCCGCCGCCGTGGTGGTGATCGGCGGCGTCGTCGCCTTCGTCGTCATGCGGAAACGGCGCACCGTCTGAGCTGATCACGGCATCCGCTCCGCACCGGACCACTCCGACCAACAGACCGACCGGCACATCAAGACCGCTGACGAAAGGGATCACAGGCCATGGCTTCAGATGGACAGCTTCTCCGGGACAGTGAGGTCGAAGCCCTCCAGAAGAACATCGTCGACCGCTTCGAGTCGATCAAGGGTCAGATGACCCGGCTGCAGGGCACCATCGACCAGCTCGAGGGCCACTGGCGGGGCATCGGCGCCGCGGCCTTCAACCGGAAGCAGGTCGAGATCAACGAGCACATGCGCGACATCGGCCAGCTGCTCGTGAAGTTCCTCGACAACATCAACATGACCCGCAAGGACAAGGACAACCTCGAGGACGAGGTGCGGGGCACGATCGACTCCATCGACGTGCAGTACGGCGGCAAGACCTCCGCGATCAACAGCTACTGACCGCACGCCGGCGGGCACCCCCGCACAGCGAGCACCCACGACGAGCATGAGACGAGGGAACCATGTCGATGAACCAAGATGAACTTGCCGTCAAGTACGGCGGGCTCGACGCCCTGACCACCGAGCTGGGCACCCAGGCGCAGAAGCTGGAGCAGGACCTCGGCGCGCTGAAGTCCGCGATCGCCCAGGCGGCGACCGGCTGGGAGGGCGAGGCCGCGACCGCCTTCCAGGAGGTCATGGTGGAGTGGGACAAGCACGCCAACGCCATCCACACGGCCCTGACGCAGATCGGTCAGAAGGTCTCCCAGGCCGGCGGTGACTACCGCGGTGGCGACCTGAAGGCGGCCAGCTACTTCCACGGCTGATCCACCGGCTACGGCTGCTCCACAGGCCGAGCCGCGACACAGGAACCGGGGCGGGACGCGCACGGAGGGCGCCCCGCCCCGGTTCCTTGTCGTCCGGGCGATGCCGGCCGCTCAGAGTTCCCCGCCCGACTCGCAGGCGTCCGACTTCTCGACAGCCTTGGTGAAGGCGTCGATGATGCGCTTCATGGCGTCGGCGTCACGGTGCTCGGAACCGTAGGCGCGTACAGCGGTGAACAGCCGGTCACCGTCGTCGGGGGCGGTACACCCGGTCCGTCCGAAGCCCTCTCGGTCGGACCACAGGAAGTGGCCGTCGCCGGTGCTGTGGTCCGGATGCTTCAGAGTGACACCTCCGGCGAAGTCGCCCGTGCGGGTGTCCGGCTCGTTCCACTCCACCGTCGTGGCCAGGACGTCCTTCCCGTCCACGAACACCATGCAGCCCGTCTTCCAGCTCAGCTCGTCCGTCGCGTCCCGTTCCTTGACCTCGATCTTCTTGCCGGCGGGCAGGAAGGGCGCCAGCTCGTCGGCGGGTACCTCGACCCCGCAAAGGCTCTTCGGCACGGCGTACTCCCGCTCCCCGCCTCCGCAGCCTGTCAGGCCGACGGCCATGACGACGGAGGCGCCGATCACGGCGCAGGTGCGGGCGACGGTCCGGGTCCGGGCGGACGACTTCATGACGGTGCTCCTTGCAGGGGGGAGATGACGGAAGGGGGCCGGAGACGACCTGGGCGGGGACTCAGATGTCCGTCTTCAGGTCCGCCGCCGTAGCGCCGACGTTCACACCGGAGTCGGTGAACCCCTCCCGGGCCCCGTCGCGGGCCCACTCGCCGACGTCCGGCAAGTCCAGGTGGTAGTTCTTCGCCGCCGTCTCGGCCGCCAGTTCCGTGTACTTGGCGTTGCTGTCCTTGCCGCTCTCCCAGAGCTCACCCATCACCGGGCCGGCCTCCTCCTTGGCCTTGCCCTCGGCGTCGGCGAAGACCCCCTCGAGGATCACACTTGTCGCCCCGCCCACCACGCCGCTGACCGCGGCGCCCGCCACGGGGGAAGCGATGAACGAGACACCGACCCCGGCCGCCGTGCCGACGACACCCGAGATCACGTTCTTGCGCTGGGCGACGGACTGCTCGTAGGCCTTGTCCTTCTCCTCGGCCTCGCCCGCGACCTCCTCGGCCCGGCCCTGGGCCAGCGTCCCGGACACCTCGCCGGAGCCCTTGCCGATCTGCTCGACCACGAACTGCGGGTCCTCCGAGTAGCGCAGCGCCTCCGGCAGGTCGGGGTTCAGGTGATACTCCATCAAGTTACCCATGTAGGTCTTCTGGCCGACCTCGACCGCCGCGTAGGCCTCCGGGTTCTGGCCGAGGGTGAACATCAGCCGCGTCGCGTCACGATGGGTCACCTCCGCCGCGGTCCCGGAGACCGGATACAGGCGGTCCGTGTCCCCGTCGGAGTCGTCGGTCAGCGCACGGTTGATGTCGGGCAGGTACTCCGAGGTGATCTGGCCGATGCTGTCGGACATGTAGCCGCGGTCGGTGAGCCGTCCCGCGTCCTCCGACACCGAAGCGGTGATCGCCTCGAACAGCCTGGCCTGCTCCGCGTTGTGGGCGGGCGTGTCCAGTGTCGGCATCTCGCCCGCCGGATGTCCGGTCGTCGCCGCCTCGAGCGCGAGGCCGAGGTAGTTCTTGCCGATGTGGACCTTGTCGTCCTCCGGTCCGTACTCCGGCGGCCAGTCCCGCTCCTCGAAGAGGTACTGGAAGTTGGTGAGGCCGACGGCGCCCTTCTTGCCGTTGCCGTCGGTGTCCCGCTCGAACGGGTTGTTCTCCGCGTCCTTGGCGATGAACTCCTGGTTGAAGAAGCTCGTGGCCGCGTCCGGGCTGTTCGACAGCGCCTTGAGGTACCCGGTGACCGGATCGTCGCCGCTGTCCTCGCCCATGTGGTTGAGCCAGGGGTCCCAATGGATGCGGCCTCCCCACGCCTGCTCCGCGTAGTCCCCGTTGTAGGACCGGCTGCGCTCGGTCTCCATCAGTGCGGTGCCGTAGCGGGTGAGGAAGCTGTCGTCGAAGTCGCCTGCGCGCATCAGGTTGCTCATCACCTGGAAGCCGAGCGGGCTGTAGCCCTCCCGCACCGGCTTGTCGCCCAGCGCGATCATCTTGGTCTGCCAGTCGGCCATCGCCGGGGAGTCGCTCTGCGTGGCGGCGGCCAGGGTCAGACTGAGGTTCTTCTGGAGGTCGTCGAACTGATCCTCCCGCGCGCGGAACAGGTGCTCCCCGGTGCCGAGCCGATCGTTGATGCCGGTCCAGAAGTCCAGCACCCCCTTCGGACCGAGAGTCGTCGCGAAGGTCTCGGCGAACAGCGGGTCGCCGGCGTGCTCCTTGAGGCCCGCGTTGAGGCGGTCGAACTCCTCGGGGGAGATGTCCTCGGGCTTCTGCTTGGCCAGCTTGGCCAGTTCCTCGGCGTCCCGCACCGCGTCCGCAGCGCTGTCGCGGTCGGAGTACTTGGCGTCGGAGAAGCCCAGACGGCTCTGGTCGGCTATCGCGGTGAGGACCTTGCGGGCGCTCTCGTCGCTCTCGGTGGCCTTGGTGAGTATCCCCTGCACCTCGTCCCGCAGGGCGGTGACGTCGCTCGCGTCGTGCTCGGGTGGGGTGTGACCCTTGGCGGCACGGTCGGGGTGGACGTTCATCGTCACGGTGAAGCCGCCGTTGCCGGTGTCCATGACGGTCAGGTTCTTCTTCAGACCGCGTTCGATCGCGTCCGTCAACTGCTGCTTGAGGGACTTCAGTTCACCAGTGGTGTCCTTGAGGATGTTGTGGATCGTGGTGGCCTGGGTGTGGGCGTCCTGGAACTCCCCGGCCGTCTTGCCGATGAACTCCTTGGTCACCTGGCTGTTCTCGCCGGACCAGTTGGCCTTGTTCGCCGAGGCACGCAAGCCGTCCTGGGCGTCCTTGGCCAGGGTCTCGAGGTTCTTGGCAACCAACCCCCACTCCTCGACGGCTGCGTCGAGCTGAGCGAAATTGGCGAATCGGAGCGCACTGAGGTCCATCGTCGGCCTCCCCCTGTCAGTTCTTGTCGCTCTTGTCGCCGTAGGCCGGGTTCGGCTTCCCGGGGTCACCGACCCGCTCGTCGAAGCCCGCGTCCAAGGCGGTGATGCTGCTCATCTGACGCAGGATGTAGTCCTCGTCGTTGGCGTGGATCGTGCGCGTCACCTGCATGTGGTTGCTGATGTGCGCACAGGCGTCGAGCAGCGAGTTCAGCTGCGTGCTCCACCTCAGCGACACGTGGCTCAGCCCGGCGCCCAGCGCGAAGCCCTGGCCGGTGAGGTCGCCGGCGGCGCCGTCGACGGCCTCCTTGAGGCGGGCCTTGTCCCACAGTTGGTCGTAGAGGGTGTGCGCCTCCTTGCCGATCGCGACCAGGTCCTTCTGGTGGACCTCCAGGTCACCCGCGGACGACGGCGGCCGGCCGGAGCCGCCGCCCATGTCGTCCGGCAACCGGTTCAGCTGCATGTTGCCCGAGGCGCGTTCCGCCGCGTCGGACTTCAGCTGCTCCCACTCGTCCCATGCCATGATCTCCCCCACTTCAGCTCGGTGACGGCGCCGTCGCCCACAGCCAGACGATCAGCGCCACGAATCCCAGCGAGCAGCAGATCAGCGCGACCCGCTGCCGTCGGTATGCCCCTTCCGAAGGCTCGTTGTGCTCCGGGTGGGCGTAGTTCTTCGCCTGGAAGCGCCACCACATCTTCTTCTGGTCGAGGAGCCCCAGCACGCCGGGTATCAGCGCGACGAGGAGCCCGAACACCATCAGGCCGCCCATCAGTACATCCCCTCCGGCACGAGTCCCGTCTGGACCAGCGGCTTGCCGCGCCGGCGCGAGACGAAGACGCCCCGCCCCGCCGGCATCGGCCGGGGCCGCACCCCGCCGAGCAGGTCGCCCTCGCCGGGGTCGCCCGCCAGCACCAGGCCCTGGGCGCCCAGCTCCTTGATCCGCTGGATGAACGCTTCGTAGCCCGCCCGCCCGGCGCCCGCGGTGGAGCGGGCGATGATGAACCGCACGCCCACGTCGCGCGCGAACGGCAGGTGCTCGGTCAGCCCGGCCAGCGGGTTGCCCTGCGAGGTCGACACCAGGTCGTAGTCGTCGACGACCACGAACACGTTCGGCCCGCTCCACCAGCTGCGGTCCCGCAGCTGCTGCGCGGTGACGTCGGCGGTGGGCGCACGGCGCCGCATCAGGTCCGCCAGCGCCGCCATGTGGTGGTCCATCGTGTTGGACATCGGGATGTACTCGGCCAGATGCGAGTCCGGCGTCACGTCCAGCAGCGAACGCCGGTTGTCGACCACGAACAGCTTGCACGCGTCGCCCGGGTAGCGCTGCGTGAGCTGCTTGATCAGCAGCCGCAGCAGGTTCGACTTGCCGGACTCGCTCTCGCCGAACACCAGGAAGAACGGGTCCTGGTCGAAGTCGAGGAACACCGGCTCCAGCGTGTTCTCGTCCAGCCCGAACGCCACGCCCCGCTCCGGGAAGCGGTCGCCGGCCGGCAGCTCCGCCAGCGGCAGCTGCCGCGGCAGCAGCCGCACCTTGGGCGCTCCCGGCGCCGTCCAGTGCCGGGTCACCTCGGAGGCCAGCGCCGCCGTGGCGTCCGCCAGGTCCGAGTCCGAGGTCAGACCGTCGATGCGCGGCACCGCCGCCATGAAGTGCAGCTTCTGCGGCGACTGACCGCGGCCCGGGACGCCCGACGGCACGTTCGCCGCCACCTTGCGGTCGAACTCCGAGTCCATCGGATCGCCGAGCCGCAGCTCGAGGCGGTTCATCAGCTGGTCCTTGAGGTTCGAGCGGACCTCCATCGACCGCGAGGCGGTGAGCACCAGGTGGACGCCGTAGCCCAGACCGCGCGCCGCGATCTCCAGCACGATCGGCTCCAGCGCCTCGTACTCGCCCTTGAAGTTGCCCCAGCCGTCGATCAGCAGGAAGACGTCGCCCCACGGCTGGTCCGTCATCGAGATGGTGCCGCGCGCCCGCCGCTGGCGGAACTCCGCGATCGACGGGATGCCCGCCGCCCGGAAGTACTCCTCACGCCGGTTCAGAACGCCGTACACCTCGGCCACCGTGCGCCGCACCCGCTCCGGGTCCAGCCGCGAGGCGACGCCGCCCACATGGGGCAGCCCCTCGATCGACACCATGCCGCCGCCACCGAAGTCCAGCCCGTAGAACTGCACCTCCTGCGGGGTGTGGGTCAGCGCGAACGACGACACCAGAGCGCGCAGCAGCGTCGACTTGCCGGACTGCGGACCGCCCAGGATCTGCATGTGACCGGCCGCGCCCGAGAAGTCCACCCACAGCGGATCACGCCGCTGCTCGTACGGCTTGTCGACGATGCCCACCGGCACCACCAGACGCCCCGCGCCCTCGTAACCGGGCTGGGTGAGGCCACGGCCCTGCACGGCCGTCAGGCCCGGCAGCAGACCGTCCAGCGACGGCGGACTGTCCAGCGGCGGCAGCCACACCTGGTGCGCCGCCGGCCCCTGCGCCTCCAGCCGCTTCACGATCACGTCCAGCACCGTGTCCGCCAGCGCGTCGTCGCCGGCCGCGCTCTCGGACTCGGTCCGCTGCCGCGGCACCTGCGCGTAGCGCACCGGCACCTCGGCCGCCGTGAACAGCACCGGCCGCCGGTCCACCGGCAGCGGCCCGCCGGCCAGCGCCGCCTGCTGCGCCCCCGAACGGTGGACGCCGGAGACGTAGGCCGCCTTGAACCGCACCATCTCGTCGGTGCCGAACTTCAGGAAGCCGGAACCCGGCACGTTCGGCAGCTCGTAGGCGTCCGGAACGCCCAGCGCCGCCCGCGACTCCGCCGCGGAGAACGTCCGCAGACCGATCCGGTACGACAGATAGGTCTCCAGACCGCGCAGCCGTCCCTCCTCCAGACGCTGCGAGGCCAGCAGCAGATGCACGCCGAGCGATCGGCCGATGCGGCCGATCTGCACGAACATCTCGATGAAGTCCGGCTTCGCGCTGAGCAGTTCGCTGAACTCGTCGATGACCAGCACCAGCGAGGGGATCGGCTGCAGCGGGGCGCCCGCCGCGCGGGCCTTCTCGTAGTCGTGGATGTTGGCGTAGTTGCCCGCGTCGCGCAGCATCTCCTGCCGGCGGTTGAGCTCACCGCGGATGGAGTCGCCCATCCGGTCCACCAGCGTCAGGTCGTCCGCCAGGTTGGTGATCACCGCCGCCACGTGCGGCATCCGCGCCATGCCGGCGAAGGTCGCGCCGCCCTTGAAGTCGGCGAGCACGAAGTTCAGCGTCTCCGACGAGTGCGTGACCGCCAGGCCCAGCACCAGGGTGCGCAGCAGCTCCGACTTGCCGGAACCGGTCGCGCCCACGCACAGGCCGTGCGGGCCCATGCCCTCCTGCGCGGCCTCCTTCAGGTCCAGCATCACCGGACGGCCGTCCTCGCCGACGCCGATCGGCACCCGCAGCCGCTCCGCCAGCGCCCGCGGCCGCCAGGTCCGCTTCGGGTCCACCGAGGCGGCGTCGCCCAGGTTCAGCAGGTCGGTGAACTCCAGGTTCGCCAGCAGCGGTTCGTCGTCGTCACCGCCCGACGCCATCCGCAGCGGAGCCAGCTGCCGCGCCAGCGCCTCGGCCGACGCGTACGACATGGTGTCCGGCGTCCCCTCGTACACCGCGCCGTGCGCCGACTCCAGCCGCAGCGACGACGGGTGCACCGACATCGCCAGGTCGCCCGGAGCGCCCACCTGCTCGCCCGGCACCACCTCGATCAGCGTGACGCCCTGCAGACCCTCCGGGCTCGCCAGCACCGAGTCGTGCGGCAGCGACACCCCGTCCAGCACCAGCACCAGATGCGGCGTCTCCGGCAGCGGAGGAGCCGCCGGATGGAACCGGGGCCGGCCCGACAGGCTGCCCGACAGCAGGTCCTCCAGCACCCGGGGATCCCCGGAGATCAGCCGACGCGAACCCGCCCCGTCCGGAGCGCCGGGAGCCTGGGCATGCGGCAGCCACTTCGCCCACTCCCAGTGCTCCAGCGCGCCCTGGCCCGCGGCCACCGCCAGGACCATGTCCTCCGGGGAGTGCAGCGAGGTCAGCGCCCCCGTCATGGCCCGCACCAGGGCGCGCACCGACTCCTGCTCGCCGCTCACCGTCACCCGGTGGAACGCCCGCAGGGACACCGCCATCGGCAGGTCCTCCAGCGTCGAGTGCACCGCCACGAACCGCTGCATCGCGCCCGCGGTCAACGGCTCCAACTGGTCCACCGGCCCGGTCTGCGGAGCGATCAGCGGCGACGCCAGCTGCTGCGGGCCCAGGCCGATCCGCACCTGCGCGAAGTCCTCGTCGCCGGGCCGCCGCTCCCACACCCGGCTGCCCTCGGCGACCAGCGCCCACAGCTGCTCGGGGGAGGGGTGCAGGTAGTACTGGGCGTCCCGCTGCGCGTTCGCGGTGTCCACAGCGCGCTGCCGGGTCATCGTCAGATAACCCAGGTAGTCACGCCGCAGATCGGCCAGCTGCCCCTGGTTGCCCCGCCGGAACCGCACCACCATCGCCACCGACATGGCGATCGTGGAGGCGATCATCACCATGCCCATGATCTTCATGAACGGCTTGTCGCTCATGAAGAAGAACACCACCGAACCGCCCATGCCGAGCGTCGGCAGCAACTGCATCAGCACGCTCTCCTGATGCCCGCGCGGCAACTCCGGCGGTGGTTGCAGCACGATCTCTTCCGTGGGCACCTCGGACGGCAGCGCCCTCGGCGGACGCTTCACGACGATGTGGCTCACTGGTCACCAATCCCCTTGCCGGGCCCTGCCGTTGTCCAGGGCTCCCCGTGGTCCGGGTATGCGGGCCGCGGCGTGATCCTACTGAGTCCACGCAGCACCGGTGAGCGGTATGGTGCCGGATGTTCGCCCCGACCGGACGGCCAGGGCCGCAGGTTGGCGCGGACACACGTGAACGACACCGGACAACAAGGACGTTCGGCCGCCGCGGGGACGCCCATGCGCCACCCGCGGTCACCGGACCGCCGCACCCGCCACACGAATCCGTCACGCGCACCCGCCACCGCAGACCACCACAGCACACCACCACCGAGGGGGAGCAGAAGGTGAGCACCACGGCCTCCGCGCCGGCCACCGGACAGGCCGGTCCCGGACCCGCGGGCCCGTCCGGAACGGGCGCCGCCTCCGGACTCGGCTTCTGCCGGGTCACCATCGTCGCGCCCGACAGCCGCATCGACGTGGCGCTGCCCGACGACATCCCGGTCGCCGACCTCTACCCGGAGATCCTCAGGCTCTCCCGGCAGAGCCCCGCCGAAGGGGCGCCCGTCGGCTACCACCTCGTCCGCCGCGACGGCACCGTCCTCGACAGCGCCCGCTCCTTCGCGGCCCAGCGCATCCTCGACGGCGAGCTGCTCACCCTGCGGCCCTTCTCCGCCTCGCTGCCGCCCGCCGTCTTCGACGACGTCTCCGAGGCCGTCGCCTCCGCCGTCTCCCGCGACCACACCCTGTGGTCCGGCGACCTCACCCGCACCGGCGGCCTGGTCGCCGGGGGAGTGCTGCCCGCCCTTCTCGCCTTCGTCGCCTGGACCTCACACCCCGGCCACGACATGCACGGCCTGCCGGGCGTCCTCGCCGCCATCGCCGGAGTGGTTCTCGTCGTCCTGGCCTGCGTCCGCGCCCGCGTCTACGACGACCGCCAGGCCGCCCTCGCGCTCGGCCTCGGGGCGCTGCCCAACATGGGCGTCGCCGGCTCCGGCCTGCTGCCGCTCGCCGACGGCAGCGGCATCGGCAAGCTCCAGGTCCTGCTGGCCTGCGCCGCCGTCCTGGTCGCCGCCGTGGTCCTGACGCTGTGCTCCCCGCGCGGCGACGGCCCCTTCGTGGCCTGCGTGGTCGCCTCGGCGATCGGTGTGGCCACCCTGTTCGCCGCCCTCGCGCTGCGCTGGAACGCCACCGAGACGGCCGCCCTGTGCGCCCCGCTCGCCGTCGGCGCCCTCGCCTTCCTGCCCGGCATGTCCCTGCGCTTCGCCCGCCTGCCCATCGGCTTCGACCCGCCGCAGACCGGCACCGCGAGCGCCTACGGCGCTCTGGAGACCGAGCCGCAGGAACCGGTCGACCTGCACCGCATCGAGGAACGCACCCGCCGCGGCCACGAACTGCTGGTCGGTCTCGTCGGTGGCTGCGCCCTGGTCGCCGTCGTCGCCTGCGCGGTGCTCGGCTTCTCCGACGGCCTGTGGGCGCGGCTCCTCGCCCTGGCCACCGGCATCGCGCTGATCATGCGGGCCACCCTGTTCCGCTACACCGCGCAGGTGGGCCCGCTGCTCGCGGCCGGCCTCGCCTCCTTGGTGCTGCTCGGCCTCGGGCTCGCGCTCAACCCGCCGGCCACCGCCGACCCGTCGGCCCTGGAGCTGCGCACCCTGTGGCTGGTCGCCGCCGTCGCCGCCGCGACGGCGCTGATCACCGGCATCGGCCTGATCGCCCCGCGCGGCGGCCCGACCCCGTTCTGGGGGCGGTTCCTGGAGATCGCCGAGTCCTTCGTCCTGCTGACCCTGGTCCCGCTGGCCCTCGCGGTCTTCGGCGTCTACGAGGCCGCCCGGGCGATGACCAGCTGACCCAGTCGCCCGGCGGCAGGCCGGCCGGGCGCCACACGCCGAGGGCGGGCGCGGACCGTCGCGCCCGCCCTCGGCGTTTCTCGGGGTCGCCCCTCCGCTCAGCCCTCGGCGGCGGGCTCGAGGTCGAACTCCCCGTCCCGCGCGCCCAGCACGAAGGCCTGCCACTCCGCCTCGGTGTACCGCAGCACCGTCCCCGGGTCCAGCGACGACCGCATCGCCACCGCGCCGCCCGGCAGGTGGGCGATCTCCACCCGCTCCTCGTCCCGCTCCGTCCCGGGCGCGCTGCGCCACTCCACCCCGGAGATGTCGAGCGCGTACAACTCGTCCCGCTCCCGCTCCTTGCGGGCCTTCACGTCTTCCTCTGTCTCCGCCATGCGAAGCCCCTTCCGAACGGGCCCGAACCGGGCCGGGTCGATCCGCGACGTACCCTAGTGCGCGCGCCGGGGTCCCCGGCCGACTTGTGCGACCCGGGCCCAGGGCCCCCTGTCCGGCCTGGTACTCTGGGCGACGGCCGTTTGTGTACGCACCACCGGACCTGCCCGACGGCGGTCTGGAGGACGCGCCCAGCGGATCCCCGCCTCCCGAGTAACGGAAGCTCCCCCGAGACACAGACCGGGGGCACTCGGCGGCCATCAGGACATCACCAAGGAGTACGCGTGTCGCTCGACGCCGCTACGAAGAAGCAGATCATGACCGAGTTCGGCACCAAGGAAGGTGACACCGGCTCCCCCGAGGTCCAGGTCGCGCTCCTGACCCGCCGCATCTCCGACCTGACGGAGCACCTGAAGAGCCACAAGCACGACCACCACTCCCGTCGTGGTCTGCTCATCCTGGTCGGTCAGCGTCGCCGTCTGCTGCAGTACCTGGCCAAGAAGGACATCCAGCGCTTCCGTGCCCTGGTCGACCGCCTCGGCATCCGCCGTGGTGCGGCCGGCGGCGCCAAGTAAGACGCCGTGAGGGGAGCGGTTCCCGGGTAGGGGACCGCTCCCTTTGCCGTATGTACGGAAACGTGCGAGGTGTCACCCACACTTTGTAGTGTGGTAGCACAACGCACCACGCACGACACACCATGATCACCGGTGAGCGTCGGACCCACACGGGGTACCACGTATCACTGGCCGCACGACCGGACCGCTCACGCGAGCGGTTCACCCGAACGAGGGGAAGCGCACCTCGCCGCCGCCGGTCCTCGGTAGTGGCCCCCGGGGAGACACACCCGGGAGCTTCGATCGAAGACCGGCCCGCAAGGTACGGCGCGCTTCTCCGCCGACGTCCCCCTGCCACACGGGCAGCCCGGGACGAAAGACGAGGAGAAGAACACTGGTGGAGAACGAGACCCACTACGCCGAGGCCGTCATCGACAACGGCGCCTTCGGCACCCGCACCATCCGCTTCGAGACGGGCCGCCTGGCCCGGCAGGCCGGCGGCTCCGCCGTGGCCTACCTGGACGACGACACCATGGTGATGTCGGCGACCACCGCCTCGAAGAACCCCAAGGACCAGCTCGACTTCTTCCCCCTGACGGTGGACGTCGAGGAGCGGATGTACGCCGCCGGCAAGATCCCCGGCTCGTTCTTCCGCCGTGAGGGTCGGCCCTCCGAGGACGCGATCCTCACCTGCCGCCTCATCGACCGCCCGCTGCGCCCGTCCTTCAAGAAGGGCCTGCGCAACGAGATCCAGGTCGTCGCCACCGTCATGGCGCTCAACCCCGACCACCTGTACGACGTCGTGGCGATCAACGCCGCGTCCGCGTCCACACAGCTGGCCGGCCTGCCCTTCTCCGGCCCGATCGGCGGCGTCCGCGTCGCGCTGATCCGCGGCCAGTGGGTCGCGTTCCCGACGCACACCGAGCTCGAGGACGCCGTCTTCGACATGGTGGTCGCCGGCCGCGTCCTCGAGGACGGCGACGTCGCGATCATGATGGTCGAGGCCGAGGCCACCGAGAAGACCGTCAAGCTCGTCGAGGGCGGCGCCGAGGCCCCCACCGAGGAGATCGTCGCCTCCGGTCTGGACGCCGCGAAGCCCTTCATCAAGGTGCTCTGCAAGGCCCAGGCCGACCTCGCCGCCAAGGCCGCCAAGCCGACCGGCGAGTTCCCGATCTTCCTGGACTACCAGGACGACGTGTTCGCGGCCCTGTCCGCCGCCGTCCGCCCCGAGCTCTCGCAGGCGCTCACCATCGCCGGCAAGCAGGAGCGCGAGGGCGAGCTGGACCGCATCAAGGCGCTCGCCGCCGAGAAGCTCCTCCCGGAGTTCGAGGGCCGCGAGAAGGAGATCTCCGCCGCGTACCGCTCGCTCACCAAGCAGCTGGTCCGTGAGCGCGTGATCAAGGAGAAGAAGCGCATCGACGGCCGCGGTGTCACCGACATCCGCACCCTGGCCGCCGAGGTCGAGGCCATCCCGCGCGTGCACGGCTCCGCCCTGTTCGAGCGTGGCGAGACCCAGATCCTGGGCATCACCACCCTCAACATGCTCCGCATGGAGCAGCAGCTGGACACCCTCTCCCCGGTGACGCGCAAGCGCTACATGCACAACTACATCTTCCCGCCGTACTCCGTCGGCGAGACCGGCCGCGTCGGCGCCCCCAAGCGCCGCGAGATCGGCCACGGCGCCCTCGCCGAGCGCGCCATCGTCCCGGTCCTGCCGGCCCGCGAGGACTTCCCCTACGCGATCCGTCAGGTGTCCGAGGCCCTCGGCTCCAACGGCTCGACCTCCATGGGCTCCGTCTGCGCCTCCACCATGTCGCTGCTGAACGCCGGTGTGCCCCTCAAGGCCCCGGTCGCCGGCATCGCCATGGGCCTGATCTCCGAGGAGATCGGCGGCGAGACCCACTACGTCACCCTCACCGACATCCTCGGTGCGGAGGACGCCTTCGGCGACATGGACTTCAAGGTCGCCGGCACCAAGGAGTTCGTGACCGCCCTCCAGCTCGACACCAAGCTGGACGGCATCCCGGCCTCCGTCCTGGCCGCGGCCCTCAAGCAGGCCCGCGACGCCCGTCTCCACATCCTCGACGTGATGATGGAGGCCATCGACCGGCCCGACGAGATGTCCCCGAACGCCCCGCGGATCATCACCGTCAAGATCCCGGTGGACAAGATCGGTGAGGTCATCGGCCCCAAGGGCAAGATGATCAACCAGATCCAGGAGGACACCGGCGCCGAGATCACGATCGAGGACGACGGCACCATCTACATCGGCGCCTCCGACGGCCCGGCCGCCGAGGCCGCCCGCGCCACGATCAACGCCATCGCCAACCCGACGATGCCGGAGGTCGGCGAGCGCTACCTGGGCACGGTCGTCAAGACCACGACCTTCGGCGCGTTCGTCTCCCTGATGCCGGGCAAGGACGGTCTGCTGCACATCTCGCAGATCCGCAAGCTGGCCGGCGGCAAGCGCGTGGAGAACGTCGAGGACGTCCTCGGTGTGGGCCAGAAGGTCCAGGTCGAGATCGCCGAGATCGACTCCCGCGGCAAGCTCTCCCTGATCCCCGTGATCGAGGGCGAGGACTCCGAGCAGGCAGACAAGGACGACAGCGAGAAGTGACCTCTCGTAGCTCCACGACGACGGCCCGCACCGGTTCCCCGGTGCGGGCCGTCGCCCGTACCCAAACCCTGATCAAGGGCACCAACGGCAGCGGCACCGTCCGCCGCACCACCCTCCCCGGCGGCCTGCGCGTCGTCACCGAGACCCTCCCCTCGGTGCGCTCCGCCACCTTCGGCATCTGGGCCAACGTCGGCTCCCGCGACGAGACGCCCGCGCTGAACGGGGCCACCCACTACCTCGAGCACCTGCTCTTCAAGGGCACCTCCCGGCGCAGCGCCCTCGACATCTCGGCCGCGGTCGACGCGGTCGGCGGCGAGATGAACGCGTTCACCGCCAAGGAGTACACCTGCTACTACGCCCGCGTGCTGGACACCGACCTCCCGCTCGCGATCGACGTGGTCTGCGACATGCTCACCGGCTCCCTGATCCGCGAGGAGGACGTCGACGTCGAACGCGGCGCCATCCTCGAGGAGATCGCGATGACCGAGGACGACCCGGGCGACTGCGTGCACGACCTGTTCGCGCAGACCATGCTCGGCGACACCCCCCTCGGCCGCCCCGTCCTCGGCACGGTCGACACCGTCAACGCGCTCACCGCCGACCGCATACGGCGCTTCTACAAGAAGCACTACGACCCCACCCGCTTGGTGGTCGCCGCGGCCGGCAACGTCGACCACGCCAAGGTCGTCCGGCAGGTCCGCACCGCCTTCGAGAAGGCCGGACTGCTCACCGACCACGAGGCCGTCCCGGTCGGCCCCCGCACCGGCAGCCGCACCCTGCGCGCGGCCGGCAAGGTCGACCTGATCGCCCGCAGGACCGAGCAGGCGCACGTCGTCCTCGGCATGCCCGGCATCGCCCGCACCGACGACCGCCGCTGGACCCTGGCCGTCCTCAACACCGCCCTCGGCGGCGGCATGTCCTCCCGCCTCTTCCAGGAGGTCCGGGAGAAGCGCGGCCTGGCCTACAGCGTGTACTCGTACACCTCGAGCTTCGCCGACTGCGGCCTCTTCGGCGTCTACGCCGGCTGCCGGCCCAGCCAGGTGCCCGACGTGCTGAAGATCTGCCGCGACGAACTCGACCGGGCGGCCGCCGAAGGCCTCCCCGACGACGAGATCGCCCGCGCCGTCGGCCAGCTCAAGGGCTCCACCGTCCTCGGCCTCGAGGACACCGGCGCGCTGATGAACCGCATCGGCAAGAGCGAGCTCTGCTGGGGCGACCAGATGTCCGTCGACGACGTCCTCGCGAGCATCGACGCCGTCACGCCCGATGATGTCCGTGAGGTCGCCCGGGACATCCTGGGCCGCCGTCCCTCCCTCTCGGTCATCGGCCCCCTCAAGGACAAGCAGGCCTCCCGGCTGCACGAGGCCGTGTCCTGAGCCGACCGGACCTTCGTCGACCGGACCCCGCGGGGCCCGCGAAAGGAAGCAGGAGCAACATGAGCAAGCTGCGAGTGGCGGTACTCGGCGCCAAGGGGCGCATCGGCTCCGCGGCCGTCAAGGCGGTCGAGGACGCCGAGGACCTGGAGCTGGTGGCCGCCCTCGGCCGCCACGACAGCCTGGAGGTCCTGACCTCCTCCGGAGCCCAGGTGGCCGTCGAGCTGACCACCCCCGACTCCGTGATGACCAACCTCGAGTACTGCGTCGGCAACGGCATCCACGCCGTCGTCGGCACCACCGGCTGGAACGACGACCGCCTGGCCGCCCTCGACGGCTGGCTCAAGGCGTCCCCCTCCACGGGCGTCCTGATCGCGCCGAACTTCTCCATCGGCGCCGTCCTCACCATGAAGTTCGCCCAGCTCGCCGCGCCGTACTTCGAGTCCGTCGAGGTCGTCGAACTGCACCACCCCGACAAGGCCGACGCGCCCAGCGGCACCGCACAGCGCACCGCCCAGCTGATCGCCGAGGCCCGCCGGGCGGCCGGCAGCGCCCCGATGCCCGACGCCACCGCCACGGCCCTGGACGGGGCCCGCGGCGCCGACGTCGAGGGCGTCCCCGTGCACGCCATCCGGCTGCGCGGCCTCCTGGCCCACCAGGAGGTCCTGCTCGGCGGCGAGGGCGAGACCCTCACCGTCCGCCACGACTCCCTGCACCACCGCAGCTTCATGCCGGGCGTCCTGCTCGGCGTGCGCCGCGTGGTGGACACCCCGGGCCTGACCTTCGGGCTCGAGCACTTCCTGGACCTGGGCTGACCCATGCGCGCGAAGATCACCTACGCCGTCACCGCACTGGCCCTGATCGCCTACTTCGTCCTGGCCGGCAGCCGCGGCGTCATGCTCGTCCAGGTCGGCACCCCGCTCACCGTCACCCTGGGCTGCGCCGTGCTGGTGCTGCCCGCCGTCGGCCTGTGGTTCCTCTGGGCGAACACCCGGTTCGCCCAGCGGGCCGGCGCCCTCGCCGCCGAACTCGAGGCCGAGGGCGGCCTCCCGGTCGACGACCTGGAGCGCACCCCCAGCGGCCGCATCGACCGCGACTCCGCGGACGCCGTCTTCGCCCGCCGCAAGGCCGAGACGGAAGCCGCCCCGGAGGACTGGCGCTCCTGGTTCCGTCTCGCCGTCGCCTACCACGACGCCCGCGACACCACCCGCGCCCGCAAGGCCATGCAGCGCGCCATCCAGCTGCACGACGGCCGGCCCACCGCAGGCACCCGCGGCTGACGGCCGCCGCCGGCCCGGCACACGACGACGGCCCCGCCGCCCACCGGGCGACGGGGCCGTTGCGGCGTCCTCAGCGTCCCGGAACCGTCCGGTACTCGTCCGCCCACGCCTCGACGGTGTCCGCCGCACGGTCGAAGACCTCGGGCTGACCCAGGAAGTCCGCGCCGTGCGTGCTCAGCAGCACCACCCGGCCGTCCGCGGCGGCGCCACCGCGCCCGCCACGGGGCTGCAGGACGAGTCCCTGGCCCTGCACCGTCCTCGGCAGCCCCATCCACCGGACAGGCTGCTGGAGGACCCGCAGCGCCCCCACACGGGCCCACGGAGTGGTGCGGGTGGCGAAGAACATCACGTGCCGCAGACCCGCCGAGCTCACCCAGACGCCGGTCCGCAGCCCGCGCAGCGCGCCGGCGATCATCAGCACCGCCAGACCGAACCACACCCAGGCGGTCGTCACCGAGGTCGTCGCGGCGATGATCACCGCCGCCACCAGCACGAACGAGGCGAGCAGCAGCACCAGCGCGGCCAGCCCGACCCGGTACGGCCCCGGCCGGTAGGGCCGCCGCCACCGCTGCCGGTCGTGGAACGGGAGGACGACGTCGTCGGCCTGCTCGTCGAACGCGCGGTCGGCCGTCAGAAAGGGCAGGGGCACGGCGGGTCCTCACTCGATCCACGATCCATACACACGAACGAACTCCGGTGAGGCTACCGAGCCGCGTCCGGGCCCACCACCCAGGGGCTGCCCCCACGCCGCCACCGGCGGCGGCCGAAAGCCGCGGACGGGGTCCAATCGGCGCATGCCGTCGTCGTAGAGTGAGCGACTGCCTGCCGAAGGCCGCCCACCCGGGTCGAACCCACCGCCGAGATCCCTGCCGAAGGAAACCTCCACCGTGACCGACACCCCCGCCGACGACCTCACAGCAAGTTTCCGCAGCGACGTCACCGTCGAGCTGGTCAAGCACACCGCCTCGGACGCCGACGTGCTGTTCGCCGCCCGGGTCTCCACCCTGGGCGAGCAGTCCCTGGAGGAGCTGGAGAAGGAGCCCGGGCGCTCCAAGGGGCTGATCAACTACCTCATGCGGGACCGGCACGGCAGCCCCTTCGAGCACAACTCGATGACCTTCTTCGTCAGCGCGCCGATCTTCGTCATGCGTGAGTTCATGCGGCACAGGGTGGGGTGGAGCTACAACGAGGAGAGCGGCCGCTACCGGCAGCTCGAGCCCGTCTTCTACGTCCCCGGCGCCGACCGCAAGCTGGTCCAGCAGGGCCGGCCCGGCAAGTACGAGTTCGTCGACGGCACCGCCGAGCAGCAGGAGACGGTCACCCGCACCATGACGGAGGCCTACCAGGAGGCCTACCGCGCCTACCAGGAGATGCTGGCCGCAGGCGTCGCCCGCGAGGTCGCCCGCGCGGTCCTGCCCGTCGGGCTCTTCTCCTCGATGTACGCCACCTGCAACGCCCGGTCGCTGATGCACTTCCTCGGCCTGCGCACCAAGCACGAGCTGGCCCGGGTGCCGTCGTTCCCCCAGCGGGAGATCGAGATGGTCGCGGAGCAGATGGAGCAGTCGTGGGCCAAGCTCATGCCGCTCACCTACGAGGCCTTCAACACCAACGGCCGGGTCGCCCCCTGACGTGCTCGGCGGGCACACCGACGGCCCTCGCCCGGGCCTTCCCGCGAAGGCGAACGCGCCCCTCGCTCGAAGTGTCCGGATTGCGGCATTTCGAGAAGTTCATCTAGCCTGACGATACGGACCCGGCACTGCTTGAACCCCCGAGCAGGCAGTGCCGGGATCCCGTTCGTCCACAATGTCCGGCCCCCGACGGCGCACCAGGCCCGGTGCAGCGAGTAGCGTGTTAGCCATGGCACCGACCTCCACTCCGCAGACCCCCTTCGGGAGGGTCCTTACCGCCATGGTGACTCCGTTCACGGCGGACGGCGCGCTCGACCTCGACGGCGCCCAGCGGCTTGCCACCCATCTCGTGGACGCCGGCAACGACGGTCTCATCGTCAACGGCACCACCGGTGAGTCGCCCACCACCAGCAACGCGGAGAAAGCGGCCCTCCTGCGGGCCGTCCTGGAGGCGGTCGGCGACCGCGCCCACGTCGTGGCAGGCGTCGGCACCAACGACACCCGCCACAGCATCGAGCTGGCCCGCGCGGCCGAGGAGCTCGGCGCGCACGGCCTGCTCACCGTGACCCCGTACTACAACAAGCCTCCGCAGGAAGGCCTGTACCAGAACTTCACGGCGATCGCCGACTCCACCGGCCTGCCGGTGATGCTCTACGACATCCCGGGCCGCAGCGGCGTCCCGATCGCCACGGAGACGCTGGTCCGCCTCGCGGAGCACCCGCGCATCGTCGCCAACAAGGACGCCAAGGGCGACCTGGGCGCCGCGAGCTGGGCGCTCTCCCGCTCCGGACTGGCCTGGTACTCCGGCGACGACATCCTGAACCTGCCGCTGCTGTCGATCGGCGCGGTCGGCTTCGTCTCGGTCGTCGGCCACCTGGTCGCCCCCGACCTGCGCGCCATGCTCGAGGCGCACCTCGGCGGCGACGTGCACAAGGCCGCCGAGATCCACCACAAGCTGCTCCCCGTCATCCGGGGCGTCTTCCGCACCCAGGGCGCGATGACCGTCAAGGCGGCCCTTGCCCTGCAGGGACTGCCCGCCGGCCCGTTGCGCGCCCCGCTCGTGGAGCTGAGCCCCGAAGAGCTCGACCAGCTCAAGATCGATCTGGTCGAGGGCGGGGTACAGCTCTGAGCACCGGACTTCACAACTGAATACGCAGGGCGATCGCGCCTGCACCTTCACACGACAACTGCTTACGCACGAACGTCACGCGCGCCACGTGCCCCCGGGCACGTGGCGTACGTGGTGAGGAGAGTCTTTTGAGTCATCCGCACCCTGAACTCGGCCCGCCGCCCAAGCTTGCCAAGGGCGGACTGCGGGTCACCCCGCTCGGCGGTCTCGGCGAGATCGGTCGCAACATGACCGTCTTCGAGTTCGACGGCCGCCTGCTGATCGTCGACTGCGGCGTGCTGTTCCCCGAGGAGGAGCAGCCCGGCATCGACCTGATCCTGCCGGACTTCTCGTCCATCCGGGACCGCCTGAACGACATCGAGGCCATCGTCCTGACCCACGGGCACGAGGACCACATCGGCGCCGTTCCCTACCTGCTGCGCGAGCGGCCGGACATCCCGCTGGTCGGCTCCAAGCTGACCCTGGCGCTGATCGAGGCCAAGCTCCAGGAGCACCGGATCCGTCCGTACTCCCTGGAGGTCTCGGAGGGCAACCGGGAGCGCCTCGGCCCCTTCGACTGCGAGTTCGTCGCGGTCAACCACTCCATCCCGGACGCTCTCGCGGTGGCCATCCGCACCCCCGCGGGCATGGTCGTGCACACCGGCGACTTCAAGATGGACCAGCTCCCGCTGGACGGCCGCCTCACCGACCTGCACGCCTTCGCGCGGCTGAGCGAGGAGGGCATCGACCTCCTGCTCAGCGACTCGACGAACGCCGAGGTCCCCGGCTTCGTGCCGCCGGAGCGCGACATCTCCAACGTGCTGCGGTCGGTCTTCGCCGGCGCCCGCAAGCGCGTGATCGTGGCGAGCTTCGCGAGCCACATCCACCGCGTCCAGCAGATCCTCGACGCCGCCCACGAGTACGGCCGCAGAGTCGCCTTCGTCGGCCGCTCGATGGTCCGCAACATGGGCATCGCCCGTGACCTCGGCTACCTGCGGGTGCCGCCGGGCCTGGTCGTCGAGGTCAAGACGCTGGACGACCTGCCGGACCACGAGGTGGTCCTGGTCTGCACGGGTTCGCAGGGCGAGCCGATGGCCGCGCTGTCCCGCATGGCCAACCGGGACCACCAGATCCGCATCGTCCCGGGCGACACGGTGATCCTGGCGTCGTCGCTCATCCCGGGCAACGAGAACTCGGTCTACCGGGTGATCAACGGTCTGACCCGCTGGGGCGCCAACGTCGTCCACAAGGGCAACGCCAAGGTCCACGTCTCGGGCCACGCCTCGGCCGGCGAGCTGCTGTACTTCTACAACATCTGCCGCCCGCGGAACCTGATGCCGGTGCACGGCGAGTGGCGTCACCTGCGGGCCAACGCCGAGCTGGGCGCCCTGACCGGCGTCCCGCACGACCGCATCGTGATCGCCGAGGACGGCGTGGTCGTCGACCTGATCGACGGCAAGGCCAGGATCACCGGCAAGGTGCAGGCCGGCTACGTCTACGTCGACGGTCTGTCCGTCGGCGGGGTGGGCGAGCCCGCGCTCAAGGACCGCAAGATCCTCGGCGACGAGGGCATCATCTCGGTCTTCGTGGTGGTGGACTCCTCCACCGGCAAGATCAGCGCCGGCCCGCACATCCAGGCCCGCGGCTCCGGCATCGAGGACAAGGCCTTCGGCGACGTCCTGCCCAAGCTGGTCGAGGTGCTCGAGCGCCAGGCCCAGGAGGGCGTGGTCGAGCCGCACCAGATGCAGCAGCTCATCCGCCGGACCCTGGGCAAGTGGGTGTCCGACACCTACCGCCGCCGGCCGATGATCCTGCCGGTCGTGGTCGACGTCTGAGCCCTGGTCAGCGCGTGATCCACGCGTGAACCAGGAGGGGAGCGCCTCGATTTGCACATGGGCGCTCCCCTCCAGTACGTTTACGGCTCCCGCCCAGGGGGCACCCGCAACGCTTACGGCGTCCGGGGGTGCCTGACCCGGAGGGCGGGAAAACCGACTCAGAACTTCTGATAAAGTCGGAACCGCCGGAAAGGGAAAACGCCGAAAGGCGAAGGACCTGGAAAGCACCGAGGAAATCGGAACGGAAACGGTCTGATAGAGTCGGAAACGAAGGAAGCGCCCGGAGGAAAGCCCGAGAGGGTCAGTACAAA
>NZ_JBEOVU010000031.1:0-97654 GCF_040295685.1 Streptomyces sp. NPDC002734
GCCCGGCCGCACACGGGGAGCGACACCAGGATTACGCGGGTGAGAAACGCGGGATACGTGGTAGCTGCGTAGCGGCTCGGGTGCCGGCCGTTTCATGTGGCGGCCCGGTTCGGCGTGCCGGCCGGTTTCGCGTGCCGCCGGTCGTTCGTGTGCCGCCGGTCGTTCGTGTGCCGGCCGCTCTCAGGCCGACTGTCGGTCTCACCCGTCGGCCGGTCTCAGCCCGCCTGTCGGCGGCCCCAGGTGAACTTGTCGCCGCCGACCCAGCGGACCACGTCCGGGTCGTCGAGGTCGTGCACCACGATGCCGTAGGCGGCGGCGATCTCCAGCACGTCGGTGACGGACCTCGCCTCACCGACGAAGTCGCCGTCGATCTCCACGATCCGGAAGGGCTGCGTGGCCGGCTGGACCGCGAGCACGGTGATCCGGGAGCGGCCGATGCGGGGGCTCGAGATTTCCGTCATGGCTTTGAGCGTAGTTCGCCTCAGGGACGCCGCCAGTCGTCGGCGTCCAGGTACGCCCCGGCCATCGGTCCCATCCGCGTCATGCCTCCGTCGATCACCCAGGAGGCTCCGGTGACGTAGGAGGACTCGGGACCGGCCAGGAAGGCGACCACGGCGGCGACCTCCCGGGCGTCGCCCGGGCGGCCCAGCGGCACACCGGGGCGGCGCTGGGTGCCCGGGTCGGTGTCCTCCTGGCCGGTCATCGGGGTGGAGATCTCGCCGGGCGCCACCGAGTTCACCGTGATGCCGTGCTCGGCGAGTTCGAGCGCCATCACCTGGGTGAGCAGCCCCAGCCCGCCCTTGGACGCGCAGTAGGGCGCCGCGCCGACCTTGGGCTGGTGCTCGTGGACGGAGGTGATGTTGACGATCCGGCCGCCGTTCCCCTGCTCGATCATGCGCCGGGCGGCGCGCTGCGAGCAGAGGAACGGGCCCGCCAGATTCACGTCCAGGACGTGCCGCAGGTCGTCCAGACCGAGTTCGAGGAACAGCGTGGAGGTGCCGGTGCCGGAGTTGTTGACCAGGACGTCGATCCGGCCGAGCCGGTCGCACAGCCGGTCCACGGTGTCGGCGGCCTCCGGCAGCCGGGTGAGGTCGACCTGGACGACCTCGGCGCGGCGGCCCTTGGCACGCACCTCCTCGGCGGTGCGCTCGGCGCCCCGGTGGTCGGTGTGCCAGGTGATGCCGACGTCCATGCCCTCCTCGGCCAGCCTGACCGCCACCGCCCGGCCGATGCCGGAGTCGGAGCCGGTGACGACGGCGACACGGGGTGCGGTCTCGGGCATGGGCACGCCTCCTGCTGACGGTGCTGGGCGGATGGGTACTCGGGGCGTCCCGGTACCCGGGCGTCGCAGTACCCGGGCGCCCGCGGGGCAAACCGGACAGGCGCCGGCACCCGGCCGCGGGGCCGCCCGGTGGGCGTCGTCTTACGAAGGGAGGCGCGGATGGACCCCGTCGTCGCGCTGGAGCGGATCGCCTACCTGCTGGAGCGGTCCCAGGAGCCCGCCTACCGGGTGCGCGCGTTCCGGACCGCGGCCCGGGTGCTGGCCGGGCTGGGCGCGGACGAGGTGCGCGAGCGCGCCGCGAACGGCTCGCTGGAGTCCCTCAAGGGGGTGGGGCCCAAGACCGCGCAGGCCGCGCGGGAGGCCCTGGCCGGGGAGGTTCCCGGGTACCTGGCGAAACTGGAGGAGGCGGGCGGCGGGCCCCTCGCCGAGGGGGGCGAGCACCTGCGGTCGCTGCTGCGGGGCGACTGCCACCTGCACTCCGACTGGTCCGACGGCGGCAGCCCGATCGAGGAGATGGGCCGCGCGGCAGCGGCGCTGGGCCACGAGTGGGCGGTGCTGACCGACCATTCACCGCGCCTGACCGTCGCCCGCGGGCTCTCCCCCGAGCGGCTGCGGGAGCAGCTGGAGGTGGTGGAGCGGCTCAACGGGACCTGGACGCCGTTCCGGCTGCTGACCGGGATCGAGTGCGACATCCTCGACGACGGCTCGCTGGACCAGGAGCCGGAGCTGCTGGAGCTGCTGGACGTGGTGGTGGTTTCCGTCCACTCCAAGCTACGCATGGACCGGCGTGCGATGACCCGGCGGATGGTGGCCGCGGTCCGCGACCCGCACGCCGACGTGCTGGGGCACTGCACGGGGCGGCTGGTGACGGGCCGCGGCCGGCCCGAGTCGGAGTTCGACGCCGACGAGGTGTTCGCGGCCTGCGCCGCGTCGGGGACCGCGGTGGAGATCAACAGCCGCCCCGAGCGGCTGGACCCGCCCCGGCGGCTGCTGCGGCAGGCCGTGGAGGCCGGGGTGCTGTTCTCCGTCGACACCGACGCCCACGCTCCTGGCCAGCTGGAGTGGCAGATCCACGGCTGCGCCCGCGCCGAGGAGTGCGGTGTGCCGCCCGAACGGGTGGTGACGACCTGGCCGCTGGAGCGGCTGCTCGCCTGGAGCCGCGAGGGAGTCCTGCCGGAGGGCGTCTGAACGCGGGCCGGCGGTGGTACCCGTGACCGGTCGCCGACCGGTGACCGAGGAACGAGAGGCGGGACGCGTATGGAACGGGCCGTGGTGTTCGACGTCGACGGAACCCTGGTGGACACCAACCACCTGCACGCGGTGGCCTGGTGGGAGGCGTTCCGCCAGGCGGGGCACCGGGTGCCGATGCACCACATCCACCGCGCGGTGGGGCTGCCGGGCATGGACCTGATCGCCCGGGTGCTGGGCGAGGACCGCGACGAGGAGCAGGACGACGCCCTGAGCTCGGCGCACAAGACCCTGTACGGCCAGTACTTCGACCGCCTCGACCCCCTGCCCGGCGCGAGCGAGCTGCTGAAGCGGCTGCACGCGGAGGGCCGCCGGGTGGTGCTGGCGACCTCGGCGGGCGGCCCGGAGCTGGCGGCCCTGCGCCGGGCCCTGGACGCCGACGAGGCGATCACCGCGACGGCCAGCGCCGACGACGTCGAGCAGGGAAAGCCGGCCCCCGAGCCGGTGGAGCACGCGCTGGAGCTGGCCGGGGTGCCGGCCGAGCGGGCCGTCTTCGTCGGGGACACGGTCTGGGACATGAAGGCGGCGAGCCGGGCGGGCGTCACGCCGGTGGCGGTGCTCTGCGGCGGCATCCCGCGCGCCGACCTGGAGGAGGCGGGGGCCCGGGCGGTCTACGCCGACCCGGCGCACCTGCTGGAGACGCTGCGGGAGGGCCCGCTGGCCTGAGCGGAGGCGCACCGCCGGGCCGACCGGACGGGACATCCGGCCCGAACGGCGAGCCCTCCTTCCCTGACCGGCGGGAACGCCGGTCAGGGGACGCGGTTACCGCAGGCGCTCCCGGCAACCCGTGCCGGATGAACCGTGCGACGGAGGCGATCGGCCGGGAGCTCCGGGCCGTCGGCGCGACGGCCCGGAAGGCGGTGCGCGGTCCGGGGCGCGAACGTGATCTGCTGGTCCAGTCCCTCAAGGCGTCCGGGGCGGCGCTGCTGGCGTGGGCGGTGGCCCGGCTGTGGCTGAACGACCCGATGGCGCTGATGGCCCCGTGGGCGGCGCTGGTGCTGGTGCAGGCCACCGTGTACGGGTCGCTGCTGCGCGCGGCGCAGCAGTGCGCCGCGATCTGCGTGGGGACACTGCTGGCCACCGGGGCCCAGGCGGTCACCGGTGACGAACTGGCGGCCATGGCGGTGTGCCTGCCGCCGCTGATGCTGCTCTCGCACTGGTCCCGCTTCGGCGACCAGGGCGGGTACGCGGCGACCACGGCCGTCTTCACCCTGGCGACCGGGGCGGTCGGCCCGGAGGCCGCGGGCCACCGGGTGGGGCAGGCGGTACTGGGCGCGGTCGTCGGGGTGGCCGTGAACGCGCTGGTGCTGCCGCCCGTCCACCTGCGTGACGTGCGGGACAACCTGGCCGGGCTGGCCCGGGAGGCGGGAGCGGCACTGCGGCAGGTGGCGCGGGAGCTGCCGGAGGCGGAGTGGGACGACGCGACGGCTTCGCGCTGGTCGCATCTGCCGGACCGGCTGGAGCGACGGCTGGAAGGGCTGCGCTCCGCGCGGAGCTGGTCGGACGAGAGCCTGCGGCTGGCCGCGAACCGGCTGCGGCGGCTGCGGCGGATCCCGATGGAGGCGCCGCGGGTGGAGGAGGACGAGCGCTGGGCGCGGGTGACGGGCCAGGTGGTCGCGCTGACCCGGACGCTGTCGGTGGCGGCCGACGCGGGCCGCTCGCCGGTGCCGCCGGACACCGCGGCGCTGGACCTGTACGCGCGGATGCTGGACGTGCTGGGCCGGGCCTGCGAGGCGGAGAGCCGCCGGCTGGCGGCGGGCCCCTCCGGCGCGAGCCGGAGCGACCTGCGGGAACGGGAGGCGGAGACGCACGACGAGGGCGGCGACGACCGCGCGGACGGCGGGGACGGCGGGGACGGTCTCGGGGAGTCCTCCGAGGAGCGGCTCACCGCGCTGCACACGCGGCTGCGGCGCAGCCTGCGCGACCACGCCGCCCAGGACCCCTCCCAGGCGGCGGTGCTGGGCGCGCTGCTGCTGCACGCCGAGAACATCTGGGCGGACACCTCGCTGGGCGCCCGCCGGGAGTGAGCGGCGTGCCCGCACGGGTACCCGGGACGCCGTTACCGGACGTGAGGAGCACGCTGTGAGCGGCAGGATCGTGGTGACCGGGGCCACCGGCAACGTGGGCACGAGCGTGGTGCGGGTCCTCGCCGAGGATCCGGCGGTGACCTCCGTGACGGGCGTCGCCCGGCGGCTGCCCGGGTGGCGGCCGGAGGGGACCGACTGGAAGGCGGTGGACCTGGCCCGGGAGAAGTCCGGTCCCGCCCTGGTGGAGGTGTTCCGGGGCGCGGACGCGGTGGTGCACCTGGCGTGGGCGTTCCAGCCCACGCACGACCCGGTGGTCACCTGGCGCACCAACGTGCTGGGCAGTCTGCGGGTCTTCGAGGCGGTGGCGGCCGCCGGGGTCCCGGCACTGGTGCACGCCTCCTCGGTGGGGGCGTACTCCCCGGGGCCCAAGGACCGCGAGGTGGACGAGTCCTGGCCCACGCACGGCTGGCCGGACGCCGCCTACACCCGGGAGAAGGCCTATCTGGAGCGGGCGCTGGACGCCTTCGAGCGGCAGCACCCCCAGGTACGGGTCGTGCGGATGCGGCCGGCGTTCCTGTTCAAGAGGCAGGCCGCCGGCGAACAGCGGCGCATCTTCGGCGGCACGTACCTTCCCGGGGCGATCGCCCGGCCGGACCTGCTTCCGGTGATGCCGGACATCCCCGGGCTGCGGGTACAGGCGCTGCACACCGACGACGCGGCCGAGGCGTACCGCATCGCGGCCCTCTCCCCCGACGCCCGCGGCGCGTTCAACCTGGCGGCGGGACCGCCGCTGGACGCCCAGGTGCTCGGGCGGATGTTCGGGGCCAGGCCGGTGCGGGTGCCGGCGGGCGCGGTGCGGGCGGCGGTCTCCGCGGCGTGGCGGATGCGGCTGCTGCCCGCGTCGCCCCATCTGTTCGACGCGGTGCTGCGCGTCCCGATGATGGACACCCGGCGGGCCCGGGACGTGCTGGGGTGGCGGCCCTCCCGGGACGCGGAGTCGGTGATCGAGGAGTTCCTGGAGGGCTTGCGCGAGGGCGGGGGCCTGGACACGGCGCCGCTGCACGGAGGGTCGGTGGGCTGACGGGTCGGCGTGACGGCGGCCGGGTGGGCCTGACGGGGCGTCGGGACCGACGCCGAAGGCCGTCGAAGCGGCCGTGGCGCCCCGCCGTGGCGTTTGCCGGCCCGAGGCGGAGGTACCCGCAGGTCCGGCCCCGGTCCGACCCGGTGGCCACGACCGCTTCGACGGCCAGGAGAAAGGGAGTGGGCACGTGAGCGACGTGACAGCCGCAGGAGGCGTCCAGCCGGTCCCCCGTGACATGCCGGACCAGCAGGCCGACCCGGAACAGACCCGTGAACGCGACGGCGGCCGCGCGCCAGAGGCGGGCCCGGGCGCCGCGGCCTCCCCGGACCGCGACCCTGCGACGGCGTCCACGGACGACGAAGCGGCGCACGAGGAGCCGGAGAGCCGGGAGGACCCCGAGCGGCCCGCGGCCCCCGGCAAGCCCGTCCCCCGTGACCTCCAGGACCAGCAGGCGACCGACGAGCGCGGCGACCGCTGGGACGCCGCCCCCGGTCCCGGGGCCACCGGCTCGGGCGACCGGCCCGGCGGCGCGGACGAGGAGGAGCTGCCCGACACCGACGAGGCGGGCACCGGCCGGCAGGGCGCGCCGAAGGGCGGCAGCCCCAACCCGGAGCACCCGGTGCCCGACGAGCCCGCCGGCTGACCCGCCCCGCGGCCCGAGGGCCGGACCGGTGCCCCGCGCGGCCCGTGTCGTGGAGACGATCCACGACACGGGCCGCGACCATGGACGGCACGGACCATGGACGGCACATGGGCTCCACCCGGCGGAACCGACGTGTTGGGTGTACCCGGGAGCGGGAAGGCGCAGGTCATGCGGGACGTTCAGGGTGTGAAGGCAGTGTTGGTCACGAAGTACCGGGGGTGGAAGCGGGATCCGGACGTCGTCCACACCCTGCGGGCGACGGCGGCCGCGACGATCTCCTACGTGATCGCCCTCCGCCTGAGTCCGGAGGCGGTGCCGCTCACCGCTCCGCTGACAGCGCTGCTGGTCGTGCAGGTGACCCTCTACTCGACGATCACCACGGGCATCGAGCGGGTCAACGCGGTGGTCGCGGGCGTGCTGATCGCCATCCTGTTCACCCGGGTGGTCGGTCTCACCTGGTGGAGTCTGGCGCTGATCATCCTGGCGTCGCTGGTCATCGGCAGGGTGGCCCGCACCGGGGACTTCCTGCCGGAGGTGGCGATCAGCGCGATGCTGGTGCTGGGCGTCACGACGGTGGGCGACACCGCGTGGGCGCGCATCGTCGAGACGCTGATCGGCGCGGTCGTCGGACTCTCCTTCAACTTCCTCTTCGCTCCCCCGGTGTGGGTGGACGTGGCCGCCGAGTCGCTGACCGACCTGTCCCGGCGGATGCGGCAACTGATGCTGCGGATGGGCGAGGAGGCCTCCGGGCACACGCCGGTGCCCAACGCCACCGCCCGGCTCCACGAGGCGCGCGCCCTGGACCACCACATCTCCGGCGTCGACGCGGCGCTGCGGCAGGCGGAGGACAGTCTGCGGCTCAACCCCAGGGTCCGGGAGGGCCTGTTGCACCGGGTTGTGCTGCGCACGGGTCTGGACACCCTGGAGATCTGCACGGTGGTGCTGCGGGTCATCGCGCGCAGCTTCACCGACCTGGCGAAGCGGCGCGACCCCGAGCCGCTGTTCGACCCGCAGGCGGGTCCGGTCGTCGAGGAACTGCTGGCCGAGGTCGGGGACGCGGTGGTGAGCTTCGGGGTCATGGTGATCTCCGACGTCAGCACCAACGCCGAGGAGGCGGAGGAACGGCTGGCCGCGGAACTGACGCAGGCGACGGCCACCCGGGACCGGCTGGCCAACATCCTGCTGGAGCGGGTGCAGGAGGATCCCAAGGACTGGCAGCTGGTGGGGGCGTTCCTCACCGAGATCACCCGGATCCTCGACGAGCTGGACACCGACCACCGTTCCCGCCGTCTGCTGGAGGAGCTGGACCGCAACACGCGGATGCAGCGCGAGCGCAAGCGCCGGCTGGAGGAGTGGCGCCGCAGGCTGCGGCTGCCGAAGATCCGCAAACCCCGGCGGAACCGGGCGCGGTCCTGACAGCGTGCTCCACGGCGGGGCCTGCCGACGGGTCCCGGAGCGAGGGAGCGTGCGATGGTCGAAGCGGGCGGTGCGCGGATCGACGGGGACAGCCTGGCGTTGCCGGGCGGGGTGCGGGTGCGGTTCATCCGGACCCTGCGGCTGCCGGAGACGGGCACCCATGCGCTGCCGCCGGGGCTGGGGTCCTTCCCGCTGCGCCGGGTCGAGGACTTCCCCGACACGGCGCCGGCGGAGTGGCTGGCGCGGGGTGGCGTGATGCTGCCGGTGTACCTGCGGGAGGCGATGTGGCTGCATTTCGGCGGCACCTCGCGTCCGGCGGCCCTCCAGGTCGGCGTGGGCAAGGTGTGCGCGGTGTCCGGAAAGCCGTGGAGCGGGCGGCTGTCGGCGGACCCGCAGAACTATCTGCCGCTGCCCGAACAGCCCTGGCTGGACGGCATCAACTCCGGACGGGGCACGGTCCGTCAGTTCGTCGCGGTGCCGCTGGGGATGGGCGCCACCGTCGAGGGCCAGGTGACGGGTGAGGAGACCTGGGGCGGGATCCAGCTGCAGGCCTTCGGTCTGACGGAGGCGAAGCTGGCCGAGTGGAACCGCCTGAACGCGCCGGTGTGGCCCGCCACTCCCCCGCCGGGGCCCGTGCCGCCGCCTCCGCCGTACACCGGCATGCCGATGCCTCCGGCTCCCGGCGCGGTGGCGTACGGCGCGCCGCCGCCGGCGCCCGGCACGGCTCCGGGCACGGCGCCGGGGGCGGTACCTCCGCCGGCTCCCGCCGGCGCGGCGCCCCAACGGTCCGCGCCCCGGGCCGCCGCGATGGGGCTGGGCGCGGGCGGCTCCATGCGCCAGCAGGTGCACCAGGACCGGCGCCCGTTGGCCGACTGGGCCACCGAGCCTTCCGGCCGGGTCTTCGTGCACCTGATGACGCCGCCGGAGTGGCGCCGCATCACCGGTGAGGCCGCGCCGCCCTCGCCCGTCGACCGCGCCGCCTACACCCGGGCGGGGCTGCCCTGGTTCGAGCACTACGACGAGAGCGCGGTGGACCTCGATCCCTCGGAGACCCTCGCGGGCGTCAGGCCGGTCGGCGACTGGCTCGGCGACGACCACTCCCCGTGGGCCGAGCCGAAGCCGCAGCAGGTGGTCCAGCTCGGCGACGAGCCGGGAAGGCCGGTGGCGGACGGGGACTGGTGACGGGCCGTCCACGGAAGGCACGATGGTCACCGGGCCGCCCTCACGCGGTACGCGGCGCGGCAGTTCGGCGGTGCGGCGGTACGGGGGCGGCCGGGTGACGCGGCGGTTCGATCGGGAGGGTCCATGGAGAGCAGCAGTCCGGTCCGGGCGGCGACGCCGGTGCCGAGCGTCCGGGAGGCCTGGCCGCGGCTCGACCTGATCCCGCACCCGCCTCGCCGGGTCCCGCTGCTGGGGGACGTCCTGGGCACCGACCGCACCCGGCCGGTGCAGGACACGGTGCGCCGCGGTCAGGCCCTGGGGCCGATCTTCCGCAGGAAGGTGTTCTCCTTCGAGATCGTCCTCGTCGGGGGCGCCGACCTGGCCGGCGAGCTGTCGGACGAGTCCCGGTTCGCCAAGCACGTCGCCCCGGGCATCGCGGCGTTGCGTCCTCTCGCCAGGGACGGGCTGTTCACGGCGCACAACCACGAGCCGAACTGGCAGCTGGCCCACGACGTGCTGGCGCCGGGCTTCAGCCGTGAGGCGATGGCGGGCTACCACGGGGCGATGCTGGACGTGGCGGGCCGGCTGACCGACCGCTGGGACGCCGAGTTCGCGGCCGGACGCACGGTGGACGTGCCCGGCGACATGACCAAGCTGACCCTGGAGACGATCGCCAGGACCGGGTTCGGCCACGACTTCGGCTCCTTCGAACGGGAGAGGCCGCACCCCTTCGTCGACGCGATGGTGGGCTACCTGAGCTACGCGCAGCGGCGGGTGGCCCTGCCCGCCCCGCTGGCGGGCCTGTTCGGCGGCCGGGCCGCCGACCTGCGCGGCGAGCGGGACATGGCACTGCTCAACGACACGGTGGACGAGGTGGTCCGGGCCCGGGTCGCCGACGGGAGGCCCGGCGACGGCGACCTGCTGGACCGGATGCTGGAGACCGCTCACCCCGACACCGGGGAGCGGCTGTCGCTGGACAACGTGCGCCGCCAGGTGATCACGTTCCTGGTGGCGGGTCACGAGACGACCTCGGGCGCGCTGTCGTTCGCCCTGCACTACCTGTCGCAGCACCCGGAGATCGCGGCGCGGGCGCGCGAGGAGGTGGACCGGGTGTGGGGCGACGTCGCCTCCCCGGGCTACGAGCAGGTGGCGAAACTGCGGTACGTGCGGCGGGTGCTGGACGAGTCGCTGCGGCTGTGGCCGACCGCCCCGGCCTTCGCCCGGGCCGCGCTGGAGGACACGGTGCTCGGGGGCACGCACCCGATGCGGCGGGGCGCCTGGGCGCTGGTGGTGCTTCCGCTGCTGCACCGGGACCCCGCGGTGTGGGGTCCCGAGCCGGAGCGGTTCGACCCGGACCGGTTCGAGGCGTCGGCGGTGCGGGCCCGCCCGCCGCACGTCTTCAAGCCGTTCGGCACCGGCGCGCGGGCCTGCATCGGGCGTCAGTTCGCGCTGCACGAGGCGACGCTGGTGCTCGGGCTGCTGCTGCGCCGCTACGAGATGCTGCCGGAGCCCGGCTACCGGCTGAGCGTCTCGGAGCGGCTCACCCTGATGCCGGAGGACCTGCGCCTGCGCCTGGAGCGCCGGACGCCCCGGCCGGCGCCCGAGGAGGCGGTGAAGGCCGGGCGGTGAGGGACGGACCGTGACGGCCGGACCGTGAGGCGTGCGCGCCGCGGTCCCGGCACGCGGCCGCGGCCGCGGCGTCGCCGCCTCAGGTCTCGTCGCGCCTCAGGCCTCGTCGCGCACCAGGGCGAGCAGCCGGTCCAGGACGCGCGGACCGCCGGCCCGCACCCCGTCGTGCTCGAACTCGTCGGTGACGTAGGTGCGCAGGCCCCGGATCGCGCGGGCGGTCTCCAGCGAGTGGGCCGTGTCGACGTACAGGTCGTCGTGGTAGACGGCGGCAGCCACCGGGACCTCGTTGGCGGCGAGCCGCGCCGGGTCGTACAGCGGGGTCCAGTCGGTGCGGGCGGCGAGGATCTCCGCCGTCTCCTTGAGCGGCCGCAGCGCCGGATCGCAGTCGAACAGCCACGGGTGGACCGTCTCGCCGGTGAGCAGCACCGCCTCGCCGCCGGCGAGCGCCTTGGCAGCGTCGAACCGGGGGAACTCGGCGCGCACCCGTTCGGCGGCCCAGGCGGTCGGCTGCGCGTCCTGGGCGTAGATGGCCTCGTGGAGCAGGGCGTACAGCGGGTGGCTCGCGTAGGAGAGCGTCTGCTGCACCTGCTCGAGGAAGGCGTCGGAGAGCTCGAGTCCCCGCGTCGTGGGCAGGAGGAACGCGTCCTCCAGCAGGAAGTGCAGTCGGTGGCTGCCGTCGCCGGAGCCGAGCAGGATGCCCAGCGACTGGAACGACTCGGCGGTGAGCCGGTGCCCGTTCGGCAGGACGACGTCCTCGCGCAGCAGGTGCTCGGCGATCCGGCGGACCCGCTCGACGTCCTGCGGGTAGCGGGTGTAGTGGGCGTCGACCTTGCGCTCCATGCGCGGGTAGGCGGCCCGGTAGACGTCCTCGGCGCGCGCGGTCGTCGAGGGAAGCCCGCCGGTGATCAGGGCGGCGGCCAGACCCTCGGGGGCCAGCGAGAGGTAGGTGACGGTGCAGAAGCCGCCGAAGCTCTGGCCGAGGACGGTCCAGGGCGCGCCGCCGGTGAGCAGCGGGCGGATCGCCTCGCAGTCGCGGACGATCGAGTCGGCGCGGAAGTGCGTGAGGTACGCGGCCTGTTCGGCGGGGCCGCCGCGCAGCGGCAGCGTCTGGCGGTTGGCGGGCGTGGAGGCGCCGGTGCCCCGCTGGTCGAGGAGGAGGACCCGGAACTCCCGCAGGGCCCGCTCCAGCCAGGCCTGGCGGCCGACGAAGCGGCTGGCGGGCATGCCGGGACCGCCCTGCAGGTACACCAGCCAGGGCAGGTCCTGGTCCGCCTTGTCGCTCGCCACCACCTCACGCGCGTACAGCTCGATCGTCTCGCCGCCCGGGTCGGCGTGGTCGAGCGGGACGGTGAAGCGGTGGTCGGTGAGGACGACGCCGGGCTGGCGGTAGCGGAGGGTCAAGGGGGCTCCCGGGGCGGTCGAGCGGGCAGGTCGTCCCAGTTCAGCACAGGCCCGGGGACGGAGTGCGACCGGGACCCGGGGCCTAGGTCCCGCGCCGGTGTTCCGGGCCGCGGCCCTCTCGTAGCGTGACGGCATCAGGCGATCCGAGGGAGCTGACGACGATGCGCGGCACGGACACCGGAGTACTGGACGAGGCGCTGGAGAGACTGCACCGGGCGGGGCCGGAGCGCCGGGGGTGGCTGTCCAACCACGCGCCGATGGCGGTGGAGGCGCTGGTGCGGCACGGCCACGGACACGGCGTGCACCGCTGGCTGGAGCACTATGCGCTGAACAAGCTGGAGGACATGCCGCGCTCGACGGACCCGGTGACGGAGCCGGAGTGGCGCGAGGCGCTGGGCGATCCGCACCGGCTCGGGGACTGGACGGTGTACTTCGGCCGGGCCGTCGCGGAGGAGGGCTGGCGGGCGGTGCTGGTGCGCTGGTGGCCGCGGCTGCTGCCGGGCATCGCGGCGGGCGCCACCCACCCCGTGATCCGGGTGGGTCACGCGGTGCGGGCGCTGCTCGAGGACGGCGACAACGCGGCGAGGATCACGGAGCTGGCGCACGGCCTGGCCTACTGGGCGGGCCGTCATCAGCCGCTGGCCGGTGTGACCGGGCCGTCGGGCGTCGCGGGTCCGGCCGAGGCGCTGGCCGGGGTGCCGACGGTGGAGGTCCAGGCCGGCGGCATCCGCGAGCGGCTGGACCGGCTGGAGGCGACGGCGGGCTGGACCGAGGCCACCGCGGCGCTGCGCGCCCCGGCCTCGCCCGAGGAGGCGCGGGAGCTGCTGCGAGGTCTCGTGACGGCGGCGACCGGCCGGTTCGCCGCCCACGCGCACGGGGACCCGGTGATGCTGGTGCACGCGGCGACGGCTCCCAACGCCGTGCTGCGCACCCTTCCCGCTCTGCCGCGCGAGCTGTGGGCGCCGAGCCTGGAGGCCGCCTGGGCGGCGTCCGCGGCGGTGACCGCCGTCTACGCGACGCCCGCGGGGCGCGTCCCCGAGGTGTCGGGGACGGCCGGCGAGCTCTTCGCCCGCGCGGCCGAGCACGGCGACGAGCACGTCATCAAGCTGGCGGACACGGCGCTGGACGTGGTCGCCATGACCGGGACGGGCGAATCCTTGGCCTCCGTGGAGCAGGCACTGCGGCTGATCGACCCGGAGGACGACTGAGGGCGGCCGCCGGGCCGATCGGTCGTTCGGGGACGGTGCGGGCCCGTGCCGCGGGGCGCGGGGCTCGCCTCATCCGCGGCCCGGTGCCGCCCCGGTGAGCAGGCGCAGCAGGTGGGCGCAGGCCGCGCTCTCGTCCCGGTGGCGGGCGACCGGCTCCCACCTGCCGCGCTCGTAGGCGCCGGTCTCCCAGGCTTCCGGTTCGTCCGGCGCCCGGCGCAGATAGAGGAAGTCGACGGGCGGGGGCACGGGTTCGTGCACGCCCTCGATGCGGTAGTACCCGCCCGGCACTCCCGCGGCGCGCAACGCGGCGTGCAGTGCGGCGCGGTCCACGACCACGAGCGTAGTGCCGGGCAGGGTGGCCGGGCTCGTCTAGCGGCCGGTGTCCCGGGCGGGCGCGAGATAGCCGTGGTCGAGCAGCCATCCGACGTTCAGCCGCTCGTCGGGGCCGGGCATGAGCAGCGCGGGGTCGAGCTTGATCTGCTGTCCGCCGCCCGGCTGCTCGAACCACGGCATGGCGCGGCCCTGCCAGACGTCGAACCTCCGGGTGACGGTGTAGCGGTGGTAGTCGCAGGGGTAGGCCGCGTCCCGGGTGTTCAGGTTCTGCGGGGGCAGCGCACGCTTGGCGTACGGGTCGCCCGCCGGGGCCAGGTAGGAGCCGTACTCCGACCCGAACCGGTCGAGCTCCGCGCCGGGTTCGAGGGTCTCGACCTGCTTGTCCACCTCCCCGTTCACCTCGGCGAACCCGTCGTTGGGCGGGTACTTCCAACCGCCGGAGCCGCTCGGGCCGTCCTCCTTCCAGTAGGCGGCGAGGAAGTCGCGGGCGGAGAGGCCGCCGGTGCGGTGGTAGCCGCGCAGGAGGGGGCCGACGGGCGGTTCGGCGGAGTCGGGGAGGTTCGCGGGGCCGAGCCGGGCGTCGCCCCGGAACTCTCCGGTGCAGGGGTCGGGCCGGGCGGCGGAGGCCGTGTCCGCCGTCGCGGTGGGCGCGGTGACCGCGGTGGCGGCCAGGGCGAGGGCCAGCGCGGACAGTGCCGCGCGCGGTCGCTTGGTCGGTTCGTCTTGACGCACGGTCACCATCGTCACGGCATGCGACCGCCACGTCGGGGCGACACCACCGTGATCACCCGCCGGGGTGACCCGCCCCGGTAATCTCGTCGGATTCTCCTCCAGGACCACCCGACGAAGGGACCGGTGCACGATGCCACGAGACCTCTACAACGTGCGGGTCGTGCCGGGGCCGGCCCCGTCGACGGCGGACGGTCCGCCGCCGCTGAGCGCGGAGGAGGAACGCCGCTTACAGGCGGTGCTCTTCCACGATCTGGGCAACGCGATCGCGGACCACGGCCTGGTCCGCTTTCCCGCCCACACCCGGGAGGACCGTATACGGCTGGTGAGGGTCGCGGAGCGGCTGAGCGCCCACTGGGGCCGCCGGGTGGCCGTGGAGGCCGAGGACGCCTGCCGCCTGGTGCTGCGGCTGGACGACGGGCCCACGGAGCACTTGCCTCCGGCGCGGTAGACGGCACGGCGCCCCCTCGCTCCCCGGGCGCGGCGGCGTTCCGCCCGGTGCTCCGCGCCGGTACCGTACTGCGCGCAAGTGCCAAGATCCCCAACAGACTTGAGGGGGCTGCGTGATGCGGCGTCGTCGTACGGCACAACTTCTACTCACCGCGGGACTGCTGGGCGCACTCGTGTTCCCGGGCGCCGCTCCGGCGGGCGCGTACGCGGATCCGCCGGCCGGGGCGGCGACCGTGCCGCTGCGGGTGGTCTCGTACAACATCCACGCGGGGGCGGGGACGGACAACGTCTTCGACCTCGACCGGCAGGTCGAGGAGCTGCGCTCCCTGGACGCGGACGTGATCGGCTTGCAGGAGGTGGACGTCCACTGGGGCGCCAGGAGCGGGTGGCGCGACCTGGCGGCCGAGCTGGGCGCGAGCCTGGGCATGGAGGTGTACTTCGCCCCGATATACAGCCTCGATCCGCTCTCCGCGGACGCCCCGCGCCGCGAGTACGGGGTGGCGGTGCTCTCCCGGTATCCGATCCTGGCGGCCGAGAACCACGACATCACCCGGCTCTCCACCCAGGAGGCGAACCCGGTGCCCGCGCCCGCACCCGGCTTCCCCGAGGTGAGGATCCGGGTCAGGGGCGTCCCGGTGCACGTCTACACCACGCACCTCGACTACCGGGCGGACCCCTCGGTGCGCTCCGCCCAGGTCGCCGACACGCTGCGGATCCTCGACGAGGACTGCGACGCGCACGGCCGCTGTCCACGCCAGATCCTCACCGGCGACTTCAACGCCGTCCATGCCGCCCCCGAGCTGGCGCCCCTCTGGGAGCGCCTGACCGACGCCTCGACCGAGGCCGGGGCGGACGTGCCGACCTACCCGGCGCTCAACCCGAGGACCCGCATCGACTACGTCACGGTGTCCCCGGGCGCGGTCGTGGTCAAGGACGTCACCGTGCCCGAGACCCTGGCCTCGGACCACCGGCCGGTGGTCGCGGACCTGGCCCTCCGCCGAGGGCGCTGACCCCGCCGACCCCTGGCTCGACCTCGACCTACCCAAGGGTGGCCGGATATCGCTCACGCGACCGGCCACCTTTCCTTGTTCCCATCAAATAGGTGACATATGCAACATACCTGATGAGACGCGTGTTACCGCCGTTAGCATCAGTGAAGCGCCAGGAAACCACTGAACGAAAGGCACGTCGACGTGTCCCGCACCAGTCCCCGCAGCATCGCCGCATGGCTGCTGGTGGCAGCCATCGGCGCCGCCGGTTGGGTAGCCATCGCCCTCGCTCGCGGTGAGAAGATTTCGGCCATCTGGATCGTCGCCGCGGCGGTCGGTTCCTACCTCATCGCCCAGCGGTTCTACGCCCGCTTCATCGCCCGCAGGGTTCTCCGCGTGGACGACACGCGGGCCACCCCGGCGGAGCGGCACAACGACGGCGTGGACTACCACCCCACCGACAAGCGGGTGCTCTTCGGCCACCACTTCGCGGCGATCGCGGGCGCCGGCCCGCTGGTCGGCCCCGTCCTCGCGGCACAGATGGGCTACCTGCCCGGCACCATCTGGATCATCGTCGGCGTGATCTTCGCGGGCGCGGTCCAGGACATGGTCGTGCTCTTCTTCTCGACCCGCCGCAACGGCAAGTCGCTCGGCCAGATGGCCCGGGACGAGATCGGACGGATCGGCGGCATCGCCGCGCTGATCGCCGTCTTCGCGATCATGATCATCATCCTGGCCGTGCTGGCCCTGGTGGTCGTGCAGGCTTTGGCCCACTCCGCGTGGGGCACCTTCTCCATCGGCATGACCATCCCGATCGCCCTCTTCATGGGCGGCTACCTGCGCTTCCTGCGTCCGGGCCGGGTCACCGAGGTGAGCCTGATCGGCGTCGTGCTGCTGCTCGCCGCCATCATGGGCGGCCGCTGGGTCTCCGAGTCCTCCTTCGCGGACGCCTTCGTCCTGAGCCCGAAGACCCTGGTGATCTGCCTGGTGGTCTACGGCTTCGTGGCCGCCGTGCTGCCGGTCTGGATGCTGCTCGCCCCGCGTGACTACCTCTCCACGTTCATGAAGATCGGCACGATCGTGCTGCTCGCCGTGGGCGTGCTGGTCGCCAACCCGGACGTCAACGTCCCGGCCGTCTCCGAGTTCGCGAGCAGCGGCACCGGTCCGGTCTTCGCCGGCTCGCTGTTCCCGTTCGCCTTCATCACCATCGCCTGCGGCGCCCTGTCCGGGTTCCACTCCCTGATCTCGGCCGGCACCACGCCGAAGATGATCCAGAAGGAGAGCCAGATCGCGGGCATCGGCTACGGCTCGATGCTGATGGAGTCCTTCGTCGCGATCATGGCGCTGGTCTGCGCCTGCGTCCTGGACCCGGGCCTGTACTACGCGATGAACGCCCCGGCCGGCGTGCTGGGCGACACCGTGCAGTCGGCCTCCCAGGCGGTGGCGGGCTTCGGCTTCACCATCTCGCCCGAGGCGCTCCAGCACGCGGCCGACCAGGTCGGCGAGGAGAGCCTGATCGCCCGCACCGGCGGCGCCCCGACGCTGGCCGTGGGCATGTCGATGGTGCTCGCCAAGGCGTTCGGCTCCACCGGGATGATGTCGTTCTGGTACCACTTCGCCCTCATGTTCGAGGCGCTCTTCATCCTGACCGCGGTGGACGCCGCGACCCGGGTGGGCCGCTTCATGCTGCAGGACACCATCGGCAACGTCGTCCCGCGCTTCCGCGACAAGGACTGGAAGCCGGCCATCTGGCTCTGCTCCGCGCTCGTGGTGCTCTGCTGGGGCTACTTCCTGTGGGTCGGCGTCAGCGACCCGCTCGGCGGGATCAACCAGCTCTACCCGCTGTTCGGCATCGCCAACCAGCTGCTGGCCTCCATCGCGCTGACCATCTCCACCACGCTGCTGATCAAGTCCGGCCGCGCGAAGTGGGCATGGATCACGGCCCTGCCGCTCGCCTGGGCACTGGCCGTGACCATGACCGCGAGCTACCAGAAGCTGTTCTCCGACAACCCCAAGATCGGCTTCTGGGCCCAGCGCTCCACCTACGCGGACGCTCTTGAGGCCGGTGAGGTGCTCGCCCCGGCGAAGAGCCTCGCGCAGATGGAGACGGTGATCACCAACTCCACGGTGACCGGCACGCTGATGGCCGTCTTCGCCGGTCTGACGCTGGTGGTCTTCTTCTCCTGCCTGTGCGTCTCGGTCGCCCACCTGCGCGGCAAGGGCCGGATCCCGCTCCAGGAGGACCCGTACGTCAGGTCCGAGATGGAGGTTCCTTCCTTCTCGCTGCGCAAGCCGCAGACGGACGAGAAGGAACTGGTCGGCGCCGGGGCCGAGTGATGCCCCCGCCCTGACCCGCCTGAGGGAGGCGGGCGCGCGCGCCTGGTGGTACGTGCGCGAGCTGAACGGCGAGCACGCGTACGACCGGTACGTGGCCCACGCCCGCTCCCACGACCCCCACGTGCGGGTGCTGACCCGCCGGGAGTTCGAGAACCGGCGTGTCGACCGGCGCGACGCCGACCCCCGCGAGGGCGGCGGCTGCTGCTGACCGATTCCTCCCTACGGCACGAGGCCCGCCGCACCCCTGGTGCGGCGGGCCTTTTCGGCGGCCTCTTCGGCGCGGGGGAGAGCGCGTGGACGGTTACAACAGGGCTTCTTCCTGGGGCGTTGACCCTCCGAAAACTTTCCGAAACTTTCGACCTCCAGGGTCCGGCACACCCCGACGTCCACTCGTCCTCGGATGCGTCCCCGCACCCTCCCTACCCGGGCGTAACAGCACCGCAGGGTCACGCGGTGTTTCGAAAACGTTGCGCAACTATTGACAACTCCCGCGCCCAGGAAGACTGTTGTGACGCTCTCCGGTCGGGCGTGACATGCGCAGGACCGGTCTTGTCCTCGTCGATGAACGCCGAGGTGCGTTCGGCGTGTCTCCCGGTCACCGACGGTGCCCCCCATGAGGAGGAACACTCGTATGAGCGAGACCCCCCACAACTCCGAAGCACGCCCCGTCAGCCGCAGGAAGCTGGTCCTCGGCGGCGCCGGGGCAGTGGTCGCGGCTGCCGGTTCGGGCCTGTTACTGCCCGGCACCGCGCGTGCCGACCAGGTTCTGACCAGCAACTCCACCGGCACCTACAACGGGTACTACTACTCCTTCTGGACCGACGACCCGGGCTCCGTCACCATGACGCTGGGAGCGGCCGGTCAGTACAGCAGCCAGTGGTCCGACACCAACAACTGGGTGGGCGGCCTCGGCTGGAGCAACGGCAGCCGCCGCAGCGTCACCTACTCCGGCAGCTTCAACCCCGGCAGCAACGGTTACCTGGCCCTGTACGGGTGGACCGCCAACCCCCTGGTCGAGTACTACATCGTCGAGAACTTCGGCCCCTACAACCCCGGCTCGGCCGGCACCAAGCGCGGCACCGTCACCGACGGCGGCGGCACGTACGACATCTACGAGTCGACCCGCACCAACCAGCCCTCCGTGGAAGGCACCGCCACCTTCCAGCAGTACTGGAGCATCCGGCAGAGCAAGCGGAGCAGCGGCACCATCAACACCGGTGTCCACTTCGACGCCTGGCAGAACGCCGGGATGCCGATGGGCGAGTTCAAGTACTACATGATCATGGCCACCGAGGGCTACCAGAGCACCGGCAGCTCCAGCGTCTCCCTGACGGGCGGGAGCCCCACCACTCCCCCGCCGGGCGGCGGCACCAGCACCCCCACGACGCCCCCGCCGGGCGGCGGCACCGGCGCCTGCAGCGCCGCGTACCGTACCTCCAGCTCGTGGCAGGGCGGCTTCAACGGTGAGGTGACCATCACGGCCGGCAGCGGCGGCGTCAACAACTGGAAGGTGCCGTTGACGCTGGCCAGCAACCAGACGATCGTCTCGCTCTGGAACGGCACCATGACGCGGAGCGGCAACGTGGTGACGGTGACCCCGGCCGGCCACAACCGCACCCTCGCCGCGGGCCAGTCCACGTCGTTCGGCTTCACCGCCAGCGGCCCGAGCTCCCCCTCCCCCACGGTCGGCGGCTGCACCGCCGGCTGACTCCGAACCGCTCCACATCCCCCCGCGCGACGGCGCGGCGCCCACGGGCGCCGCGCTGTTGCGCGTGGGGCAGGGCCCTCACGATTCCCCGCAGGGAATGGCCCACACCGCTCCGCGACCGCTACAACAGGGCAGTGGACTTCTCCCGAGCGCTCCGTGAACGCCGTACCCGGCGCCGTCTCAGCCAGCTCGACCTCGCCCTGCGGGCCGGCACCACCCAGCGGCATCTCAGCTTCATCGAGTCCGGCAGGTCCGTCCCCGGACGCAACATGGTGGTGCGTCTGACCGAGTCCCTGGAGCTTCCGCTGCGCGAGCGCAACGAGCTGCTGCTGGCCGCCGGTTACGCGCCCGTCTACCCGGAGACCCCGCTGGACGCCCCGGCCCTCGCTCCCGTCCGTACGGCGATCGACCACGTCCTTACGGGCCATCTGCCGTACCCGGCCGTGGTCGTGGACGGCGCCGGCGATCTGGTCGCCGCCAACGCGGCGTTCGGCGTCGTCACCGAGGGGGCTGCCGAGGAACTGGTGGGACCGGGCAGGAACGTCTACCGGCTCGCCCTGCACCCCGACGGACTGGCTCCCCGCGTCCGCAACCTGGCCGAGTGGGCGCGGCACATACTCGCGCGTCTCGGCCATATGGAGGAGCTGCGGTCCGAGCTCGCCGCCTACGTTCCTCCGCTGGATCCCTCCGCCGCACCCCTGGGCTTCGCCGTGCCGCTGCGCCTGGGCTCCTCCCACGGCGAACTGCACCTGACGACGACCGTGACCACCTTCGCCACCGCTGTCGACGTGACACTGGCCGAACTGAAGCTCGAGGCGTTCCTGCCGGCCGACGGGGCGACGGCGGACGCGCTGACCGCGGCGGCCGGTACGGGAACCTGCTCCCCCGTGGTTCAGGCGCCGGGGAACATGTAGTCGGCCCGGATCCTGCCGTCGTCGTCGAGCAGCAGGACCTCCAGGCCGCCGCCCACCACCTCACCGGTCCCGGTGGACACGGTCTCCCAGCTGAACTTGACCACGTCGTGCAGACGTACGGCGTCGGCTCGCGGCCGGAAGGTGAGTCCCTTCTTCTCGACGAACTCCTCGTGGCTCCGTGCCACCCGGGCCTCGACGGCATCGTGCCCCCGCGCCTCGAGGGTGGTGTGGCCGAAGCCCAGGCCGGCGGCGCGCTCCCTGATCTCGACGGGTGGCTGGAGGATGTGGGCGCCGTCCTCGGCCCACAACCGCTCGACGGCCGCGCGCCGTTCGGCGGCGTCGGCGAGAGTCCACTGGGCGATGTAGCGGTCCGCCAGGTCCTGCGGGTCGATGTCGGGCATCGGTTCTCCTCGTCACGTGGGTCGCTTCGCACCCGATCCTGCGCCGCGTGGCCCACGCCGCCAATTCCCGCCGGGGAATGGCATGCCCGTTCCCGGGGCGGTACCTCCGCCCCGGCTTCGCCGACTCAGCCGGTGATCTCCACGTGGAACTCCCGCAGTTCGTAGCTGCCCAGCGCGCGCTGGAAGGAGACGCGGGGGGCGGTGCGCATCCGCAGGCCCGGTTCGGCGAAGAGGCGGGAGAGGAAGACGTCGGTCTCCAGGATCGCGATGTCCGCACCGGGGCAGCGATGCGGACCGTCGCCGAAGGAGAGGACGGGTGGCGCGTCCGCGCCGCGGGCGGCCTGTCCGGCGCGGGCGGGGCAGAGCAGCTCCGGATCGGAGCCCACCGCGCGCGCGTCGAGGTTCGCCGTCCCGACGTCGATCTCGACCACGGCCCCGACGGGGATCCGGACGCCGCCCTCACCGACCGTGAGCTCCGCGGTGGTGCGGCGGCGCAGGAGGGAGATGACCGGCTCCAGGCGAAGGATCTCCCGGAGCGTCGCGAGGCGCTCCGGTTCGTCGGCGGCACGGTAGGCGGCCAGCAGGTCCTGGTCGGTGAGGAGGTGCCAGGCGGCGAGGGAGACGAACTCACGGGTGGTGACCATGCCGGCGGCGGCGAAGGTGATGCACTCGCCGAGGATCTCGCCGCTCGAGCAGCCCTCGTCGAGCAGGTGGGAGATCAGGTCGTCACGCCGCCTCGCCCGCCGGGCACGGACCGTGGGACGCACGTCCGCCCGGAGGATCCGCAGCCAGTTGCGGTTCTGGCGGGCGATCGTGCGCAGCCCCCTGAGGCTGGTGAAGCCGGGCGTGTCGAACTCCCCGTCCGGGAAGAACGCCTCCAGCCGGCGCTCGAAGCCGGGGCGGGACTCGGTGAGGCCGATGACCTCGGCGGCCACCGCGATCGCGAGCCGGAAGGCGAGCTGGGTGAGGTCGGCCTCCCCGGCCGTGCGCAGCCGGGTCAACTGGGCCTCGGCGACGCGCTCCATGACGGGACGGTAGTGCTCGGCGACCCTGCGGGGCGTGAAGAAGCGTGCGGTCTGGCGGCGGTCCTCGCGGTGCTCGGGGCCGTCGCGGTAGAGGACCGGGCGGCGGTAGACGGAGGGCAGCTTCTCCACCGTCTCCACGCCCAGTCCGGCCTGCACGGTGTCGTGGGAGCGCAGGACCGTCCGCGCCTCGGCGACGCCGGTCACCCGCCAGACGCCGTCCGCGTCGTGCCGGACGGGGCAGCCGCCGGGCGCGGCCGGGGCCTCGCCGTCCGCCGGGCGCGCGATCTTCCGCTCTCCGGTCGCCGGTCCCTTGCCGCGCATCCGCGCCACCTCCCACGCTCGGGGCCCTCCGGGAGCCGTACGGTACGACACGGCCCGGGGCCCCGAACAGGGCGCGGGCGGGGCCTTCCGGGACGGCGACCCCTGACGCACTCGCTCACGTGTTCCCGCTACAGTTCATCCCGCGATTCCAGGGAATTCACGCGCTACCTCTTGGCAGCACGATTTCTACGCGCGTAACTTGAGTCGACCGTCCCGTTGTGTCATTTCCGCCCGTTCCGCGGCTCTTCGCGGCGGGTTCCTTCCGAGGAGTACAAATCGTGCCCAAGTCCGGTGACAAGAGAGCGCGTTGGCGCCATGCCGCACAGGCCATCACGGCGACGGGAGCGGCCGGCGCCTTCGTGCTGACGCCGCTGCCGCAGGCCTTCGCCGCGCCCTCCGGCGGTGCGGTGATCGCCGAGGTGTACGGCGGCGGCGGCAACTCCGGGGCCACCCTCACCCGTGACTTCATCGAGCTGGGCAACGCCGGCGGCACGGCCGTCGACCTGTCCGGCTACAGCGTGCAGTACCTGCCGGGCTCCCCCTCGGCGACGTCCCGCTGGAGCGTCACGCGGGTCACCGGTTCCATAGCCGCGGGCGGCCGTTACCTGATCGCCGAGGCCCAGGGCACCGGCGGCACCACGGCTCTGCCCACCCCGGACGCCTCCGGCTCGATCGCGATGAGCGGCACCAGCGGCACGGTCGCCCTGGTGGCCGGCACCGACGAGCTCGCCTGCAGGACCGCGGCGGACTGCGCGACCGACGAGCGGATCGTCGACCTGGTCGGCTTCGGCACCGCCGCCGTCCGCGAGACCAGCCCGGTCACCGGCGCCTCGAACACCGCCTCGGTGGCCCGCGCGGCCTCCCTCGCGGACACCGACGACAACTCCGCCGACCTCACCGCCGGCACGCCCACCCCGGTCAACGCCAAGGGCGAGACCCCGGGCACCGGCGGCGGTGACGGTGGCGGCGAGGAGCCCGGCGACCCGGGCACCCCCGGCGCGGTCCGCGTCCACGACATCCAGGGCACCACCCGCCGCTCCCCGCTGACCGGCGCGACGGTCACCAACGTCCCCGGCATCGTCATCGGCGTGCGTGACAGCGGTTCCAAGGGCTTCTGGATCCAGGACACCCAGGCCGACGCCGACCCGCGCACCAGCGAGGCGCTCTTCGTCTACACCGGCTCCGCCGCCCCGACCGTGAAGGCCGGCGACAGCGTCCTGGTCAGCGGCAAGGTCGCCGAGTACGCGCCGAGCAGCACCACCCAGTCGATCACCCAGATCTCCGGTCCGAAGACCTCGGTGCTCTCCTCCGGCAACGCGGTTCCCGCCGCGGTCGTGCTGGGCCCGGCGAACCTGCCCGACGACTACGCCCCGGACGCGGGCGGCGGCTCCATCGAGAGCCTGCCGCTCCAGCCGGCCCTGTACGCCCTGGACTTCCTCGAGGCCACCGAGGGCATGCGTGTCCAGGTCGCCGACGCCCGGGTGGTCGGCGCGACCACCGAGTACGACGAGGTGTACGTCACCGCCAAGCCCGAGCAGAACCCCTCGGTCCGCGGCGGCACCGTGTACCTGGGCTACGACGGCCAGAACTCGGGCCGCGTCAAGATCGAGTCGCTCGGCCCCGAGATCCCCGAGGCCAACGTCGGCGACACGCTGGCCGGCGCCACCACCGGCCCGCTGGACTACGACTCCTACGGCGGCTACACGCTGATGGCCACCGAGCTGGGCTCCCACGTGCCGGGCGGTCTGGAGCGCGAGGTGACGCGTCCGCAGCTCGACAAGGAGCTGGCGATCGCCACGTACAACGTGGAGAACCTGGACGCCCTGGACCCGCAGGAGAAGTTCGACCGCCTGGCCGAGGGCGTGGCGGTCAACCTCGCCGCCCCGGACGTCGTCGCGCTGGAGGAGATCCAGGACGACAACGGCGCCACCGACGACGGCACGGTCTCCTCCGAGCAGACCCTGACCCGCTTCACCGACGCGATCGTCGCGGCCGGCGGCCCCCGCTACAGCTGGCGCTACGTCGCCCCGCAGGACAAGGCGGACGGCGGCGAGCCGGGCGGCAACATCCGCCAGGTCCTCCTCTACAACGAGGAGCGCCTGACGTTCACGGACCGCGCCGCCACGGACGCGAGCGCCGCGACCGAGGTCGTCGCCACGAAGAAGGGGGCGCAGCTGAGCGTCTCCCCGGGCCGGATCGCCCCGTCGAGCGACGCCTGGAAGAGCAGCCGCAAGCCGCTGGTGGGCGAGTTCAAGTTCCACGGCGAGCAGGTCTTCGTGATCGCCAACCACTTCTCCTCCAAGGGCGGCGACGCCCCGATGCACGGCAAGTTCCAGGAGCCCTCGCGGTCCTCGGAGGAGCAGCGCCACCGCCAGGCGAAGGAGGTCCACGACTTCGTCGCCGAGCTGCTGGCGGCCGACCCGAAGGCGAAGGTGGTCGTCCTCGGCGACATCAACGACTTCCAGTTCTCGAAGACCACCGAGATCATGACGGGCGCCGGCTCCCTGCTGACCCCGCTCGTCAACACGCTGCCCGTCGAGGAGCGTTACACCTACGTCTACGAGGGCAACTCGCAGACGCTGGACCAGACGCTGGTCAGCCCGTCGGTGGTCGCCTACGACTACGACATCGTGCACCTGAACGCGGAGTTCGCCGACCAGGCGAGCGACCACGACCCGCAGGTCGTGCGCATCGACGTCAAGAAGGGCCGCAAGTAGCGGTCCCCGCTCCACCCGCCGCGGCCCGTCCGGAACACTCCGGGCGGGCCGCGGTGCGTTCCGCCCGCGTCCGGCGGTCGGTCGGTCGGTCGGCGGGCACTATTGACAGAGCATGGTCACGGAAGGAAGGTTTCAGCGCCCGAGGGTCGTGGTGAAAGATTCTTTCGGAGGTCCTGTGCGCTACAGAGGAATCAGCAGACGCCGGTTCGGAGCGGGGGCCCTGGCCCTGGGAGGTGCGGTGATGGTCACGCCTCTCGGCGGCGGGGCCGCCGCGGCGGCCGGAGGGTCGTCCGGCGGCTCGGCGGACGACGCATCGGGTGACGGCGCGTCGGGTGACGGCGCCGGGCGCCGGCCGACGCTGCGCCGTGGGTCGGCCGCGCGGGCCGGGCTCCTCGCCGGGCACCTGGCGGAGATCACCGCGGTCGCCGAGCGGTACCTCGGTCCCTCCCCCACCCGGCCGTACTGGGCGGGCGCGGTGGTCCTGGCCGGGCGCGGCGGCACGGTGGCCCTGGAGACGGCCGTCGGCAAGGCGGTCCGCTACGCCGACTACGACGCGGACACCGGCGAGGCGGTGGAGTTCCCGCCCGGGGAGCAGATCGACGCCACCCCGGACACCGTCTACGACCTGGCCTCCCTCTCCAAGCTGTTCACCTCGCTGCTGGTGGTCCAGCAACTGGAGCGCGGCCGGATCGAGCTGGAGGCGCCCGCCGCCCGCTACGTGCCGGAGTTCGCCGGCGGCGGCAAGCAGGACGTCACCGTCCGGCACCTGCTCACGCACACCTCGGGCATGCCCGCCTGGATCGCCCTGTACCGGCAGCCGGACCGTGAGGCGATGCTGAAGGCCCTGTGGGCGGTGGAGCCGACGGACCCGCCGGGCACCGTCTACCGGTACTCCGACCTCAGCCTGATCACCCTTCAGCTGGTGCTGGAGCGGGTCACCGGCAAACCGCTGGACCTCCTGCTGGCCGAGGAGATCACCGGGCCGCTGGGCCTGACCCGCACCCGCTACAACCCGCCCGCCGACTGGCGGCCGCGGATCGCCGCCACCGAGGTGTCCCGGCCGCCGTGGGCCGGCCTGGACCGGGGCCTGGTGTGGGGCGAGGTGCACGACGAGAACGCGTACGCCCTGGGCGGCGTGGCGGGGCACGCCGGGGTCTTCTCGTGCGCCTGGGACCTGGCGGTGCTGGCCCGCACTCTCCTCAACGGCGGGGAGTACGGCAGGGTCCGCCTGCTCTCCGAGGAGTCGGTGGAGCTGCTGTTCTCCGACTTCAACACCGCCTTCCCCGGCAACAGCCACGGGCTGGGGTTCGAGCTGAACCAGCACTGGTACATGGGCGCCATGGCCACCCCGCGCACGGCGGGGCACACCGGCTTCACCGGGACCTGCATCGTGCTGGACCCGACGACCGACTCGTTCCTGGTCCTGCTGGGCAACTCGGTGCACCCGGTGCGCACCTGGCGGTCCGGCTCGGCGCCGCGGCAGGCGGCGGGCGAGCGGATGGCCCGCGCCGTCGCGGTGCCGCCCGCGCACGGGGACGCGGCCTGGTTCGGCGGCATGACCACGGCCTCCCAGGCGGTGCTGACGCTGCCCGCGCTGGACACCTCGGCGGAGTCCGCCCGGCTCACCGGTGACCTGTGGTGGGACACCGAGGCGACCTGGGACGTGCTGTGCGCCGAGGTCTCCACCGACGGCGGCGTCACCTGGAGCGCCCTGCCGTTCACCACCCGGGCCCCGCACGACGAGCCGGTCGCGCGTCCCGACGGGCGGGTGTCGGGCTTCAACGGCCGCGTCTGGCACCGGTTCGCCGCCGAGCTGCCGGCCTCCACGGCCACGCTGGTCCGGTGGCGGTACACCACCGACGCGCGGTACGTGGGCCGGGGCGTCTACGTCGGCGCGCAGAAGGCCGCCGCCGGAAACACGCTGCTGTACGCCGACGCCCGCCCGGCCGACCTGGCCAGGGTGACCGCGGAGGGGTGGACGCGGGAACGGGACTGAGGCGGGCGCGGCGGGCGCGGCGGGCCGGGGCCGGGCGGGGCCGCCGCGACCGGGGCCGGCTCCGGTGGCACGAGCGCGGGCGGGGCGGGCACGGGCGGCTCCGGCGTGGGCCGGGCGGGCACGGGCGGCTGCACCGACGCGGACCAGGTCAACCGAGGTGGACGAGCTGCTCCATGGCCTCCCGTTCCAGCCGGGAGAGGTCGCGGAGCAGCTCCGCCGCCTCCGTCAGGTGCCGCTCCTCGCCCGTCCCGCCGGCCAGGGTGACGAGTTCGGCCACCCGCGTCCACCGGGTGGCCGCCTCGGTGTAGAGCCGCAGGCCCTCACGCAGCGGGGCGCTGTCCAGCCGCTGGGCGCACTCGTCGAGGAAGTCGCGGTAGAGGTTGCGGAAGAGCGCGCCGCCGGTGCCGCCCTTCTCCATCAGGAGGGCGGCCTGCGGCAGGTCCCGCGCGGGGTCGGTGGCGCGCTCGAGCCAGGTCGGCGCCAGCTTGCCGGCCTTCTCGATGCCCCGGTGCCCGAGGTTGGCGATGGGCGGGTGGAGGAACGCCTCCGCGCAGGCGGTGATCGCGGGCACGATCCTGCTCCACGGGGAGGGCGCGTCCGCGGGGACGTCGAGGGTGAAGGAGCGGTGCCGGGCGGTCATCGGGCCGCGCTCGGCCCGGGCGGCGGCCAGCGCGTCCAGACCGGTGGAGACCGCGCCGCCCTGCTGGTCGGTGTCCACCAGGAGGGCGCGCTCGTCGTCGTAGCCGTAGAGGGCGACGACGTGTCCGCCGAAGTGGACCTTCGACGTGAAGTACTCGAGGTGGTAGCTGTCCAGCTGCAGCCCGACCGGACGCCCCGCGTCCACGGCGGTCACCACGTTCTTCCACGCCGTGCGCGGGGAGGTCGTCTCCCGCACCGTCAGTTCCAGGCCGAGGTTGGCCGCGAGGTTCCGGGTCAGCTCGAACGGCTTGACCCTGCCTCCCAGGAACGGGAAGTCCATGGTCCTGCTGTCCCAGTAGACGAAGGACAGGCCGGAACCCAGCCCGAAGAGCATGGGCTCGGACAGATCGAGGTCCTGGTGCCGCAGCAGCACCCCCAGGGCCGACGTCTCGCAGTGGCGCGTGCCGCGGGGTTCGATGTCTTCGACGATGCTCACCCCGCCATGGTGCCCCGGGGCGGGACGGTTCGCCGGACCGTCCGCCGCGCCGTCGGCGCCCCGCCGAGTCGTCCGTGCTCCCGGCGGGGGCCGTCGGCGCGCCGCCACCGCCGACGGCCCGGCCCCGGGGCACGATCGGGCTCACGGGTCGCCGCCGCGGACGGGTGCGGGGCCCGGAGCCGAGTGACCGAGGAGGACGAATGACCACCGACACCGTCGGCCGGTTCCTGCACGCCCTGAGCCCCGACCACCGCGCGGACGTCGAGCGGCGTCCCCGCGAGGAACAGGAGCGCCTCGCCGACGCCTGGGAGACCGAACTCGCGGACGACCAGGACCTGGACACACTGAGCGAGCTCTCCGTCCCCGCCGCGGAGAGCGAGGCGGCGGCGCGGGTGATGCGCAAGCTGGGCTGATCCCCCGGCGACGGCCCGCCGGACTCCGCCCGTCCACGCCCACGCGAACGCGGACGTGGAGGCGGGCTCGGGCGTGGACGCGGGTTGATTCTCGGGGACGCGGACACCAAGCTGACTCCGCGCATCGAGGAGAGGACCGCCGATGACCGAGGCCGGACACCCGTTCCGCCGTTACGTCGCTCTGGGAGACAGCCAGACCGAGGGCATGGGGGACGGTGACGACGCCTCGGGGCTGCGCGGTTTCGCCGACCGACTCGCGGAGCGGCTCGCCGAGGACGCGCCCGGCCTCGTCTACGCCAACCTGGCGATACGCGGACGGGTCGCCGGGCAGGTGCGCGCGGAGCAGCTGGCGCCCGCGCTGGCCCTGCGCCCCGACCTGGCCACCGTGGTCGCCGGGGTCAACGACCTGCTGCGGCCGAAGTTCGACGCCGACGAGGTGGCCGGTCACCTGGAGGCGATGTTCGTGGCGCTGACCGCGGCCGGCGCGCGGGTCGCCACGGTCACCTTCCCGGACCCGGCCGGGATGACGCCGCTGGGCCGGGCGCTCACCCCGCGGGCCCTGGCGCTCAACGACCGCATCCGCGAGGCGGCCCGGCGGCACGGGGTCGCGCTGGTGGACGCGGCCGCTCATGCGGTGATCACCGACCGCCGCCTGTGGAGCCCGGACCGGCTGCACGCGAGTCCGCTCGGACACGAGCGGATCGCCGCCGCCCTGGCCCACGCCCTGGAACTGCCGGGCAGTGACGACACGTGGACGCGGCCGCTCCCCCCGACGGCCGTCGCGCCGCCCGTCGGCCTGCACGCCTTCACCACCGAGCTGCGGTGGCTCGGTTCCTTCCTGGGGCCCTGGCTGGTCCGGCGGCTGAGGGGCCGGTCCTCCGGGGAGGGCCGCACCGCGAAACGTCCACAGCTCCTGCCGCTGCGGACCACACCCGGACTGGAATGATGACGCCATGTCAGTCATTCACCGAACGACGATGGCTCCCACGAAGGTGGAGCTGCTGACCGCGTGGCTGCCCGGCCGCCCCTGGTACCGGGGCACGGGGACGCCCCGGCTGGAACGGGCCGGTGGTTTCCGGCTCGACGATCCCGCCGGGGAGGTGGGCATCGAGTTCGCGGTGCACGAGGACGCCGACGGCACCGTGTACCACCACGCGATGACCTATCGCGGCGCGCCGCTGGAGCGGGCCGAGGAGGCGCTGATCGGCACCAGCGAGCACGGGGTGCTGGGCACCCGCTGGGTCTACGACGCGACCCGGGACCCGGTGGCGGTCGAGCAGATCGTGGCGTTGCTGCGGGGACGCGCGGTGCCGCAGGCGCAGAGCGAGAGCGACACCCCGGACACCTCGGTGGTGGCCTCCTACGGAGGGCCGCTTCCGGGCGGGGTGACCGGGTCGCCGTCCGTGGTGGACGGCGAGAGATGGACGGACGTGCTGCTGGACGGGGTCACCCTGCGGGTGCTGCGGGTGCTCGAGGAGGCGCCGGAGGGCGAGACGGCCGGTCTGCTGCCCCCGGGCGTCACCGCGGGCTGGACCGGCGGGGGCGAGCCGCGGCGCGGAGCCTTCGTCCGGGTCCTCCCCGCCTCCCTGCCGGTCTGACCTCGCTGCCGGTCCGGCCTGCCGCCCGCCGCCCGCCGCCCGCCGCCGCCTGCCGTCCTGCCGGCGACGGCGGGAGGCGACGGGAGGCGGGACCCGGCGGGGCGCCCGGTCACCGAGTCGCCACCCGCCCGTCTCTCCGTGTCGACATGTCGCCGTATCGCCGCCTCACCACCTCACCCGGCGGCGGTGAACCGGATGTCGTGGCGGTCCGCGTCGCCCGCGGCGAAGCGCAGCAGGGCGGCGCCCTCCTCGGCGGCCTCCTCCCGCTGCCGCCGGTTCAGGGGTGCGGACAGCCGCACGGTGAGGACCGTACGGCCGTCCGTCTCCCTGGTGAGCGACCACCCGCCACGGACAAGGCCGTCGACCAGGAAGGCCGGTTCGCCCGGTGGGTGGCGGGCCCGCTCCGCCGCCAGCCGGGTGCCTCCGGTATGGGCGAGGACGGCGTCGTCCCCCGCGGCCAGGAAGCGCACCGGGACGGGCAGGTCCTCGGGCGGCAGCGGCGCGTCCGGCACGTCGAGCAGTTCCTCGCCGTCCTCGCCGCGGAACTCCCGCAAGGACGGCAGCAGGTCGTCGACCACCTCGCGCAGCCCGCTCACACCGCTCCACGCCTGGACGTCCTCGACGGTGGCGGGTCCGAACGCGGCCAGGTGGCGTGTCACCAGCCGGGCGGGGTCGGGCCGGCGGTCGAGGGCCCGACCCAGCCACTCCTCCGCCAGGACGAAGGCGGCGGGGCCGCGGCGGCCCCACAGGCCGGACGGCGGCGGGTGGAGCACCGGCAGCAGCATCCGCGCCGAGCGCGCCAGGGCGACCGGGTCCCGCCCCGGCCACCGGGCGGCCAGCGCCCGGCCCAGCTCGGGGCGGGGCATCACCCGGCCGGCCAGCAGGAACCGTGCCGCGGCGGCGAGTTGCCCGCCGTCGACGCCTGTCGTCCGCCGCCCGAGGACGCGTTCGCGTCTGGCCCGCAGCATCGGCTCCAGGGTGGGCCGCAGCCAGAGGTAGTCCTCGGCGGTGACCAGGTACCGCGCTCCGCGGTGCAGCGAGGCCCGTACGACGGCCCGCAGGTCCAGCAGCGCGGCGAGGTGCTCCCGGCGGAAGCCGTCGACCCGGTTCCACAGGCCGATGTACGGGGGTTCCCGGTGCCGGGCGTGCACGCCGGCCAGCCGCTCGACCATCGCCTCGACGGACAGTTCGGCCCGCTCGTGGAGCGACTGGCGCAGGAGGGTGGCCCGGTTGAGCCGTCGGCGGGTCAGGCGTTCCTTCATGGCGCCAGCCTGCCGCTTGCGGGGCTGGGTTCCCGTCCTGCCGGCCGGTGTGACAAATGACGTCGTGCTGCTCGGGACGCTGTACGGCCGCACATTGCTTCCTCGCCGGGGCCCGGAGAGCATGGCGGGGCCGGTCGATGATGTTCGTCGCGCGGGGTCGGCCGCGCGGTCCGTGGGGAGCGTTGATGGGGTCTGCCGCCGTACTGGTCGCCAACCGCGGGGAGATCGCCGTGCGGGTGCTGCGCGCGGCCTCGGAGCTGGGATGGCGTGCCGTCGCGGCGCACGCGGAGGGCGACGAGGCGCATCTGGCCGCGGCCGACGAGGCGGTGGCGGTTCCGGGCGGCTACCTGGACGCGGCGGGACTGGTGGAGGCGGCGCTGCGCACCGGCTGCGGCTTCGTCCACCCGGGGTACGGATTTCTCAGCGAGAACGCGGAGTTCGCGCGCCGGTGCGCCGAGGCGGGCCTGGTGTTCGTGGGTCCGGCGCCCGAGGTGCTGGAGGTGTTCGGCGACAAGGCGCGGGCGCGGCGGCTGGCCGGCGAGGCCGGGGTGCCGGTGCTCGAGGGCACGGACGGCGGGGCGGACGTCGAGGAGGCGCGCGCCCTGCTGTCGGGCGGGCCGGTGATGATCAAGGCGGTCGCCGGAGGCGGCGGGCGCGGCATGCGGGTGGTGCGGCGTGCCGAGGAGCTGGACGAGGCGTGGCGGCGGTGCCGCTCGGAGGCCCGGCAGAACTTCGGACGCGACGCGTTGTACGCGGAGCGGCTGATGGAGGGGGCCCGGCACGTCGAGGTGCAGGTGGTCGGGGACGCCCGTGGGGCGGTCACGCACCTGTGGGACCGCGACTGCACGACCCAGCGCCGCCGTCAGAAGGTGATCGAGATGGCGCCGGCGCCCGGCCTGGCGGAACCCTTGCGCGCGTCGATGCGCGACGCCGCGCTGGAACTCGCCCGCAGGGCCGGGTGCGCGGGGCTCGTGACCGTCGAGTTCCTCGTGCTGGACGGGGAGTTCCGCTTCATCGAGGCCAATCCCCGGCTCCAGGTGGAGCACACGGTCACCGAGGAGGTGACCGGCGTGGACCTGGTGGCCGCCCAGTTGCGCCTGGCGGCCGGGGCGACGCTGGCCGAACTGGGGCTGTCGGAGCCGCCGGCGCCGCGCGGCCACGCGGTGCAGGCCCGGGTGACCGCGGAGGCGACGGGTCCGGACGGCGAGGGTCGGCCGTCGGCGGGCCGGCTCACCCGGTTCGACCTGCCCTCGGGGCCGGGCGTCCGGGTGGACACGGCGCTGCGGGCCGGCGCGGAGGTGGGGGTGCGCTACGACCCGCTGCTCGCCAAGGTGGTGGCTCACGTGCCCGCGGGTTCCGTGGAGGCCGCGTGTGCCCGGGCCCGGCGGGCGCTGGGCGAGTTCGCCGTCGAGGGCGTGCGGACGGGCATCCCCCTGCTGCGGGCCGTGCTGGCGGAACCGGAGTTCTGGGTGCGCCCGGACGCGATGGAGCGTTGCGCGCGGGTCCTCGCCCCGACGGAGCCGGAGACGTCGGAGGGGGCCGCGGACGGCGAAGAGGGCCTGGTGCGGGCGCCGATGACCGGCACGGTGGTGCAGGTGGACGTCCGGCCCGGCGAGGAGGTGGGTGCGGGACGGCAGTTGCTGGTGCTGGAGGCGATGAAGATGGAGCACGTGGTCACCGCCCCCTGGGCCGGCCGGGTCCGCGGTCTGCGGGTACGGCCGGGCGGGACGGTGACCGAGGGGGCGGTGCTCGCCGTGCTGGAGCCGTCGGGCGCGGCCCGGGAGGAGGCGGCCACCGAGGAGGCGGCCGACCCGGACGGGGTGCGCCCCGATCTCGCCGAGGCACTGCGGCGGCACGCCTTCGGCCTGGACGAGAACCGCCCCGAGGCGGTCGCGAAGCGGCACGCGCAGGGCCGTCGGACGGCCCGCGAGAACATCGCCGACCTGTGCGACGAGGGTGCCTTCACCGAGTTCGGCGCCCTCGCCCTGGCCGCGCAGCGGCGGCGGCGATCCCTGGACGACCTGATCCGCTCCACGCCGGCGGACGGCATGGTCACCGGCACCGGGCGGATCGACGGCCGGCCGTCTGCGGTGATGAGTTACGACTACACGGTGCTGGCCGGGACGCAGGGGATGAACAACCACCGTAAGACCGACCGCCTGCTGGAACTGGCGTACCGGCGGCGGCTGCCCGTCGTCCTGTTCGCCGAGGGAGGCGGCGGGCGGCCGGGCGACACCGACTCGACGGCGGTGGCGGGCCTTCATCTGAGCACCTTCCGCTCCATGGGACGGCTGAGCGGCCGGGTGCCCCTGGTGGGCATCGCCTCGGGTCGCTGTTTCGCGGGCAACGCGGCGCTGCTGGGCTGCTGCGACGTGGTGATCGCGACGCCGGAGGCCACCATCGGGATGGGCGGCCCGGCGATGATCGAGGGCGGCGGGCTCGGGGTGTACCGGCCGGAGGAGGTCGGCCCGCTGTCGGTGCAGGTCCCCAACGGGGTGGTGGACGTCGCCGTCGCCGACGAGGCGGAGGCCGTCCGGGTGGCCCGGCGGTACCTCTCCTACTTCCGGGGGCCCGTCGACGACTGGGAGGCCCCGGACCGGCGGCTGCTGCGGCAGGTGGTGCCGGAGAACCGCCGGCGCGCCTACGACGTCCGCGCCGCGGTGCGCGGCCTGGCGGACACCGGCTCGGTGCTGGAGCTGCGCCAGGAGTTCGGGGTGGGCGTCCTGACCTGCCTGGTACGGGTGGAGGGGAGGCCGCTGGGGCTGCTGGCCAGCAATCCGGGTCACCTGGGCGGCGCGATCGACCGGGACGCGGCCGACAAGGCGGCGCGTTTCCTGCAGTTGTGCGACGCCTTCGGGCTGCCGGTCCTCTCGCTGTGCGACACCCCGGGTTTCATGGTCGGTCCGGACGCCGAACGCACCGCGACGGTAAGGCACTTCGCCCGGCTCTTCGTCGCGGGCGCCCATCTGCGGGTGCCGATGGTCGGGTTGGTGCTGCGCAAGGCGTACGGCCTGGGCGCGATGGCCATGCTGGGCGGCTCCACGCGGGCCCCCGCGGCCACCGCGGCCTGGCCCAGCGGGGAGTTCGGCGGGATGGGGCTGGAGGGCGCGGTCCGGCTCGGCCACCGGCGGGAGCTGGAGGCGATCGAGGATCCCGGGGAGCGGGCCCGGGTGTTCGAGGCGCGGGTGGCCGAACTCCACGAGCAGGGCAAGGCGGTGAACGCGGCGGCGGCACTGGAGATCGACGCGGTGGTCGATCCGGCCGACTCCCGGGCCTGGATTCTCGCCGCGCTGGACGGCTGGGAGGACGACCGGGACGCGCCCGAGGAAGGGCGGTTCGTCGACACCTGGTGAGAGGCCCCGTCCGGAACCGCGCGCCGCCGTCACCGTCACCCTCCGAGAACGTCCGGATCCGGCCGTTACGCACCGTCACCTTGCTCGTTGCTCCCTGTGAGCACACATGCGTTCGAGGCAAGGAGGCACGATGCGGCGTCCGGTGGAGGATTCTCTGTGACGGTGACCCAGCCCGCGGCCGATGCGGCCGGTCTTTCCGAATACCTCGCGGTCCATCCCGCACCGGTCATGGCGGCGGACGCGCTGATCCGTGACGGATCCGGCCGGGTGCTGATCGTCGACCCCTCCTACAAGGAGGGCTGGGACCTGCCGGGCGGCATGGTCGACGACGAGGAGCCGGTGGCCGCGCTCGAGCGCGAGCTGCGCGAGGAGCTCGGCATCCGGGGCGCGCGCGTCGGGCGGCTGCTGGTGGTCGACAGCATGCCCAAGGAGGTGTACGGCCGCGCCCACGTGGCCTGCGTCTACGCCGTGCACCCGCACCGCCCGCCGGCGGTGGAGGAACTGGTGCTGCAGCAGGATGAGTTGCGCGCGGCGGAGTGGGTCACCGAGCGGGAGGCGCTGCGCAGGCTGCCGGAGCCGCTGCGTCGCCGGGCGACGGCCGCCCTGCGGGCGTCGCTGGGCTCGCACACCGCGCAGCTGCGTCAGGGCCGGCCCGTGCCGGTGGACCTCAAGGACCACTACGCGCTGCTCCCCTCCCCGATGATGGCGGCGGCCGCGCTGATCACCGACACGCGCGGGCGGGTGCTGGTGGCCGAGCACTCCTACGACCACGGCGGCGGCTCCCCCTTCGGCCTGCCCGGCGGCATGGTCCACGCGCAGGAGTCCCCTCGCCGGGGCGCGGCCCGGGAGCTGGCGGAGGAGCTCGGGCTGACCGGGGTTCCGGTGGGCCGGCTCGTCGCCGTGGACAGCACCCCGGCGCGCACCTACGGCCGGGCCCTGGACGTGCACGTGTTCACGGTGGGGCCGCTGACGGAGGAGCAGGTCGCGGCGATCGGCTTCCCGGACGGGGAGATCCTGGCCGTCCACTGGCTGGCGCCCGAGGAGGCCCTGGCCGTGCTTCCCGCCCAGATCGGCAACCGGCTCAGGTACGGGCTGCGGGCGATGGCCGCGGGCACGGTCGCGCACCTGGAGGGGGGTCTGCCCCAGCCCGGGTCCGCGGTGGGCCTTCCCGCGGCCCGGCGGGCGACCTCGCTGGAGGAGGTGGGCGCCGGCCCCGCGGCGGCGGCCGACCGGCTGGCCACCCGGGCCAAGGCGTTCACCACCGCCGCCGTGCTGCTCACCGACCCGGCGGGCCGGGTGGTGCTGGTGCGCGAGGGCGAGGCGGGCTGGTCGCCGCCCGCGGCCCCGGTCGCCGGTGACACCGGCGAGACGCCCCGCCGGGCCGCCCACCGCGTGCTGCGCGAGCGGCTGGGGCGGGACGTGCCGCCGGGTGTGCTGCTCGCCGTGGACTGGCTCCCCGGCGCGGCCTCCGGCTGCGAGGGCGCCCACGTCCTCCCGGAGACCGTGCACGTCTACGACGGCGGCGTCCTCACCGACACGGAAGCCGCGACCTGCACGACCTACGCGGACGCCGGGACCGGCACGGGCGACACGGGGGTGGCGCCGCACGCCGGCCTCGACGCCGCGCACCGCCCCGGCAGCGCCGCCGGAGCGACCGACGCGGGTGCGGCGGGGGCGACACGGACGGCCGACACCGGCGGGGTGATCGTGACGGGCGGTGCGAGCGGGGGCGCCGGGGCGGAGGGCGCAGGGGCGGCGGCCGGTACGGCCGTCGCCGGCGGAGGCGCCGGCGCCGGTGGTCTGCTGGCCGTGCCGCCGGAGCGGCTCGGCGCGGTGCTGCCCGCCGCGGTCGCCGCACGGGTACGCGAGTGCCTGGTGGTCCGCAGGGGTGGCACCGGGGCCGTCGAGCTGTTCGCCGGGCTTCCGGCGCGGGACTGATCCGTGTTCGTGCCCCGGGGCGGCTGGTCAAGCACGGTCCTCACCTGCCAGAGTTGGCGGATGCTTCTGGATCCGGAGAAAGCGATGTTCGTGCCCGGCGCAACGCCGCTGCTGCTGCTGAGCGGTGCGCCGTTCCACGAGGCCCTGCCGCCGCTCGCGACCGAGGACCGGTCACTGCCCACCTGCGAGGGGTGGAGCATCTTCCCCAAGCACACTCAGTGCGTGGTGGACGGTCCCGGGGAGCACGGCGCCGTGATCCCCTCGCTGGCCGCCCTGGTGCTGGGCAAGGCCGACATGAACGCCTGGTGCGGCGACGCCGCGCGGGCGGGCGGCGCGGTGGTGCTCTCCGTGGAGCGGCTGCCCGAGGTCGTCGACGTCCCGGCGCTCATGAACGGCGCCCCCACACGGGGCGGCTTCATGGCGCTCACCGCCTGACACCGCCCCGCCCCGCTTCGCCCCTCCCGCCCGCGACCGTTCAGCGCCGCCGGTGCAGCGACTGCGCCATGCGCACCGCGCGCTCGCGGACGGCGGCCGGCACCTCGAAGGAGGTCAGGGCGATCGGCGGGCTGAAGCGCTGCACCGTCATGGACTGGACCGAGGCGAACGCGCGCAGCCCTTCCTCGCCGTGGATGCGCCCGAAGCCGGACTCCTGGGCGCCGCCGAACGGCAGGGCCGGCACGGCGGCGAAGCCGAGGACGGAGTTCACCGACACCGCTCCGGCCCGCAGCCGGGAGGCGACGGCCGCGCCGGTGCGCGTGCTCCCGCTGAACACCGCCGCGCCCAGGGCGTAGCGGGAGGCGTTGGCCCGGTCCACCGCCTCGTCGACGTCGGCGACGGAGTTGACGACCACCACCGGGCCGAAGGTCTCCTCCGTCATCGCCGCCGCGTCCTCGGGCACCCCGGTCAGCACGACGGGCTCCACGTAGGGCGCCTTCACCGACTCCGGTCCGCCCAGCAGGGCCAGTCCGCCCGACTCCACCGCCCCGGTCACATGCCGTTCGACGACGGGGACCTGGCCGGGCATCGTCATCGGCCCGTAGGCCGCGCCGTCCTCGGTGCCCGTACGCAGCGCCGTGGCGCGCTCGACGACCCGCCGGCACAGCTCCTCGTGGATCTCACGCACCGCGTAGACGCGTTCGACGCCCGCGCAGGTCTGGCCGGCGTTGCTCAGCGCGCCCCAGACGATCGCCTCGGCGGCGGCGTCCAGGTCCGCGTCCGCCGTGACGATCACGGCGTCCTTGCCGCCGCACTCGGCCAGGAACGGGGTCAGGGACTCGGCGCACACCGCCATCACCTTGCGGGCCGTGCCGGGCGATCCGGTGAAGGCCAGCTTGTCGACGCCGGACCGGGCCAGCGCCTCCCCGGTGGAGGCGCCGCCGGTGACGGTGGTGAGCAGCCCGGCGTGCTCGGGCACGGCGGCGTCGAAGAGATCGGCCAGCAGGAGCCCGGTCGCCGGGGTCAGCTCGGACGGCTTGAGGACGACGGCGTTGCCGGCCGCGAGCGCGTAACCGACGGACCCCATGGGCGTGTAGCAGGGGTAGTTCCACGGCCCGATGACGCCGACCACGCCCAGCGGCCGGTACACCAGGGAGGCCCGCTGATGGACGGTGAAGAGGGTGGTGCCGGCCTTGCGCCGGCGCAGCACCCGGCCGGCGTTGCGGGCGGCCCAGGCCAGGTGTTCCAGGGTGAGGACGACCTCGAGTTCCGCGTCCCCCGCGGGCTTCCCGGTCTCCTGCGAGACGGTCCGTGCGACGGTGCCGAGTTCGGCGGCCAGGGACCGCTTCCAGCGCAGCAGCTGGTCGCGGCGGCGGGCGGCGGGCAGCGCGGCCCAGCCTTCCTGGACCTTCCGGGCCTGGGCGACCGCGTGCGCGACCTTCTCGGCGCCGTCCACCGGGTGCTCGGCGAGGGGTGCTCCGGTGGCCGGGGAGCGGGTGGTGAAGGTCGTGGAGCTCGCGGCGGTGTCCGCGGCGGAGGTGGTGTCGGTCATCGGGGCTCCTGACGGGGGACGTCGTGCGGGAAGGTCTGCTGGTGCGGGACGACGGCCGCTTCCGTCGGCGCCTCGTCGTGCAGCGGGGCCGTCGGGCGGGAGTGGGCCCAGTGCGGGCCGAGGTCGTCGAGGGTCCAGCCGAAGGGGTAGGTGCGTGCCTCGGGCAGTTTCGGGAAGCGCTCGGGGCGGCCGGGCAGCAGCCGGATCAGCGCCGCCCTGGTGCGCAGCGCGCGGTGGGTGGCCGTCCTGAGCCACCGGGGCTGAGGACTGAAACCCAGGGCGGTGAGCAGCGGCTCGTCGAGGGCGGCGAGGGCGACGCGGGTCGCGATCCGGCGGAAGGGCGCGGGGTACCAGGCGGCGAAGACGCGCAGGGTGGCCGCGGCCACCCTGCGGTTGGCGGGGTCGTAGGCGAACATCTCCCGCTCGTAGGCGTCATGGAGCTGCTCGAACCCGGCGTAGGTGTCGGGGACGCCGGTGATGCCCATCATCCGGCCCATCCGGTGACCGACCAGCGCGAGGCTCTCGGCCTCCTGGTCGCACAGCCGGCGCCAGCCGTACCGGTCGATCCAGCGTTTGGGGCCGACCACCGTGGTGGCCAGGACGTAGAGGAAGTCCTCGTTGGGAATGCGGTAGCGGCCGTGGATGCGGTTGAGGTGGCGGGCGGCGGCCCGGCCGTGCTCGGAGTCGATGCCCTCGCGCACCATCTCGTAGGCGATCAGCACCGTGTCGTCGTAGCGCTTCTGGCCGGCGCGTTCGAACTCCTGGGTGCGGTCGAGGAGCCGGGAGATGCGGGGCACGCCGTAGTCGCGCAGGAAGGCGATCGACGTCCCGTGGAGGTAGTCCGCCGGGAACTCGTAGTGCGTGATCCAGCGGTAGATCTGCTCGTGGTCCCGCCGGGGGTCCATCTGCCGGATGCGCCGAAGCCGGCGATATCGGCCCATGCGTCGTTCCTCCCCGCCACTGTGTACGCACACCCCCGCGAGTCGGAGATACAAAAACTATCGATGTGTTTCACACGGCCCGTCAAGACTCCGGCGGGGCGAGGGCACGACGCCGGCGCCATGCGGGCGGGCCGACGGGCGGGTGATCAAGCACACATCCTGGTCACCCCCGCCCGCACGGAAGCGGACGGACCGGCGCGAATCGCGGCGCGGCCGCTCCCCCCGGCCCCACCGGGCCGCCCCGCGCCCGACCCGGTTTGAATGACCATCCTTCGAGATGGTTAACATGTGAGCGCCGCCTAGCTCGAAAGATGGACCAGTGACTGTCAACGACGACTCGTTCACCAACTGGAAGAACCGCGAGGAGATCGCGGAGTCGATGATCCCGATCATCGGGAAGCTGCACCGGGAGCAGGACGTCACGGTCCTGGTCCACAGCCGCTCCCTGGTGAACAAGTCGGTCATCAGCATCCTCAAGACCCACCGTTTCGCCCGGCAGATCGTCGGCGGGGAGCTGTCGGTCGTCGAGACGATGCCCTTCCTGAAGGCCCTCACCACGCTGGACCTGGGCCCCTCGCAGATCGACATCGGCATGCTGGCCGTGGCCCACAAGGCCGACGACCGCGGCCTGTCGGTCGAGGAGTTCACCGCCGAGGCCGTCGCCGGCGCCACGGGCGCCAACAAGATCGAGCGTCGCGAGGGCCGCGACGTGGTCCTCTACGGCTTCGGCCGGATCGGCCGCCTGCTGGCGCGCCTGCTCATCGAGAAGGCCGGCTCGGGCAACGGTCTGCGCCTCAAGGCGATCGTGGTCCGCGACGGCGGTGGCCAGGACCTGGTCAAGCGCGCCTCCCTGCTGCGCCGCGACTCCATCCACGGCCAGTTCCAGGGCACCATCACGGTGGACGAGGAGAACAACCGGATCGTGGCCAACGGCCACACCATCCAGGTGATCTACTCCGACTCCCCCGAGTCGGTGGACTACACCGCGTACGGCATCAAGAACGCCATCCTGATCGACAACACCGGCAAGTGGCGCGACCGCGAGGGCCTGTCCAAGCACCTGCGCCCCGGCATCGACAAGGTCGTGCTGACCGCTCCGGGCAAGGGCGACGTCCCGAACATCGTCCACGGCGTCAACCACGACATGATCAAGCCGGACGAGAACGTCATCTCCTGCGCGTCCTGCACGACCAACGCGATCGTGCCGCCGCTGAAGGCGATGGAGGACGAGTACGGCGTCCTGCGGGGTCACGTGGAGACCATCCACTCGTTCACCAACGACCAGAACCTGCTGGACAACTACCACAAGGGTGACCGCCGTGGCCGCTCCGCGCCGCTGAACATGGTCATCACCGAGACCGGCGCCGCCTCCGCCGTGGCGAAGGCGCTGCCCGACCTCGAGGCGACCATCACCGGCAGCTCGATCCGGGTCCCCACCCCGGACGTCTCGATCGCCATCCTGAACCTTCAGCTGAAGCGCGGCACCACCCGCGCCGAGGTCCTGGAGTACCTGCGCGAGGTGTCGCTGACCTCGCCGCTGAAGCGCCAGATCGACTTCATCAGCGCCCCCGACGCGGTCTCCAGCGACTTCATCGGTTCGCGTCACGCCTCGATCGTCGACGCCGGCGCCACCAAGGTCGAGGGCGACAACGCGATCCTCTACCTGTGGTACGACAACGAGTTCGGCTACTCGTGCCAGGTGATCCGGGTGGTGCAGCACGTCTCCGGCGTGGAGTACCCGACCTACCCGGCCCCGGCGGTCTGACCGGCCGTCCCTCCGCCGCGAACGGGTGTGCCCCGGCGACCGCGAGTCGTCGGGGCACACCCGTTCTCCGTACCGCCGCCGCGGCATCCGGAGGACCGTTCGCCGCTCCCGCGATGCGGGGCGCGCCGGGGTGGATCATCCTGGAGGCGGCCGGACGCGGAGCCGGCGTCGAGGACGGGAGCGAGGCCGATGAGCGAGGGCGCCGGCGGCGACACCGCGCCACTGCACTGTCTGGTGACGGGTGCGACGGGGTACATCGGCGGCCGCCTGGTCCCCGAACTGCTGGCTGCCGGACACCGGGTGCGATGCCTGGCCCGCTCCCCCGGCAAGCTGCGCGACCACCCCTGGGCGGGCGAGGCCGAGGTGGTCCGGGGCGACGTGACCGACCAGGAGTCGACCGCGGAGGCCATGCGGGGCGTCGACGTGGCGTACTACCTGGTCCACGCGCTGGGGACCGGCTCGGGTTTCGAGGAGACCGACCGGCGGGCCGCGCGGATCTTCGGCGAGCAGGCCCGGGCCGCGGGCGTCCGCCGGATCGTCTACCTGGGCGGGCTCACTCCCGCCGGGGTGCCCGTGGAGGAACTGTCGCCGCACCTGCGTTCGCGCTCCGAGGTGGGCCGCGTGCTGCTGGAGTCGGGCGTGCCGACGGCCGTGCTGCGGGCCGCCGTCATCATCGGCTCCGGTTCGGCCTCCTTCGAGATGCTGCGCTACCTCACCGAGCGGCTGCCCGTCATGGTCACCCCGAGCTGGGTGCGGACCCGGATCCAGCCGGTCGCCGTCCGCGACGTCCTGCGGTGGCTGGTGGGCTGCGCGCGGCTCCCCGCGGACGTCAACCGCACCTTCGACATCGGTGGGCCCGACATCCTCACCTACCGGGACATGATGCGCGGCTACGCGGAGGTGGCGGGCCTGCCGCCCCGGGTGATCGTGCCGGTGCCGGTGCTCACACCCCGTCTGTCCAGTCACTGGGTCGGCCTGGTCACGCCGGTGCCCGCCTCGATCGCCAAGCCGCTGACCGAGTCACTGCGGCACGAGGTGGTGTGCGGCGAGCACGACATCAGCCGGTACCTGCCGGATCCCCCGGGCGGCCCGCTGAGCTTCGAGCAGGCCGTGCGGCTCGCGCTGCGCAACGTCCGCGAGGCGCGGGTGGACACCCGCTGGTCGAACGCGGCGGTGCCGGGCACGCCGAGCGACCCGCTGCCGACCGACCCGGACTGGGCGGGCGGCAGCCTGTACACGGACCGGCGGCAGCGGACCGTGGACGCTCCCCCCGAGGCGCTGTGGCGGGTGATCGAGGGCATCGGCGGCGAGAACGGCTGGTACTCCTTCCCGCTGGCCTGGTCCGCGCGCGGGGTGCTGGACCGGATGGCGGGCGGTGTCGGTCTGCGCCGTGGCCGCCGTGACGCGACGCGCCTGCGGGCCGGCGACTCGCTCGACTTCTGGCGGGTGGAGGAGATCGACCGGGGCAGGCTGCTGCGGCTGCGTGCCGAGATGCGTCTGCCGGGGCTGGCCTGGCTGGAGCTGTACGCGGACGCCGGTCCCGACGGTCGCACCCGATACCGGCAGCGGGCCCTCTTCCACCCGCACGGGCTGCTGGGTCACGCCTACTGGTGGGCGGTGTCGCCGTTCCACGCGGTGGTGTTCGGCGGCATGGCCCGCAACATCGCCCGGGCGGCCGAACGCGGCGGTACCGCCCCGAGAGCCGGACTCACCCGCCGCCCACGACGCCGCCGCCCGGCCCGGCGGGCCTGAGCCCGACGGTCCCGGTGGCGTACGCCGCGGGGGCCGACGTCCCGCCTCCGGCAAGTGCCGCTGCCCTGACCTCAGGGCGGGGCGGCCCGGGCGCGCGGTGGCGGCAGAGGTGACCGACAACCGGTCCCGGCGCGCAGGCGGGGCCGCTCAGCCGGCGAGGTCGGACAGATCCGTGTTCGCGCCGCAGAGGACCACGCAGACCCGCTCGCCCGGCTCGGGGACGTACCCGTGGCCGGGGCCCCGCTGCGGGAGGACCGCCGCGAGCGCGGCCGCCGCGGCGTGCTCCACGGCGAGCCGCCGCTCCTCCCAGAGCAGCCGCCGCGCCTCGACGATCGCCGTGTCGGGCACCAGCACGGACCGCACGGAGTCCTCCCGGGCGGCCGCCAGGGCGTCCGCGGAGACCCGGCGCGCGCCGAGCGAGTCGGCGGCCACCGACCGGACGGGCACGTCCACCGGCCGTCCGGCCTCGAGCGCGGCGTGCAGCGCCCGGCAGTTCTCCGGCTCCACCGCCACCGTCCGCACCCCGTGCGTCCGCGCGGCCGTGGCGACGCCCGCCATGAGGCCACCGCCGCCGACCGAGACGACCACCGTGTCCAGGCCGGGTACCCTCTCGCGGATCTCCTCCAGCAGCGTGCCCGCGCCCGCCGCGATCAGCGGATGGTCGTAGGCGTGGGAGGCGAGCGCCCCGCTCTCCCGGGCGAACTCCTCGCAGGCGGCGGCCGCCTCGGCGTACTCGGAGCCCACCAGCCGTACCTCGGCGCCGAGTTGCCGCAGCCGGCGTACCTTCACCTCGGGCGCCGCCTCGGGGAGGAAGACGGTGGAGCGGACGCCCGCCCGCCGGGCCGCCCACGCGCAGGCGACGCCCGCGTTGCCGCCGGAGGCGATGGTCACCCCGGCGTCGGGCAGCGAGCCCTGCTCCCGGTGCGCCTCGACGAAGTTGAGCGCGCCGCGTGCCTTGAAGCTGCCGGTGAACTGCATCAGCTCCAGGGCGAGATGGACCTGGAACCCCTCGAACGTCCCCGGCTCGGCCGGCGTCACCGTGACCGGCCGGACGCGCCCGGCGATCCGGTCGCGGGCGGACTTCACGTCGCTGTACGCCAGGGATGGGTGCTGCACCTTCGGCTCCTCGTCGCGGGAGAACAGGGTCTCGCCCGATCCTCTCAGACCCGGTAGAGCCGCCCGATCACCTCGGGCAGCAGCCGTTCCGCGAGAGCGGGCGGCATCGCCTGGAGGACCGCCAGCACGGGCGCCGTCCGCTCCGGGAGGGTTCCGTCCTCGCCGACCCCCGCCACCGCGAGCGCGACGGCCACCTCGTCCTCGCCCAGCGCCTCGGGGTCCAGCGCGGCCGCGACGGCGGCGACCTCGGGGTCCACGACGGCCGGTCCCGCCGCGCGCGCCCGGGCGGCGGCCTTCTCCAGCTCGGCGAGCAGTTCGCGCAGGCGTTCCTCGCCGGCGGCGGCCGCGGTGACCGTCAGGTGCAGGTTGGCCGGGGAGGACCCGCGGGCGGGCTGCGGCTGGAGGTACCAGCCGGCCGTCCTCATCTCGTCGGCCAGGACGAACACGTCCAGGGCCGGGTCCTCGGAGGCGACGGCGAGCAGGGAGGCGCGGGGCCGCCCCAGCACGCGCAGCCCGTCGACCGCCGCGATCCCCTCCGCGAGGCGGACCGTCGCCGCGTGGACGCGGCGGGCCAGCTCGACGTAACCGTCCGTTCCGATGTGTTCGAGCACCGCCCAGGCGCCGGCCAGCGGGGCGGCCGAGCGGGTGCCCTGGAGTGTGGGGTTGACGACGGGGTAGCCCGGCCATCCGGCGTGGGCGAACCAGCCGTGGCGTCTGAGGTCGGCGTCGCGGAACAGCACCACCGAGGCGCCCTTGGGCGTGTACCCGTACTTGTGCAGGTCCGCGGACAGGGAGGTGACGCCGGGGACGGACAGATCGAAGGGCGGCAGTCCGGGGGCGTCCGGCGCGAGCCTCAGGTGGCCGAGGTACCAGCCGCCGATGCAGGCGTCGACGTGGCAGAGGACACCTCGCGCGGCGGCCGCGGCCGCGACGTCGGCGACCGGGTCGATCACTCCGTGCGGGTAGGAGGGGGCGGAGACGACCACCAGCGCGGTGCGGTCGGTGATCGCCGCGGCCATGTCCTCGGCCCGGACCTCGCACGTCTCCGGGTCGACGGGCACCTCGACGACCCTGAGTCCGAAGAGGTGGGCCGCCTTGTGGAAGGCGGCGTGGGCGGTGGCGGGCAGCAGCAGTTCGGCGCCCTCCCGCAGCCCCCGTGTCCTGCGGGCGTGCTCCCGCGCCGTCAGCACGGCGAGCAGGCAGCTCTCGGTGCCGCCGCTGGTGAACACCCCGGCGGTGCGGGCGTCGCCGCCGAGCAGCCGGGCCGCGCGGCCGGTCACCTCGTTCTCCAGCGTGACGACGCTGGGGAACACCGTCATGTCCAGGCCGTTGACCCCTGCCACCCGGGCCTGGGCGGCGAGGGCCAGGTCCTCCGCCCCGTCCAGTCCGGAGTCGTAGACGTAGGCCATGGTCCGTCCGCCGCGCACCGGCAGGTCGGCGGCGCGCAGGGCGTCGAGGCGGGCGAGGATCTCGGCCGGGGTCCGGCCAGGCAGTTCTGGCATGCGCGCAACCTAGAACACGCAGGTGACGCCGGGCCAGACCCCGGACGCCCGCCGCACCCGCGAGGGCGGTGCGGCGGGGTGACGCTCAGACCGGGTTGCCGGCCCGGACCGGGTCGTCGTCCTCCAGGAAGCCGCCGGACTGGTGCTCCCACAGCTTGGCGTAGACGCCGTCCGCGGCGAGCAGTTCGTGGTGGGCCCCCTGCTCGATGATGCGCCCCCGGTCGAGGACCACCAGGCGGTCCATGCCGGCCACCGTGCTGAGCCGGTGGGCCACCACCAGTGCGGTGCGCCCCTCCATGAGCCGCCAGAGCGCCTCCTGGATGAGGATCTCGCTCTCCGAGTCGAGCGCGCTGGTCGCCTCGTCCAGCAGCAGGACGGGCGCGTCGCGCAGGATGGCCCGGGCGAGCGCGACCCGCTGCCGCTGCCCTCCGGAGAGCTTGACGCCCCGTTCGCCGACCATCGTCTCGAAGCCCTCCGGCAGCGCGTCGGCGAACTCGGTGACGTGCGCCGCCTCGGCTGCGCGGCGGATCTCCGCGTCGGTGGCCCCCGGCCGGGCGAAGGCGATGTTCTCCTTGAGCGTCCGGTGGAACATCGCCGGCTCCTGCGGCACGTAGGCGATCATGCTGCGCAGGTCGGCCTGGCGGAGCCTGCTGATGTCCTGACCGCCGATCAGGATGCGTCCGCCGTCGATGTCGGTCATCCGCAGCAGCAGCCGGGTGAGCGTGGTCTTGCCACCGCCGGAGCGGCCGACCAGGCCGATCTTCGCCCCGCTGGGCACCGCCAGGTCGAGCCCGTCGAAGAGCGGTGCGCCGCCCCCGTGGGCGAAGGTCACACGGTCGAAGCGGACGTCGGCGCCGTCCGGCCGCAGCGGTTCGGGTTCCGGCGGGTCGAGCACGGTGGGCGGCGACAGCAGCAGTTCGGTGAACTGGGCGGCCTCCGTCATCGAGCTCTCCAGCCGGCGGTAGATCTGGTTGAACTCGAACATGATCCGGGTCGCGTTGGTGTAGTAGGTGAAGGCGACCACGACCGCCTCCACGCTGTGCGTCCCGCCGCCGAGCGAGACCGCGAGCAGCAGCCCCAGCAGGTTGGTCAGCACCGACATGGGAGCGATCAGTGTGTCGATGCGCAGGTTGCCGAAGTCCCAGGACCGCAGGGTGAGACGGCGTGACTCGGCGACCCTGGTGCGGTGCTCGTCCGCCTCCCGCCGCTCGGCGGCGAAGGCGCGGACGGTCTCCATGTTCATCAGGCTGTCGGCCACGTGACCGGAGACCCGGGCGATGGCCTCCTCCCGCCGGGCGACCAGCCGCTGGCGGCGCCGGATGAGCGGGACCACGCAGCAGGCCGTGACCGTGAGCATCGTCAGCAGACCGACGACCAGCAGCGGGTCGTAGTTCCACAGGATGACGGAGCCGAAGGCGAGCGGCACGAAGCTGCCCATGATGTTGAAGGTCAGGGTGTCGGCGAACTCCTCGAAGCGGGTGGCGAAGCTGAGGACCCGCTTGGTGAGGGAGCCGGCGAAGTTGTCGTGGAAGAAGGCCGAGTCCTTGGCGTAGAGCTCGTCCATCCCGACGACGTAGAGGTGCTCGATGCCGTAGGCGTCAAGGCGGTTGAGGCAGTGCAGGCCCAGGCGCCACAGCGCCTCGGCGAACAGCAGCACGCCGGCGAAGCCGAGGACGTAGGGGAGCGCGGAGCCGAAGGTTCCCGGGCCGCCCGGGTCCTTCTCGCCGGCGACGTGGCCGATCAGCTTGGCGACGATCAGCGGGGCGACGTAGTAGAGGCCGATGTTGCCCAGTGCGGGGAGCAGCAGGGCCGGGACGGTGAAGCGCCGGAGCCGGGCGAGTTCCCGGCCGTAGTGTCGGAGGGCGAGGAGGACGGGGCCCTTGCGCGGGCCCTCGCGTTTCTCGGGCGAGTCCATGTGTGTGCGCCTAGTGTCGTGGTGCGCCGGGCCGGACATTTGGGGAGAACCCGGGAGGGGAAGTCTTCCGTGGAGCGCTCCGGCCCGTCCAAGAGTTTTTTTCGGCCGCGACGGAGGTACGGGGCCTGCCGCGCGCATGCCGTCGGACACGCCGTCATGGGCCACTGCGGCCGTCCCGGTGGGCACCGCCAGAGCCCTGCGCGGCGGCCCGTGTCCCCCACACGGAGGTAGGGGCAGACCCCTGTGCGTATCCGGGGGCGCGCAGGATACCCGGCGTTCATGGCGAAAATGCATCTTCCAGGCAGTGGCGACCACGGCGACGGGGACGACGACCGCGGCGGGCGTCCCGTCGGGCCGGACGGAACCGACCGGACCGACCGGACGGACGCGGTGGACGGGGCCGACGGGACGGACCGGACCGACCGTCGTCGCCGCGGCGAGGACGCCGGGGCGGAGGCCTACGGCCCTTCCCCCGCGGTGGAGCGCAACGCCCCCGACAGCCCGTCGAAGCTGCCGAAGCCCCGCTGGGGGAAGGTCTTCAAGGGCGCCCTGAAGGAGTTCAAGGACGACGAACTCACCGACCGCGCGGCGGCGCTGACGTACTACGCGGTCCTCTCGCTCTTCCCGGCGTTGCTGGTCCTGATCTCCTTGCTGGGGATCATGGGGAAGAGCGCCACGGACAGGGTGATGGACAACATCACCAAGCTGGCCCCGGGCCCGGCCCGGGACGTGCTGACCAAGGCCGTGGAACAGCTCCAGGACGGCGCCGGGATCGGCTCGATCATGGCGATCGTGGGTCTGGTCCTCGCGGTCTGGTCGGCCTCCGGTTATGTCGCGGGCTTCATCCGCGCCTCCAACGCCGTCTACGACATCCCCGAGGGCCGGCCGGTGTGGAAGGTGCTGCCGGTCCGGGTCGGCATCACCCTGGTGCTGATGGTGATGACGGCGGCGAGCGCCGTCATCGTGGTCTTCACCGGCGGTCTGGCGCGGCAGGTGGGGACGACGCTCGGCATCGGCGACACGGCGCTGACGGTGTGGTCGTTCGTCAAGTGGCCGGTCCTGATCATCCTGGTGACCCTGATGATCGCGCTCCTCTACTGGGCGGCGCCGAACGCCAAGGTGAAGGGGTTCCGGTGGATCACACCGGGCAGCTTCCTCGCGCTGTTCCTGTGGATCCTCGCCTCCGTCGGGTTCGCCTTCTACGTCGCCAACTTCGGCTCGTACAACAAGACCTACGGGACCATGGCCGGCGTGGTGGTCTTCCTGATCTGGCTGTGGATCACCAACCTGGCGATCCTGCTGGGCCTGGAGTTCGACGCCGAGACGGTACGCCAGCGGGCGATCGCGGGCGGTCACCCGCCCACCGACGAGCCCTACACCCAGCCCCGCGACACCACCGCGTGGGACGAGGACGACCGGCGGCGCATGGAGGAGTGACCTGGGGTGCGGCCCGGACACCGTCGGTGACGGTCACGACCGGAGGCCGGAAGTCCGGTTTGTTCTGTTCGCTCCGGAAACCCGAGGAGGCGGAACCGCACACACCCTTCGAGGAGGAGTGACGACCATGACGACGGCCAAGGACATCATGCACCCCGGCGCCCGGTGGATCCCCGCGGGCGAGTCGCTGGACCGGGCCGCCCAGCTGATGCGGGAGCTCGACGTGGGCGCCCTGCCGGTGGCCGGCGACGACGACCGGATGCGGGGCATCATCACCGACCGCGACATCGTGGTGAAGTGCGTGGCCGCGGGCAAGGACCCGTCGAAGGTCACCTGCGGCGAGCTCACCGAGGGCACGCCGCGGTGGGTGGACGCCTCCGCCGACGTCGACGACGTCCTGCAGGAGATGCGGGAGCACCGGATCAAGCGGCTGCCCGTCATCGAGAACAAGCGGCTGATCGGCATGATCAGCGAGTCGGACCTGGCGCACCACCTGACCGACGACAAGCTCGCCGACTTCGTGGAGAGCGTCTACTCCAGCGCCTGACGGCGCCCGACCACACGCAAGCGCCTGACGGCGCCGGACCCGCGAAGGCCGCCCCCTCCCGCGCCGAGGGGGCGGCCTTCGCCGTCGCGCACGCCGGGCCGGCGCCCGCGGCGGTCCGGCTCGTCCGGCGTGCGGGCCGGTCAGCCCAGGCCGAGCACCGCCATGGTCCGGTCGGCCATCCGGGACTCGCCCAGCGTGTTGGGGTGGACGGGGACGAGGCTGTTGCCGCCGAGCACCGGTTCGATCCACCGGGTGCCGGAGGCCTTGCAGGCGTCGTGCCCCTCGGAGACCTGGGCGAAGTCGACAAAGACGGCGCCGGACTCGCTCGCGGCGCGGGAGAGGGCGTCGTTGAGGTGACCCTGCAGGCTGCGCAGGTAGGGGATGTCGCCCCGGGCGATGGGCAGCTTGGCGAAGCAGGAGGAGTCGAACGTCGCCGGGGTGATCCAGGGGTAGCCCAGGACGGCGATCCGCGCGTTCGGCGCCTTGGCCTTGACGGCGGCCAGCGCGCTCTTCAGCGCCGGGTAGGTGGTGTCGTCGATCGCGTCGGTGAACTTACTGCCGTAGAGCGTCTGGCACGGGTTCCCGTAGCCGGCGGTGACCAGGCCGGCCGAACCGCAGGCCAGCAGCGCCCCGATGAAGGTGCTGTTGTCGTTGCCGCCGATGGTGAAGGTGACCAGGTCCGTGTCGGCGGACAGGGCGTTCACCTGCGGGGCGACGGTCGGGTACTGGGACTGGGTGAAGTCCTTGGTCTGGGCGGCGCCGCAGGTGACGTCGGTGAGCTGGGCCCCGATGCGGCCGGCGATCACCTTGGGGTAGTTGGCCTTGGAGCGCAGACACAGCGGGCTGCTGAGATCGGTGGGTGAGACGCCGGATCCGGCGCTGTAGCTGTCGCCGAGGGCCACGTACGTGACCGGGTCGGCGGCCTGCGCGGGCTGGGCGGTGAGACCGAGGGCGGCGACGGCGCTCGCCGCGAGGGCGGCGGCGAGGGTTCTGCGCAGGCGGCGGGCGGGGTGCGGCATCAGGTCCTCCTGGGGTACGGCGGGGGCGCGGCACGGCGGGGGCCGTGCCGGGGGCGGCGCGCGGGCGGTGGGGGCAGGCGGACGGACCCGGGGGTCCACAGGGCGGACACGCGGGGGTTACTCGCTCGTAATGTCGGGCCCATGACAGGGACTTGTCAACGATCTGGACGTGTCTCGTCGCGACAGAAAGTGTCCCGGGGCCGCCGGGACGCCTCGCGGAACAGTGGGCCGCCGTGCGGTGTTCAGGCGTGCGAAGGGAGGTCGACGTGGAGATGACCAGGTCGTACCACGACCACGGAACGCCGGCCGAGCGCTGGGACAGGGCGCAGAGGCACTTCGGGCGGAAGAACTACGCGGACGCCGCGCGGGTGCTCGCGTCGCTGGTGGAGGAGGTGCCGGAGCAGAGCGGCCCGCGGCTGCTGCTGGCGCGGGCCTACTACCACTCCGCGCAGCTGCGGCGGGCGGAGGCCGAGTGCCGGGTGCTGGTGGAGCGTCACCCGGTGGAGGGGTACGCCCGGCTGCTCCTCGGGCGGACCCTGGAGCGGCAGGGCCGCGACGAGGAGGCGCGCCCGCACCTGCGGCTGGCCGCCGCGATGGCGGGCGAGTTCGAGGACGCGTGAGGTCCGGCCCCGGCGCCCGGCCCGGTTGGTCGGACCCGGGGCCGGGGCTGCACGCGGGCCCGTGGCGGCGGGCCCGTGGCGGCGGGCTTCGGCCGTGTCGGTGCACGGCGGGGCGCCCAGGGCCTCGTGGGGCAGGATCCGGCCGGCTGCGGGCAAGGCTCGCCCAAGCGCCGGCAGGGCCCGGCCGGGGCGCCCCTGGTCCTGCGCCTACCGGGGCTGCCTCAGCCCCGGTAGGCCTCCAGGAGGCGGAGCCAGACCTCGCTGAGGGTCGGATAGGCCGGGACGGCGTGCCACAGGCGCGCGACCGGGACCTGGGCGACCACCGCGACGGTCGCCGAGTGCAGCAGTTCGCCGACCCCCGGCCCGACGAAGGTGACGCCGCGCAGGGTCTCCTTGTCCAGGTCGACGACCATCCGGGCCCGGCCCCGGTAGCCGTCGGCGTAGAGCCCCGCGCCGGCCACGGTGGCGAGGTCCACGTCCACCGCCCGCACCCGGTGCCCGGCCCGTTCCGCCTCGGCGAGGGTGACGCCCACCGAGGCGACCTCGGGGTCGGTGAAGACCACCTGGGGCACGGCGCCGTCGTCGGCGGTGGCGGCCGTCGGCGGCGCCTCCCCCCTGGACCGGGCGGCGATCGCGTCGCCCGCGACGCGTGCCTGGTACTTGCCCTGGTGGGTGAGGAGCGCCCGGTGGTTGACGTCCCCGGCCGCGTACAGCCAGTCGCTCCCGGTGACCCGCAGGGTGTCGTCCACCTCGAGCCACGAGCCGGGCTCCAGCCCCACCGTCTCCAGTCCGAGGTCGTCGGTGCGCGGCGCCCGGCCCGTGGCGAACAGGATCTCGTCGGCCTCCACCCGGTCGCCCGCGTCCGTGACGGCGACCACGGTGCCGTTCTCCCTGCTCACGCCGGTGACCGAGACGCCCGTGCGCACCTCGGCGCCCGCCTCGCGCAGCGCGTCGGCGACGAGTTCCCCGGCGAACGGCTCCATGCGCTCCAGCAGGCCGCTCCCGCGCACCAGCACGGTGACCCGGGAGCCGAGGTTCTGCCAGGCCGTGGCCATCTCGGCGGCGACCACTCCCCCGCCGACCACCAGGAGCCGGCCGGGCGCCTCGCGGGCGGAGGTGGCCTCCCGGCTGGTCCAGGGGGCGACGGATCCGTCGCCCAGCCCCGGCAGGCCGGGCAGCGAGGCCCGGCTCCCGGTGCAGACGGCGACGGCGTGGCGGGCGGTGAGGGTCTCGGTCCGGCCCTCGGGGGTGGTGACGGTGACGGTGCGGGGGCCGGACAGGCGGCCGTGTCCGCGGTGCAGTCGGGCTCCTGCGCCCTCCAGCCACGCGACCTGCCCGTCGTCCTTCCAGTGGGCCGCCTGCTCGTCGCGGTGGGCGAGCACCTCGGGCGTGTCGAGGGGCGCCCGGGCGGCGGCGCGCAGGCCGGGCGTGCGGCGGGCGTCGGCGTGCGCGATCACCGGCCGCAGCAGCGCCTTGCTGGGCATGCAGGCCCAGTAGGAGCACTCCCCGCCCACCAGTTCGCTCTCCACCACGGCGGTGGACAGTCCGGCGGCGAGCGTGCGGTCGGCGACGTTCTCGCCGACGGGTCCGGCGCCGATCACGACGACGTCGTAGGCGAAGGTCTCGGTCTCGGTCATGCGGCTCAGTCTTCCGGGTGGTGTGCGAACCGGCCACACGGGTAGGCGCGCCGGACCCGTCCGCTGGGCCGGACGGGCCTGCCGGGTCGCGGAGGCGGCGCGCGCACGGCCATATGGGGCGAACGGAATACCCCGTCCGGTCGTGCCGTTGTCGTCGGTGGCCGGGCGCAGTCAGCCGTACGACGTCCAGGAAGAGGAAGTCAGCTCATGAGCAGCACCGTGGAGCTCACCAAGGAGAACTTCGACCAGACGGTCACCGAGAACGAGTTCGTTCTCATCGACTTCTGGGCCGACTGGTGCGGGCCGTGCAAGCAGTTCGCCCCGGTGTACGAGAAGGCCGCGGAGGCCAACCCGGACCTGGTGTTCGCCAAGGTGGACACCGAGGCGCAGCCGGAGCTCGCCCAGGCCTTCGGCATCCAGTCGATCCCGACGCTGATGATCGTGCGGGACCAGGTGGCCGTCTTCGCCCAGCCGGGCGCGCTGCCGGCCCCGGTGCTGGAGGACCTGATCGGCCAGGCGCGCGGACTGGACATGGAGGAGGTCCGCCGCTCGGTGGCCGCCCAGCAGGCACAGGCGGAGCAGGGCGGCGGGGCCCAGGGCGGCGCCGCCGGGAGCCAGGGCGGCGAGCCGGCCTGACCGGCCGGAGGGATCACCGCGGCATGTTCGGCATGGTTCGCCGGGTTCGTGAGGTGATGCGGTCCTGGCGGACCGGCCGGGGCGGCGACCCCGCCGAGAGGGCGGCTCAACAGCCCTCCTACGGTGGGGCGATGACCGTTCCCATCGACGAGGTCCCGGGGCGTTTCGGCCCGTCGGCGACCACTGAGGCCGACCCGCGCGCCGTCGGCCGGGTCCGCACCGAGTACTCCCCCGCCCATGACGGCGACCCCGATCCCGGCGAGATCGTCTGGACGTGGGTGCCCTACGAGGAGAACGACGGCCGGGGCAAGGACCGCCCGGTGCTGGTCGTCGCCCGGGAGCCGCGCGGGACGCTGCTCGCGGTGCAGTTGTCCAGCAAGGAGCACGACGGGGACCGCGACTGGGTGCCGATCGGCAGCGGCCCCTGGGACCGCACCGGCCGCCCCTCGTGGGTGGCGGTGGACCGTGTGCTGCGCGTCCACGACGCCGGCATGCGCCGCGAGGCGTGCGCCCTGGACCGCATGCGGTTCAACCTGGTGGTCCACCGGCTGCGCGAACGGTACGGCTGGCACTGACAACACCCACGGGCCGGCGCGCGGTTCATCCCGCCGCCGGCCCGAGCCGCGCGTACATGTACATGTCCCGCCGCTGATCGCGGCGCCGTCCCAGCGTTGGTGAGGGGCGGGGCGGCCGGATTCGAACCGGCGTCCTCCGAGATGTCATCGCGGCGCATTACCTCTGTGCTACGACCCCGCCTTGGCCAGGACCCTACGCCTGCCGCACGACCGGCGCAGCTGCTTTTTCCCTGCCCGCAGACCCCGACGGCCGCTCCGGACAGGGGTGTTCACCTCCCGCCGACGGTCTCGGCGAAGGCGGTCAGGGTGGTCAGGTCGTCGTCGCGCAGGCCGATGCGCGGGTCGACGTGGTGGAGCAGGGCGGGGGCGGGGTGGCGGGCGCCGACGTAGGCGTCGTCCGCGGCGCTCTGTTCGTCGTCCACCCAGGCGAAGGGGCGGCCCTGCGCGTACGCGACGAGGACCTCGGTCTTCCAGTGGACGCCGTCCGGGCGCTCCCGGAACAGGGCCTCGCCGAAGTCGACGTACGGGAGCTCCGGGAGACCGACCACCGGGGCGATCCACCGGTTGGCCTCCGCCATCCAGGTGGTGGCCCAGCACAAGTCGTAGCCCAGGGACAGCAGTTGCGCACCGTGCCCCGGGTGCAGCCAGACGCGGAGCGGGCGGTGCCCGGCGCCCCGCGGCACCCGGATCGTGGTGTAGCCCTCGGGCCGCCTCGTGGGCTTGGCGGCATACGGGTTCAAGGGGCCGTCGACGTCGAGGAACAGCAGTGGACGGCTCATGGTCTCCCCTTCCACGGGGCGTACGGCCGGCCGCCGCCCCCATCCGTGTGCCGACCATGCATCAGCCGAGGAGCGTGGTCAAAAGCAATTCGTAGAAGACGACGTAGGCCAGCAGCGAGAACGGGGCGGCAGCCAGCAGCGTGAGGACGCGTTCCTTGAGGGTGCGGCCCATGAGCAGTGCCGTGAGGACCGCGACGGCGAGGCAGGCCCATGCCTGAGGGGCGTAGTGCAGGGTCCAGGCGTAGTGGACGGCCTCCGTCCCGAAGACGCCCGCGAGGGCGGCGAGCCCGACGACGCGGTGGCGCGGGCGCGCGCCACGCCACCAGGAGCCCGCCACTCCGAACAGGGGGCCGGCGACGAACGCCATGCCCAGCCAGACGAGGGGGGCGAACACGGAACCCATGCCGTCGCGTGCCACCTCCGCGTAGCCGTAGTAGCCGACGACGAGACCGGACTCGGCGCACAGACCCGCGACGGCGGCCGCGGGCAGACCGACCGCGGGCAGGCCGGCCTTCCGGGCCGACACCAGCGCGCCCGCGGCGAACGCGGCGACGGACCACACCGCACCGGAGTTGGCGATCTGGTTCCAGGCCCCCGGAAGCCAGCCCTGGCCCAGGTTGGTCAGCACGCCGAGCAGGATTCCTCCGGTGAACGCCGACGCCGTGACCAGGGCCCAGGCCCTTGCCGTCGTGGCGGGCCCCGAGGCGGTGACGGGAGAGAGGGTCATGGTGGTGCTCACTGTCTCTTCGAATGCTGCGGGGCTCGCGCCCCTCGGTGCACTGGAAGAGACGCACGGCGCCGACGGCACGTTGCCTCGCACCGGCCCCGCGCGTCCCCCCGGCCGCGGTGGCCCCTTGCGTGCCGTCGCCCGACCCGGCGCTCCGGTCTCAGGCGGCCGCGGCGAGGCACGCCGCGGCCCGCGCGCGACGGCGGCGGGTGACGCGGACGGAGACGAGGGCCGCGCAGGTCACCAGGAGCGGCCAGGCCAGGTGGAGGCCGCACAAGGCCAGCAGCGCGGTGACCGCGGCCAGCGCCGCCCAGGCGCAACGACGGCCCCAACTCCGTTGCGGGAGGAGGCGGATGGCGGCGGCGACCCCGATCGCGTACACCACGGCGAAGGAGGCTGCGGAGACCATGACCGCCGGTTCGGCACCCGTCCCGGAGACGGCGACCGCCGCCAGGGTCAGCAGGGCGAGCGTGGCGACGAACAGCAGGCTGCGGCGCGGCGTCTCCCCCGCCGTGCTGCCCCTGGCGAACCACCGCGGCAGCGCGCCGTCCCGGCCCAGGGCGGCGCCGAGCTTGGCGGCGCCGGCGAAGTAGGCGTTCATGGTGCCGAAGGTGAGCAGCAGCGCGGCCACCGCGGCGAGGGGACGCGCGCCCTCGCCCAGGCCGCGGGCCATCAGGTCGCCGAGCGGCGCTCCGGAGCGCCCGGCGCCGGGGCCGAGGACGGCGACGACGGCGAAGGCGGCCGCCAGGTACACCACGCCGACGATCGCGACGGCGGCCCCCGTGGCGCGGGGCAGGTCACGGTCGGGTCGCCGGAACTCGCCCGCGAGGTGGGCGACCGCCTCCCACCCGGCGAAGCAGAACACCAGCAGGGCAGCCGCGGGTCCGACGGCGGACCAGCCGTGCGGGGCGAACGGGCGCAGGTTGGCGGTGTCGGCGTGCGGGAGGGAGAAGAGCACGGCGGCGGTCAGCAGGGCGAGCAGGAGCGCGAAGAGGACGACCTGAAGCCGCCCGGTGAGGCGGAGTCCCGCGGCGTTGACCGCCGTGACCGTGCCCATCAGGCCGGCCGCGGTGACCACGGTGGTGGGCGTCCCGCCGCCGAGCGCGTCGGAGACGTAGGAGCCGCCGAAGAGGGCGGCGGCCGTGGCGCCCGGCGGTATGGCGAGGTAGAAGCACCAGCCGGCGACCGCGGCGCTCCGCTCGCCGAACGCGAGCCGGGCGTAGGTGGAGACGCCGCCCGCGTCGGCGTGGCGGGCTCCCAGGGCGGCGAAGGCGACGGCCAACGGCACGGAGAGCACCACGAGCGCGAGCCAGGCCAGCAGCGAGGCGGGCCCCGCGATGCCGGCGGCGAGCGCCGGGAGGGCGATGACTCCGGTGCCGAGCACGGCGCCCACGGACAGGGCGGTGCCCTGCGCCATGGTGAGCCGTCCGGCCGGAAGGGACGGAGATATGGAGGTGTGCTGGGACATGGCTCCAGCCTCAGCGGCGGCCCGTTCCGCGGACAGTGGCGGAAACGACGGTGTGCGCTACATTCCTGCCATGGACGACAACGGCACGCCCGCCGGCGTCACACCCCGCGACGGCGCACCCCTCGACGGCTCCCCCGCCCGTCCCCACGTGGTGGCCGTGGCGGTGACGGACGGCGCGACCAACTTCGAACTCGCGGTGCCCTGCGAGGTGTTCGGGATCGATCGCAGCGACGTCGTCGACCCCTGGTACGAGTTGCGGCTCTGCGCCGCCGAACCGGGGCCGCTGCGGACCTCCGCCGGGCTGACGCTGAGCACGCGGCACGGACTCGAGGACCTGGCGGAGGCCGACACCGTGGTCGTCGCGGCCTGCCCGCGGCGCGTGCAGCTCGACCCGCCCCCGGGGCTGCTCGACGCGCTGCGGGCCGCCCACGCGCGGGGACGGCGGATCGTCTCGCTGTGCAGCGGCGCCTACGTGCTCGCCGCGGCCGGCCTGCTCGACGGACGCCGGGCGACCACGCACTGGATGAACACCGTGGACTTCGCGCACCGCTTCCCGCGGGTGACCTACGACCCCTCCGCGCTGTACGTCCAGGACGGCACCGTGTTCACCTCGGCCGGCACCGGCGCGGCGATCGACCTGTGCCTGCACCTGGTGCGCACCGACCACGGCTCCGCGGTCGCCAACGAGGTGGCCCGGCGGATGGTGGTGCCGCCGCACCGGGAGGGCGGCCAGACCCAGTACGCCAAGCCGCTCCCGCCGCGCGCCCTGCGACGTGAGGAAGGACTGGGCCCGGTGCTGGAATGGGCCCGTGAGCGGCTCCACGAACCGCTCACGGTGGCCGGGATGGCCCGGCAGGCCCGTCTCGGCGAGCGCACCTTCGCGCGCCGTTTCCGCGACACCCTGGGGACCACGCCGTTGCAGTGGATCCTGCGCGAACGGGTGCTGCTCGCCCAGGAGTTGCTGGAGACGACCGACGACCCGGTGGAGTCCGTGGCCCACCGGACCGGTTTCGGCAACGCCGCCAATCTGCGCCGTCATTTCGGCCGGCTCACCACGGTCTCCCCGCAGACCTACCGCCACGTCTTCCGCCACCGGTCGGCCTCGGCGGCGGGCCGCCCGACGCCGGAGAGGTGACCGGGCCGGCTCCACGCGGAACGCGACCCGGTCGGCCCCTGGGAAGGGCGGCTGCGAGCGGCCCTGGGAAGGGCGGCTTCGAGCGGCCCCGGGGGCGGCTCCTGGCGGGTCAGCCCCAGCTCATGACGATCTCCCGTTCGAACGCGTGGTAGCCGGCCCGTGCGAAGGCCTCGGCCATCGGCACGTTGCCCAGGTCGGTGGAGGCCCGGATCCATGGGACGCCCTGGTCCGTGAGGACCCGGGTGCCTTCCGCGAGGATCTCGTCGACGTACCCCTTGCCGCGGTGTTCGGGCAGGACGGCGATGTAGGCGATGATCGGGTTGTAGCCGTTGTGGGCGGGGATCACGAAGCCCACCGGTTCCCCGTCGGGCAACGTGGCGACCCGCCACCACTCCCGCGGGCTGCGGTAGCCGGCCAGTTCGTCGGCGTACTGGGCCTCGGCCGCCTCCTGGGCGGACATGGTGGTCAGGTCGTGCAGGCTGTGGGCGTCCAGGGTGCCGTCCAGCACGCGGGTCATCAGGCCGGTCAGTTCACCCTCGTCCCGGGGCGTGCGGAAGGCCAGACGTCCGGTGGGCGGGGGAACGGGCGCGCCGGAGGGCCGGTCGAGGCGGAGCCGCTCCACGAAGGGGCGGGCCCCGGTGCGCGCGGCGACGGCCATCCGGTCCTCGACGGCGCGCCGGACCGCCGGGGTGTCACGCCAGTCGGGCGGCACGAACCGGGTGTACTCCGCTGTCGGGCCCTCCGGGCCGGACACCGCGGACAGGGCGGTGCGCAGCAGGCGCTCGCCGACGTCGAGGCGGTCCGCCCCGGGCAAGGCGTCGTCGATGTCGAGGACGTCGAGGAGCAGGGGCCTGTCGGCTCCGGGGCGGCTCCACCAGGCGAGCCTGGCGAGCAGCCGGTCCCCCCGCAGGGCGATCCACATCCACTCGGGGCGTCGCCGCCCCTCGTCGAGATCGGTGTCGAGCTCCGCGTCGAGCGCGTAGGACAGGCGGCGGAAGAGGTCGAGTTCCGCGCGCCCGGTGAGGGGGCGCACGGTGACGAGTTCTGTGTTCACGGTCGAGGCTTTCCGGTGAGGGCGCTCGGCCGTCCGCGACGGGGTCAGGCCGAGTGCCCGGCCCCGGGAAGGACGAACGCGGGTGCGGTACGGGGCGTGGACATGACTTACCCCTCCTCCTCGGTCGGCGGTGGTGTGCGCGGGCCGGTGTTCACCGGGCGGCACGGCTCCGGCCTGTCTACCAGCGGCGGCACGGACCGCGCCATCGGTTTTCGATCTTCCCCCGCGCTCGGCCCGCCGCCCCGCGCTTCCGGGCCGTCACCGCCCGTGCTGCGCCCACGTCTTGCCAGGCGGGTTCACGGCCCCGTAAGTTACTGACTGGTAGGTTGGTGTCACCGCCTCGACCCGCGTGCAAAGGAGCAGCCCATGCCCACTCTCGACCGTCAGGGCGACGTCTTCGTCCTCGATCTCGGAGACGGCGAGAACCGCTTCCACCCGGACTGGATCGCCTCGGTCGACAGCGCCCTGGACGAGGTGGAGAAGGCGGAGGGCCCCAAGGCCCTGGTGACCGCCGCGACGGGCAAGTTCTGGTCCAACGGCCTGGACCTCGACTGGCTGCTCGCCCACGCCGAGGAGCACCGGAACTACGTCGTGTCGGTGCACGCGCTGTTCGCGCGGGTGCTGTCCCTCCCGCTGGTCACCGTCGCGGCGCTGCAGGGACACACCTTCGCGGCCGGGGCCATGCTCTCGCTGGCGCACGACTTCCGGGTGATGCGCGCCGACCGCGGCTTCTGGTGCCTGCCCGAGGCGGACATCCACATCCCGTTCACCCCCGGCATGTCCGCCCTCATCCAGTCCCGGCTCACGCCGCAGACCGCGCACGAGGCGATGGTCACGGCACGCCGCTTCGGGGGCGAGGAGGCACTGGCCGCGGGCGTCGTGGACCGGGCGGTCCCGGAGGACGCCGTGCGCGCGACGGCCGTCGAGCTGGCGGGGGCGCTGGCCGGGAAGGCGAGCGCAACGCTCGGCACGATCAAGTCGCGGATGTACGGACCGGCGCTGGAACTGCTCCGGGACACCACCGACCCGATGGGCTGACCCCCTGACCCCCTGCGCACGGCGCCTCCTGTCCGGTCCCGGGACCGGACAGGAGGCGCTGTCGCGCGTCCGGCGGCAGGCCGCCGCGGGGCGCGTCAGGACACCTTCTGGGGCACGGTCCGCTCCAACGCGCGGACGTCCCGCAGCCCGAGGGCGGCCAGCGACGAACCGGAGATGACCGCGGCGACCACCAGCAGCCACACGTCGACGCCCGCCGCCGCCGCGAGCGGACCGGTCAGGGCGAGGCCCAGGGGTCTGGCCACGAAGGAGCCGACGGAGTCGAAGGCGTACACCCGGGCCAGCTTGTCCTCCGGCACCTGGCTCTGGATGCTCTGGTCCCAGTAGACGCTGAACACCTGCAGGCCGACGCCGTGGACGAACGCGCCCAGCACGACGGGCCACAACGTGTCCGACAGCGCCATGGCGAGCGGGAAGACGCCGGTCAGCGCGAGCAGCGCGACTCCGGTCGCCAGCGGCTTGACCGGCCTGACCCGCAGGGCGAGCAGTCCGCCGGCCACGAAGCCGGCCATCAGGGCCGCGAGCACGAAGCCCCAGGCGCTGCGTCCCATCCCCTCGCCCACCACGACCGGGCCCAGCACGGACTGCGCCCCGCCGTAGAACAGGTGGTAGAGCAGGGCCTGCAGCACCAGCAGCCACAGCCAGGTGTGGCGGGTGACCTCGCGGAACCCCTCGCCGAGGTCCGCGAGCGGCGACGTCGTACGGGGCGCACGGGCGTTGGACGCGCGGAGGCGGCCGAAGGCCACGGCGGCCACCGTGAAGGTGGCGGCGTCGACCATGACGGCCCACCCCGGGCCCACCACCGCGACCAGCAGACCGGCGACGGCGTAGCCGAGGGTGCGGAAGAGGCTGTCCAGCAGCGAGCGGGTGGCCACCGCGTCCGCCAGGTCGGCCTCCGGGACGACCACCCGGGTCATCGCCTTGGAGGACGGCCGGCTGAGCGCCGTGACCACTCCGGCGATACCGCCGAGCAGGGCGAGCAGCCATATCGTGGCGGCGTCCAGCAGCACCACCACGGCGAGCAGCCCCATGACCACGGCGCTGGCGACGGACCCGCCCTGCATCATCAGCTTGCGTGAGAAGCGGTCGCCGAGAACCCCTCCGGCGAGCATGGTGACGACCTGGCAGATCGCGAGGACGGCTTCCACCAGGCCCAGGTCGGTGATCGAACCGCCCAGGTCGAGCACGGCGAAGGCGAGCGCCACCGGGGTGACGGCGCTGCCGAGGGCGCTGACCGAGACGCCGGTGACCAGGAGGCGGAAATCGCGGTGCCGAAGGACTTGTCTGCTTTTCACGCCGGGACGCTAGTTGGCCCGCCGACTCCTGGTCAATGAGCTATCGCGCCAACCGGTCAGCCCTTCGACGCCGCCTCTTCCTCCGCCCCGAGCGCGGCGAGCGTCTCCCGCAGCCAGGCGATCTCGGCCAGGCCGGTCGCCCTGGCCACGGTGAGGACACCGCGCCGGAACGGGTCGTCCAGTTCCTCCGCCCGCAGCGGGCGGTCGCCGTCGAGGAAGAAGCTGGACGGCTCCTCGAGGAAGTCCAGCCGCCGCCGCAGGACGGCCGACTGCGCGGCCGGGTCCTCCAGGTGGCGGAGGAAGGCGAGCAGGGTGAACCAGCGGTTCTCGTCGGTGACGTCCAGCCGCTCCGGTTCGGCGAGCCGACGGCCGAGCTCCCGGGCTCCCTCGGCGGTGAGCGTCAGCACGTGCCGGGGGGCGGCCGCGGCGCCCGGCTCGGTGGTCCGGGCGAGCAGCCCCGCGTTCTCCAGGCGCTTGATGGCCGGGTAGAGGGTGCCCTCACCGACGGGACGCACGTGCCCGATCAGGGCGGTCAGCCGCTTGCGCAGTCCGTACCCGTGCAGCGGGGCGTCGCGGAGGAAGCCGAGGATGGCCAGTTCGAGCATGGAGGCATTGTTGCGTACATCCGATGCGACATACCTCGACACCGATGTATGGTGCGTGCTCACGGGTGGACGTTCCCGCCCGTGCGGTGCCGGGGGCGGACCCCGGTGGAAAAGGGGTGGCGACGGTGCGACAGGTGGAGTTCGACGGCAGGGGCAGCCGGGTCCGCTGGACCGAGACGCCCGGCGCGGAGCCGGCCCGGGTGTACGTCCACGGGCTGGGCGCCGCCTCGGCCGTCTACCACGCGCACGTCGCCGCGCGGCCCGAGACGGCCGGGCGGCGCAGCCTCTTCGTCGACCTGCCGGGCCACGGGATCAGCGACCGGCCGGCGGACTTCGGCTACTCCCTGGAGGACCACGCCGACGCCCTCGCGGCGGCGCTCGACGCCGCGGGCGTCCGCGGGGCGGAGGTCGTCGGGCACAGCATGGGCGGTTCGGTGGCGATCGTGCTGGCCGGCCGCAGGCCCGAGCTGGTGTCCCGGCTGGTCCTCACCGAGGCGAACCTGGACCCGCACCCGCCGACGACGGCCGGGAGCAGCCGGATCACGTCGTACACGGAGGAGGAGTTCCTCGCCGAGGGGTACGCGCGGACCCTGGAGCGGGTGGGCCCCCTGTGGGCGGCCACCATGCGCCTGGCGGACCCGCGGGCCCTGCACCGGTCCGCGGCCGGCCTGGCCCGTGGCTCGCGCCCCACGATGCGCCGCGTCCTCGAAGGGCTCACCGTCGACCGGGTGTACCTCCAGGGCGCGCTGAGCGGCGAACTGGAGGGCCGGGCGGCCCTGGAGGCGGCGGGGGTGCGGGTGGTGACCGTGCCGGACGCCGGGCACAACGTCATGTTCGACGCGCCGGACGCCTTCGCGGCCGTCGTGGCGGGGTGAGCGCGCCCGGCCCCGCGGACCCGCCCGTCGGACCGACCCGGCCACGGCACGGCAGGCGGTCCCGGGGCCTGGCGCTACGCCCGTCAGGCCAGGACGCGGCGGATCACGTCGGCGGGGACCTCGTGGCCGGCTCCCTCCACCACCTCCAGCCGGCAGCCGGCGAGACGTCCCGCGACCTCGCGCACGTCGTCCAGCAGGTCGTCCCGCGCCCCGACGACCAGGGCGGTCCGCCCGGGGAGGTGCGGGGACTCCGGGAGTTCCGCCACGGAGATCGCCGGGGCGACCGCGACGACACGGGCCACCTCCCCCGGCGCCCGGGACAGCGCCCACTGCAGCGCGACCCGCCCGCCGGCCGAGAACCCGGCGACCGTCAGCGGGAGGCCCGCGACCTCACCGGCGTGCGCGGCCAGCGCGGCGTCGACCTCCTCGAGCGCCCGCGGCGTGCGCGGCCAGGTCCGGTAGCGGGGCGAGGTGCGCCAGGAGGAGCGCACCGCGAGCACCGCGAACCCCGCCTCCAGGGCGGGCCGCCAGGCCCTCAGCGCGTCCTGTTCCGACTCCTCGGCGCCGTGCAGGGCGAGGAGCACGCCGCGCGCCGGAAGCGTGCCGGGCCGCACCAGGACGTCGTGGTCCCGGGACATCGTCAGGGCCTCGCTCCAGCGCCCGGCCGACGTCTCGCGCAGCGCGGCGAAGGCCGGCAGCCGGCGCACCTGCGTGAAGTCCTCCTCGCCGTCCAGCACCGCCGGGTCCCACCAGCCGCCCTCCGCGAGGGCCTCCCGCAGCGTGTCCAGCGCCTCGCCGGGACGCCCCGCGGCGCCCTGCAGGCAGGCGAGCAGGTAGGCCAGCTCGGCCCGCCAGGGCAGCGTCGAGGGCGGCGCGGTGACAAGGAGGCGGATGCCGTCCTGCAGACGCCCTTCCTCGTAGGCGCGGAACACCTCGTCGTTGAGACGGCGGTAGGCGGTCAGGGCGGCGGAGGGTTCTTCGACGATCATGGCGCGCACCGTAGGGCCGTCCCGGGGCCGGAGCAAGCGCATACCCGCGGCACGGGCGCGTGACGGCGTCTCGCACAATGGGCGCATGACAACGCCTCGCACGGTCTCCACGGCCGAACTGGAGCAGTCGTGGGTGGTCGCCAACAACACCATGAACCGCGGGCGCGGCCTGTCCGGGGTGAACAGCTACGCCCGCGAGCTCGGCAGGGATCCGCTGGACGCGCTCGCCGGGCGCACCGCGCCCTGCTGGCTGGACCTGTGCAGCGGGGAGGGCAGGGCGCTGCGCGAGGCCGCGACGGTCCTGCCCGCGGACGCGGTGCTCACCGGCGTCGACCTGGTGGGGCCGATGTTCCCGGCGCCGCTGCCCGCCACGGTGGAGCTGGTGACCGCCTCGGTCTCCGCCTGGGCGCCGGACCGCGCCCAGCACCTGATCACCTGCGTGCACGGACTGCACTACGTGGGCGACCCGTTGGGGCTGCTGGCCCGGGCCGCGGCCTGGCTGACCCCGGACGGCCTGCTGCTGGCCCACTTCGACCCGGGGCTGATCCGCTGGGCGGACGGTTCGCCGGCCGGACCGGCCGCGCTGGCGGCCCTGCGCGCCGCCGGGTTCCGCCACTCCCGGTCGCGGTCGCTGCTGGTCCTCGAGGGCGGCCGTCGCCCGGTGCTGCCGTTCCGTCACCTCGGTGCCGATCCGGACGCGGGGCCGGGATGCACCGGCCAGCCCGCGGTCGCCGCCCACTACGCGCCGGCGCCGGGCGGCGCGTAGTGGGCGGGTGATCTGCCCTGGGCAGATTCGCTGGGCAGCGGGCCTGCGGCCTGCTTTGCTCCGGTCATGGAGATTCTGGTTCTGGGCGGTACCGCATGGCTGGGCCGCGAGATCGCGCGGCAGGCGCTGGAGCGCGGGCACCGGGTGACCTGTCTGGCGCGCGGGGAGAGCGGCGGCATCGCGGAGGGGGCGCGCCTGGTCGTGGGCGACCGGCGCAAGGCGTCCGCGTACGAGGCGCTGCCCGCGCAGGAGTGGGACGCGGTGTTCGACGTCTCGTGGCAACCGGCTTTCGTGCGGGGTGCGTTGGCGGCGCTCGGGGAACGTGCCCGCCACTGGTCGTACGTCTCCTCGGGCAACGTGTACGCCTCGCACGCGACCCCGGGCGCGAACGAGTCGGCCAAGCTGCTCGCCCCCACCGACCGGGACGAGGCCGACCGGGAGGTGTACGGCGAGGCGAAGGTCGCCTGCGAGGCCGCGTGCCGGAAGGCGGTCGGCGACCGGCTGCTGGTGGCGCGGGCCGGGCTGATCGGCGGTCCCGGCGACGCCAGCGACCGGGCCGGCTACTGGGTCGCGAGGGCCGCGCGGGCCCCGGAGGCGCCGATGCTGGTGCCCGGCCTCCCCGACGCCCCGGTGCAGGTGGTGGACGTCCGGGACCTGGCCCTGTGGCTGGTGGAGTCCGCGGAGAAGGGCGTGACGGGGGTCTACGACACGGTGGGTCCGCGGATCTCCTTCGCCGAGTGGATCGAGGCGGCGCGCGCCGTGGGGGGCCACACGGGTCCGGTGGTGGGCGCGCCCTCCGACTGGCTGCTGGAGCAGGGCGTGGCCCAGTGGGCGGGTGAGGAGTCGCTGCCGCTGTGGCTGGTCGAGGAGGGTTCGGACGGCTGGCTGGCGCGGGCCGGTACGGCGGCCCGGGCGGCCGGCCTGCGGCACCGCCCGTACGCGGAGATGCTCGCCGACACCCTCGTCACGGAACGGGAGTCGGGCCTGGACCGGCCCCGGAAGGCGGGGCTGAGCCGGGCCCGCGAGCGGGAGTTGCTGGCGGAGCTGGAGGGCAGGAGCTGAGGGGTCAGCCTTCCGGCACCGCCGCCGAGACCTCCTCCAGCAGGACGGCCGGGTCCGCGCCCCAGTGGGAGGCGAGCACGAGGTCGCGGGCCGGGTCGACCCAGAGCAGGTGGGTGCCCCCGTTGCCGCGGGCGCACCGGCCGGTGGCGGGGGCGGACGGCCAGACGGTGCGGTGGTCGTTGAGCCACCAGGACAGGCCGTAGTCGGGCTTGACGGCGCCGGGTGTCCACAGTTCGTCGATCCAGCGGGACGACAGCACCCGGCGCCCGCCCCACCGGCCGCCGTCGAGGCAGAGCTGCCCGAGGCGGGCGAGGTCGCGGGCGTTGATCCACAGGCCGCCGCCCCAGTGGGCGCCGCCGGACACGACGGGCAGGACCGCGTCGGCCAGGGGCAGGCGGGCGTTGCGGTAGCCGTTCCAGGACCAGCTGTCCGAGGCGCCGGCCGGTGTCATGACGCGCTCGCGCAGCACCTCGTCCAGCGGGCGGCGGTACAGCGCGGTGAGGGCGAGTGCGGCCAGGTTGACCCGGACGTCGTTGTACGCCCAGCCCTTGCCCGGCGGCCCGCCGACGAGACCGGCGCCGTGGGTGCTCTGGGCGTCGACGCGGGTCGGCTTGCCCCAGAGTTCGCCCTCCCACTGGCTGGTCTGGTCGAGCAGGTGCCGCCAGGTGATGTCCCGGGCGTGCCCCTCGGCGAACTGCGGGAGCGTCAGCACCCGGGACACCCGCTCGTCCAGGTCGAGCTGCCCGTCGTCGAACGCCGGTCCCGCGGCCAGCGACAGCACGCTCTTGGTGGCGCTGAACGCCATCTCGACGCGGTCCGGATCGCCCCAGGAGGCGAGGACGGCGCCCCGGCGCACGACAAGGCCACTGGGGCCGCCGCCGTCGAGGAGAGGTCCGAGCACCTCACGGTGGGAGGTGTCCGCCACCTGTGCCTCGAGGTAGGAGGCCATGTCCTCGACACCGGCGACGGGCCGTGCCGACTGCCCCCGCACCGCCCGCCGCAGCGCTTCGGCGTCCACCCCTTCCCATGCCTCGCCGTCCGCCTCGGCCGGCCATGTCGGCGCCTGCTCCCTCACCGTGCTCCCCACCGTCCCGATCGCCTCCCGGTCGCTCACGCTGATCGATCATCATGATCGACGCGTGCTCCCCGCGTCCAGGAACCGGACGATCCGCCCCCGCAGTCCGGCCGGGTCCAGGCCGTGGGCGGCGAGGTGTTCGGGCATGGTGCCGTAGCGGCGCAGCTCCCGGCGGCCGACGCCGAGGCCGAGGACGCGGTGCGGGACGTCGGCGAGGGCGTCGGCCGCGGCCGGGGTGGAGGTGCCGGCCAGGTACGGCTCGACCAGGACGACGTCGGTCCCGGCCGCCGCGGTGGCCTCGCGCAGGGTCCGGGCGTCGAAGGGCCGCACGGTGGTCGCGTACAGGACGGTGAGGTCCAGGCCCTCGGTGGCCTCGAGCACGGGGGTGAGCATGGGTCCGACGGCGACCACCACGCCGGCTCCGCCGCGGCGCACGGTCAGCAGGCGCGCGCCGTCCACGGGGTGGGCGTCGTCGTTGGTCTGGGCGGAGAGGCGGACGTACACCTTGTCGTCGCCGGCCCCGACCGCCTGCCGCAGCAGGGTCTCGGCCTCGTCGGGGTGGCCGGGCACGTGCACGGTCCAGCCGTCGAGGGTGTCGAGCAGCGCCACGTCGCCGGGCGACATGTGGGTGAGGCCGCCGGCCGGCCAGTCGTAGGAGCCGAGGGCGCTCACCAGCACCGCGCCGGCGTCCTGGTGGCCGAGGTCCAGCTTCACCTGCTCGAAGGGCCGCTCCACCAGGAAGCTGCCGAAGGTGTGCAGGACGGGCCGCATGCCTGTCAGGGCCAGGCCCGCCCCGGCGCCGATCAGCAGTTGTTCGCGGATACCGACGTTGATCACCCGGTCGGGGTGGCGGCGGGCTGCGCCGGTGAAGCCGTCCCGGCCGATCTCGGCGAGCACGACGGCGACCCGGGGGTCCTCGTCGAGCAGTCGGGTCATGACGGGGGCGAAGCGGTCGCGCATGGTGTCCATCGGGGGTTCTCCCGTTCCCGTTGCGTTCGAGTTCCGTGCGTCGGACGTTCTTCGCCCGTCAGACGTTCTTGGACCGCACCCGCGCCACGACGGCGTGCGGACGGCCGGGGTGCGGCCGGGTGAAGGCCTCGTACAGCGCCTCGTGGTCGCGGCCGTCCGCGGTGACGACGGACCAGCCGGCCGCCTCGAGGCGGGCGGCGATGCCGTCGGGCCGGGCGTGACTGGCCGAGGAGTTGTCCACGACGACGGCGTGCAGCCTCTCCAGTCCGGCCGGGCCGGCGAAGGCGAGGGCCTCGTGGTTGCTGCCCTCGTCCAGTTCGGCGTCGCCGGTCAGCACCCACACCGCCGGATCGGTGAGGCCCTGGGCGCGCAGGCCCAGGGCCTCACCCACCGCGATGGGCAGGCCGTGGCCGAGCGATCCGCTGCCGATCTCCACGCCGGGCAGCAGGGTGCGGTCCGGGTGGTGGCCTAGCGGGGAGTCGTAGGAACCGAAGCCGGGCAGCCACTCGACGGGGAGGAAGCCCTTCGCGGCGAGGACGGCGTAGTAGGCCATCGGACCGTGGCCCTTGGAGAGCAGGAACCGGTCCCGCTCCGGATCCCGCGCCCGCTCGGGCGACACCCGCAGGACGCGGTCGTACAGCACCCACAGGACGTCGAGGGTGGAGGTGGCGGCGGGGCCGTGCTTCTCGTCCCCGGTCATCAGGGCCATCAGCCGGGGCAGGTCGTCGTAGGTGTGGGTGCTCTCGTGCGCGGTGGTCGCGGTCATGCGGAAAGCGTGCGACCTCGAGCAAGGTTGAGGTCAAGCGCCGGACGCGGACGGGTGCCGTAGCGTGTCGGCATGCCCCGCCCCGACACCGAGCCGCGGCTCGACACCCCCGACCCGTCCGCGCAGTTCACGGCGTATCTGGACTACTACCGCGCCGTGGTGGAGCGGAAGGTCTCCGGCCTCTCCGACGAGCAGCTGCGGACCTCGCGGCTGGCCTCCGGCTGGACGCCGCTCGAGCTGTTGAGTCACCTGGTGCACATGGAGCGGCGGTGGTTCGTCTGGGGTTTCCTGGCGGAGCCCGTCGAGGAGCCGTGGGGCGACCGGGGGGACGACGGGCGCTGGTCGGTGCCGGAGGGCGTCACGGCCGGGGACCTGGTCGCCCGGCTGCACGCGGGCGGGGAGCGCACCCGTCAGGTGCTGGCCTCCCGGCCGCTCGACGCCCGGGCCGCGACCGGCGGCCGGTTCACCACCGGGTCCGCGCCCACCCTGTCCTGGATCGCCTTCCACGTGTTGCAGGAGTACGCCCGGCACGCCGGCCATCTGGACGTGGTCCGGGAACTGACCGACGGGGCCACCGGGGATTGACGCCGCGGCCCCCGGCCGCACCGGGCCGCCCTCAGCCGGCCAACTCCTCCGCGAGGGCCACCAGTTCCGGTGCCCGGAGCACCCGCCCCGGCCATCCCGGCAGCGGCACGTGCAGCGGCGCCGTCCACCGGTCCGGAACGGAGGCGGCTCCGTGGCGCGCCCCGGCGAGGGTGCCGGTGACCGCCGCGACGGTGTCCGTGTCGCCGCCGAGGTCGACGGCGGCGCGCACCGCCTGTTCGTAGCCGCTCGTGGTGCGCAGCGCCCACACGGCGGAGCCGAGGCACGGCCAGACGGCTCCGTTGAACTCGGTGGCCAGGTCGGGGTGCCAGTCCGGGGCCAGGACCGTGGCGTAGCGCTCCCGGTGGGGCGCGGGGACCTCGGCCAGGGCGTCGTCGATCGCGTCGAGCGGGTCGCCGCCCTCGACGGCGACCCGCACCAGCTCGTGGAGGATCGCGGTGCCCTCCCAGGCGGCGCGGTCGCCGTGGGTGAGGGCCGCGAGCCGGCGTCCGGCGTCCATGGTGGCCCGCCGCCCCCGGCGGGCGAAGGCGACGGCGGGCACGGAGGCCCGCATCAGGCAACCATTGCCCGCGGCGCGGAGGTTGACCTGGAAGTGGAGGGCGGCGGCCTGATCCCAGGGCAGGCCGTTGGTGAGGACGTCCTCGGTCTGCAGCCCGATGTCCTTGGGCCCGCCGCGGGCCCAGCGCTGGAAGCGGGCGAAGACGTCGGGCAGGTCGAGACCCGCGCGTTCGAGGAGCGATTCGCCGATCAGGACGGCCATCTGCGTGTCGTCGGTGGCCTCCCCCGGGTCCCAGCCGCCTCCGCCGCACATCTCGCCGCCGGCTCCCGGTTCGGGGAAGCGGGCGGTGAACGCACCCGGCGGTCCGAACTCGAAGGGCGCGCCCAGGGCGTCCCCGACCGCCGCCCCCAGCACGGCTCCCACGGCCCGTTCCGTGTCCAGCTCCATGTCCGGCAGCGTATGCCGGGGACGTGCGCCGGACGGGGCAGGGGTGACACCCCCCGGGTGTCCGCATACCCTGATCACCTCATGGAATCCGGACAGCTCCAGCCCCAACCTCCCGCCCGCGGAGCCTGGTTGGCGGCACTGCGCGAGGAGCTGCGGGAGACCGGGCAGGCGCTCGCGGTGCCGTCCGACCTCCGCAGGCCCCCGCTCGCCGGGGCGCGCACGTGGTGGGTCCGCCTCCTGCCGTACGTCCTCGTGCTCGGCTTCGTCGCCTCCCTGCTGCCGGTCACGGTCACCGTCCTCGTCCAGGACTACGACGTGAACGGGGCGACGGCCGGCGCGCTCGCCACCGCGCAGACCGCCCCTCTCCTCCTCGCCCTGACCCGCCCGCTGCCGGCCTGGTGGGTGATCTTCACCGCGGACGTCCTGGGGGGCCTGGTGCTGATGGCCGGGTCGGGCGCCGACGGCCGCAGCTGGCCGTGGACCCCCATGATCGTGGTGGGCCATGTGCCGCTGATGGCGCTGCTGGGGCTTCGCGAGTCGCGCCGCACCCTGATCGCGGTCTGGCTCGCCACCGGCGCGGCGGGGCTCTTCTTCGAAACCATCGGCGAACACCGGGCCGACGGCATCCATCTGCTGCTCTTCGTACTCGGCGGCGTCACCCTGGCCCTGACCTATGCCCTGCGTTCGCGCGGCGAGGCTCGACGACGGCTCGCCGAGCAGGAGACCATCAACGAGGCCGAACGCGCCCGACGCACTCTCCTCGAGGAACGGGCGCGTATCGCACGGGAGTTGCACGACGTCGTGGCCCACCACATGTCCGTGATCACCGTGCAGGCGGACTCGGCGCCCTACCGCATCAAAGACCTGCCTCCAAAGGCCCAGGAGGAGTTCGCCGGCATCGCCGCGGGCGCGCGTGAGGCGCTCCACGAGATGCGGAGGCTGCTCGTCGTCCTGCGCAACGAGGACGCCGGAGGCGAACGGGCTCCGCAGCCCGGGATCGACCGGCTGCAGCAGCTGGTGGAGGCGACCGTGCGGGCCGGAGTGCCCGCCGAACTGTCCCTCGCCGCCGACCTGGGCGACATGGACCAGGCCGTGGACCTGTCCGCCTACCGCATCGTGCAGGAGGCCCTCGCCAACGTGGTGCGGCACGCCCCCGGGGCGCCGACCCAGGTGTCGGTGAGCTCGGACGGAACCGACCTGACCGCCCTGGTCGTCAACGGCCCCGCGCCGCAGCCGATCGCCGCCCCGCTGGAGCGCGACGGCACGGGGCACGGACTGGTCGGGATGCGCGAACGCGTACGGCTGACCGGCGGCACGCTCGACGTGGGGCCGCTGCCGGACGGCGGCTTCCGCGTGGCAGCGCGCCTCCCCCTGCGCGCCGGTGACGCCGAACACGCCGAGCACGCCGAGCACGCCGAACAGGCGCAGCATCCCGCACAGGCGGAGCATGCCGACGACACCGACGATGCCCACGACGCCGTCCTTCCGAAGGGAACACCGTGACCATCCGCGTGATCATCGTCGACGACCAGGCCATGGTCCGGGCCGGCTTCGCCGCGCTGCTCGCCGCGCAGGCGGACATCGACGTGGTGGGTGAGGCGCCGGACGGCAGGCAGGGCGTCGAGGTCAGCCGCTCCGTCCTGCCCGACGTGGTGCTCATGGACGTGCGGATGCCGGAGATGGACGGACTGGCGGCGGCCCGCGCGCTGCTGGACCCGCCGCCGGGCGTCGTGCACCGGCCGAGGGTCCTGATGCTGACCACGTTCGACGTGGACGACTACGTGTACGAGGCACTGCGGGCAGGCGCCTCGGGCTTCCTACTCAAGGACGCGCCGCCCGCGGACCTGATCGCGGCGGTGCGGGTGGTGGCCTCCGGCGACGCGCTGCTCGCGCCGTCGGTCACGCGCCGTCTCATCGCGGACTTCGCCAAGCAGCGCCCCGTCCCCCGCCAGAACCCCGCGCTGCGCCTCAACGCGCTCACGCCCCGCGAGACCGAGGTCCTGGAGCTGATCGCCCGCGGGCTCTCCAACCAGGAGATCGCCGGACGGCTCGTGCTCGCCGAGCAGACGGTGAAGACCCATGTCGGGCGCGTGCTCGCCAAGTTGCACCTGCGCGACCGGGCGCAGGCGGTGATCTTCGCCTACGAGTCCGGCCTCGTCGCGCCGGGCGACGCCGGCTAGTCCGGCGACGGGCGGGTGTCCTGCGTTCTGATCATCTTGACCGGCAGACAAGACCCCTGGCCACCCGGCATCTCGCGTTCCCCGCTCGACGACCGGTGAGCCCTCGCAACTAGTGCCACATCAGGCAACGTTCGCCCGCTCCTCGTCTTGTGATGCAAGTGTGGCTGCGATCAGTCGGTTGGTGATCTCTTCGGCGGTCAAAACGAGCGCGAAGCCCTTGCGCAGGACGGCGAGTTCGGGTTCGTGCCGGGACTCGTCGTCGGTGGCCGTGACGTCGGATCCGAAGACGACCTTGTAGCCGCGTTCGTATGCCTGCCGGGCGGTGGTGCCACAGCAGTAGTTGGTGAGCGTTCCGGTGACGATGACCGTGTCGCGGCCGAGATTGCGCAGCATTGTGTCGAGCGGGGTGTCGTAGAACGCCCCGTAAGAGGGCTTGCGGATCACGGCCTCGTCGGGGCGGCGTTCCATCGGGGTCCACACCTCGGCAGGGCCTGGTCGGCGCCACTCGGTGTCGGCGTGCGGGAGGAACTGCAGGGCGTGTGGCCGGTCCAGTCCGAGATGGGTGTCGTCGAAGATGGTCCAGATCACCGGCACCGAGGCGTCCCGGCAGTCTTCGACCAGTTGCTGCAGCCGTGGCGCCATTCGGGTGGCTGCGGGCACCCAGTAGGGGCTCCAGCCGGGCCGGACGAACTCGTCCTGCATGTCGATGACCAGCAGTGCTGTCCGGTCGGGCCGTACGCCGAACGATGCCCGGCCGCGCTCGTAGGCGTCACGTGCTCGCGTGGTCACCCATTCCTCGGTGTAGGTCATTCCCGCCTCCTGCATCGATTCGAGGTACCTCGTTTCGATGTGCGAGAGTAGCAGCATGCTCGAACTCGCGATCCTGGGATTCCTGGCCGAGGAGCCGTTGCACGGCTATCAACTTCGCCACCACATAGCTCAGTTGTCTGGCCACGCTCGGCCGGTCAGTGACGGCAGCCTCTACCCGGCGATCAACCGGCTGGTCAACGCCGGACTGCTCGCTCGGCAGACCGAACCGGGCGTTTCGGCCGCTCGGCGGCACACCCTGAGCCTGACCGACGCAGGCCGCTATGAGTTGCTGCGCCGGCTGCGGGATGCCAACGGCCTGAACATCACCGACAGCACCCGCTACTTCACCATCCTGGCCTTCCTTTCCCACCTGCCCGACACCGCCGACCAGCACGCGGTACTGCGCCGCCGACTGGAGTTCCTCGAACAGCCGGCGAGCTTCTTCCACGACGGTGACCGCCCACTGGGTGCCGACGACACTGACGACCCCTACCGGCGCGGCATGCTCACGATCGCCCGTGCCACCAGCCGCGCGGAAAGGTCCTGGCTTCGGGAAGTGTTGGCCTGACACGGGCACCATCAGCAGGCACCTCTCCCATTCTCAACCCGGACGCCGCCACCCCCGAGAGACTGTGCGGGTGGCAAAGCCGGTACGGGTCCGCGAGATCGAAGACGACGAGGGACAGCGCCTGCTGCGGATCATCCGCCGGGGCACCGGCTCGGTGGTGACCTGGCGGCGGGCCCAGATGGTGCTGCTGTCCGCGCAGGGCATGCCGTTCTCCACGTGGAGCCTGGCCAAGCTGGCCGACTTCCTAATCGCCGAGGGGGTGGTCGACGACATCAGCCACGAGGGCCTGCGGGTCCTGCTCCGCCAGGAGGGCGTCTCGTTTCAACGCATAAAGCCCTGGAAGACCTCCCGTGACCCGGACTACGCCGCCAAGAAGGCCCGCGTCGAGCACCTCTACGCGATCGCGGACGGCGAGGTCATACCCGAGGACGGTGAGCCCGAAGTCGTCTTATGCCTAGACGAGTTCGGCCCGCTCAACCTCCAGCCCCACACCGGGCGGCAGTGGGCCGAGCGCGGCGGGAAGTACAAGAACCCCGACCGCGAGCCGAGGCCCCGCCGACGGGCGGCCTACACCCGCCCACACGGGGTCCGGCATCTGTTCGCCGCCTCTGCCGCTACCTGCGCAACCTCTACCCACCGAAGACCCGCATCGCGATCGTGCTCGATAACGCGGTGGGAGTTGGCCTTGGCCTGGCACGCGTCAGAGCTGGAGTTCCGCGAGTACCGGGTTGTCCGCGAACCCGGGGTGATCTCCGGTGACCTTGGCCAGTACGGTGTCACGCAACCCACGCCAGGCATCTCTGAGGTCAATGATGCTGCAGACCGCCTCGGCCAGGGTGTAGGTGTAGGAGACTCCGACGTTCTCGCCGTCCGGCAGGAGTCTGATCAACTCAGCGTTCTCGGTGAAGCCGATCGTGGTGCGCTCGCCCCGCTCCACGTGTTCGAGCGCCCTTTCATGGACCACAGGAAGTCGAAAGCGGGTGTCCATGACCATGGCGGGCTCAACTCGACCTCTCCGATGGTGAACGTGAGGTCGGACAGGAAGTAGTACCAGCGCAGGTCGGTGCGCTTGACGGTTGCGAGGTCCGCACCGGGGAGATGCTCGCGACCGTGCGGCACGTAGGCACCGGTCTGCTGATACGCCATCCGGATCACCAAAACTCCTAGTGAAGGATCTTCGCGGTGGTTGGAGTCTGAGTCCTGGAGCGCGCGAGCACCACACCGCTGACCAACCGGGCTGGCGGAGGAGGCGATCTCAGGACGGCTTCCGCGCTCGGAACTGCCGGGGGACGCCGTACGCCCCCGGGGGCGACGACGGGGAACGGCTGTGCGATGTTGTCCCCCGAGTCGACATGACCCGTACCGTGCGGGGGACCAGGAGGACGACGCGTGGCAGGCAGATCCGGTCGCAAGAACCTTCGGGACGACGGGACGGACGGCGCCCCGCGCCCCCGTGTCGAGGGGCCCGTCGTGATCGGGAGGTTCCCCGAACTCGCGCCCGCCCTGGTGACCCGCGGCGCGGCCTGGAAGGAGATCGACCACTGCCTGGTCGTCACCGGGCCCGGCGGGGTGGGCAAGACGCAGCTCGCGGCGTCGCTGGCAGCCAGGTTCTGGGACGACGGCCTGGACCTGCTGGTGTGGGCCGACGCCTCGGCGTCCCCCCTGCAGATCGTCGAGACCTACGCCGAGGCCGCCGTCCACCTCGCCATCCCCGGCGCTCCCCTTCACAACCCCCGCGTGGCCGCGGAGGTCTTCCTCAAGTGGCTGGCGGTGACCGGCCGCCGCTGGCTGGTCGTCCTGGACGGTGCGGGCGGCCAGGACGACATCGCGCCCTGGCTCCCGCAGGGCGGCCCACCCGGCATCCGGGTCGTGGTGACCACCCGGGACGACGGCCCGACCGCGCCCGCCGACGGCTGGCGGGTGGTACGGCTCGAGCCCTTCTCCCCGGCCGAGGCCATGGCCTACCTGCACGAACGGCTCATCGAGGAAGGGCGCGGCGACCTGTACGAGAAGGGCACGGCCACCGTGCTCGTGGAGCGCCTGCACCGCTTCCCGGCCGCCCTCGCGCTCGCCGCCGCCTACATCGGGCAGCAGGGGTGCACCGTCGCGGACTATCTCGAGCGCCTGCGCGGCGTGGACACCGCCCACCTCACGCTGCGCGACGCCGGCGAGCGGGCCGTCGCCGCCGCCACCCTCCTGACCCTCCGGGCGGTCGAGGAGGCCGACCGGACACGGTTCGCTCTGCCCCTCGTACGCCTCGCCGCCCACCTCGATCCCCAGGGCCACCCCATGGGGCTGTGGCGGACCGGGGCCATCCGCAGCCACCTGGACGGCCTGCTGGGCCGGGGCGAGAGGGGCCTGCTGCGCGTGTCCCGCTCCCGGGAGGAGCGGCGGTTCCGGGAGGCCGCCGACCTACTGCGGGCCTACGGCCTCATCGCCCTCGACCCGGACGAGGCGGAGGAACCACGGGCGGTGCGGACATGCGGCCCGGTGAACGCCGTCGTCCGGGCGGACATCCCCCGTCAGGAGGCCCCGGACCTCGTCCGCATGGCCGCGGACACGCTGACCCAGTGGTTCGCGGTGCTCGGCCTGCTCGAGGCCGACCTCTTCCTCCGCTCGGCGCTGCGGGCCAACGCGCGGGTCCTCGACGGCCTCGGCGGCGACGCCCTGTGGACCCCCGAGCCGCATCCACTGCTCGCCCTGAACGGCGTGAGCCTGTTCGAGGACTGCTTCTTCGAGGAGTCCGTCGCCCACGCCGAGGAATACCTGCGGCAGGTGATGTCGGCGCTGGGACCCCGGCACCCCGCCGCCCTCGACGCCCGCGCCGACCTGGCGGCGGCCTACGAGTGCGACGGCCGTGAGCAGGACGCGCTCGACGTCCTGGCCGAGCTGCTCGCCGACCGGGAACGGACGCACGGCGCCGACGCCCCGGAAACGGTGGAGACCCGTGTCCGGCTGGGACACGCCCACTGCTGCACGGAGCGCGGAGCCGAGGCCGTCCGCCACCTGCAGGACGCGGTCGAGCAGCTGACCACGCTGTTCGGCGCGGACGACGAGCGCACGCGGAAGGCCCGTCACAGCCTCGCCGTGGCACAGGCGTCCACCGGCCGCCCACGCGAGGCGATCCAGGTCTGCTCGGAACTCCTCGGCCGGCGGCCGCGCGCCCAGGACGTCGAGGACTCCGCCGTTTTCAACCTGCGGCATGATCTCGTCCTGCTGCACACCGAGGCGGGGCTCGCCGGGCAGGGCGTGCGGCTCGGTGAGGCGACCCTCGCGGAGTGCCTCGGCGTGCTGGGCCCGGACGACCCCGGCACGCTCCTGATGCTGCTCGTGACCGCTGCGGCGCACCGGGAGGCCGGCAACGCCCGCCAGGCCCTCCGCCACGCCGAACGAGCCGTGAACGGCCTGGAGCGGCTCTTCGGCCCCGACGGGCGGCGGACCACGGAGGCGCGCGGCGAGCTTGCCCACGCGCTCCACGCGACCGGGCGGATCCAGGAAGCCTTGGACCTGAGGGAGTACGTCCTCGGCCGCCTCGAAGTCGTCGAAGGGCCCCGCCATATACGGGTCTTCACGGCCTGTTACGAACTGGCCCTCTCCTACGCCGCGGCCGGACGCCACGAGGAGGCCCTGCGGCTGCTCGAGCGGGCCGTCGCCGGCCGGACGCAGATCCTCGGCCCGGACGACCCGGAGACGCTCCGCCACCGGCAGGAGACGGCGGTCGTGCTCCACGCGCTGGGCCGCACGGACGAGGCCGGCCTGCTCGCCACCCGCGTGCTCGCCGACCAGGAACGCCTCCTGGAACCCGGCCACCGCGACACCGGGCGGACGCGCAAGCTGCTGGAGCGTTTGCGTACCGGCGGGTGAGGGAGACCGACCGGGACCGCCGGCCGGGTGGAACGCCCGGCCGGCAGCCGCCGCGGACGCCGCCTCCTGCGTACCCGACAGCGACCCCCGGCTCCCATCCCGTGTCCGCCGCCTTCGGCCAGCACCCACCCGCGCCGAGCCCCCACCATCCCGGAGCCTGAGCGCCCCTGCCGGAGGCCACGGCGCGATGTCGTCGCCGGCGGCGGGCGAGGACTGCGCGCGCCACCCCCTACCCCGGTAGCACCCGCGCCTCGCGGGGCGGACCGGGGTAGCACCCGTGATGTGGCTCCCCGGCGTGACGCCCCACGGCAGGGCGTCTCCCTACCTTCCCTCCGTCGGCACGGCAGACGGACACACAGGGGAGACGGACCATGCGGCTGCGGGCGGGGATCTGGAAGAGGCGTGGCAGGCGGACCGTGGTCGCCGTCGCGCTCACGGCGTGCGTGGTGGCCGGCACCACGGGCCTGGCGGCCGGCGGCGAGCAGCGGGCGGTCACCGGCCCCGTCCCCGGCACGGGCGCCTGGCGCGCCGACCGCGGTCTCGGGCCGCTGCCCGACCCCGCCACCGCGTCGCCCGGCCGGGTGGCGGCGTTCTTCGCCCGGCTCGGACCGCAGCAGCGGCGCGCGCTGGTCCACCGGCACCCTCTGGTGGTGGGCAACCTCGACGGCGTGCCCGTCCCTCTGCGGTACGAGGCGAACGCGTTGGCGCTCACGGAGGAACGCGACCGGCAGCGGTCGCGCGCCCAGGACCCGGCGCTCACCGAGCCCGAGCGGGAGGCGGCGCGCGCCCGCGCCGACCGCTGTGCGGGGCTGCTCGGCGGCGGGACGGGCGGACGGCAGATCCTCGCCTTCGATCCGCGCGGGCGCGGCCAGGTGGCCGATGTCCACGGTGACCTGACCCGCGCGGATCACGTCGCGGTGGTGGTGCCCGGTTCCGACATCGACCTGGACACCTTCGACCGCGCCGGGGGCCGGTACGGCACGCCCACCGGCATGGCCCGCTCCCTGTACGCCGCCACCGGGGGCCGCACGGCCGTCGTCGCCTGGGCGGGGTACACCACGCCGGTCGGACTCGGCCCGGACGCCGCCACCGGCCGGCTCGCCGAGGCGGGCGCGCCGAGGCTGGTCCGCTTCGTGCGGGGTCTGGTGGCGGCGGGTGCGCCGAGGCCGGCGGTGTTCTGCCACAGCTACGGCTCGGTGGTGTGCGGACTGGCCGCGCGGGACCTGCCCGCCGCCGACATCGTCGTCGCGGGGTCGCCCGGCATGCGCGCGGAGGACGTCGGGGACCTGCGGACGTCGGCGCGGGTATGGGCCGCCAGGAGCGCGGACGACTGGATCGGCCGTGTCCCGCACGTCCAGGTGTTCGGCCTCGGGCACGGAGCCGACCCGGCCGCCGCGGCCTTCGGCGCACGGCTCGTGCCCGCCGAGCGGGCAGGCGGCCACAGCGGGTACTTCGCGCCCGGCACCGACTCGCTGCGCGTCTTCGCCCGGATCGCGCTGGGGGTGGCGGCATGACCACGCCCTCCACCGGCACGCCGACGGCCTCACCGACGGCCTCACCGACGCCGCCCACGGCATCCCCCGCACCGCTGCCGGGGCTCCCGTCCCCGGCGCACGCGTCCACGGCGCCCGCCTCCACGCTGCCGGTGCCGGCACCCGCGGCCGCACCCACACCCGCCCCCGCACCCGCGGCTCCGGTGTCCTCCGGCCGGGCGGGTCTGCGGCGGAGGTTCGCCCGGGCGGCCGCCGCCGTCGACGCCCGGACCCCCGCCGACCGGGACCGCGCCGTGGACGGTCTGCGCGCCCTCGCGTTGCTCGCCGTGCCGACCGGGCACTGGCTGCTCGGCGGCTTCACCCTGGACGCGGGCGGCGCGCTGCGCAACGCGAGCCCTCTCTCCTCGTTCGGCGCGTTCGCCCCGCTGAGCTGGGTGCTGCAGATGCTCGGCGTCTTCTTCCTGGTCGGCGGCTACGCCTCGGTCCTCTCGTACCGCAGGTCCCTGCGGCGCGGGAGGTCCGCGAACGCCTGGCTGCGCGGCCGTGTCGCGCGGCTGGGACGGCCGGTGCTCGGCGTGACGGCCGTGTGGGGAGCACTCGTCCCGGTCCTGTACGTGATCGGCGTGCCGGCCACGACGCTGCGCACCGGGTCCACCCTGGTGATCCAGCCCCTGTGGTTCGTCGGCGTGTACACCGTGATCACGGCCCTCACCCCGTACTGCGTCCGTGCCTCCCGGCGCCTGGGCGCCTGGGCCGCCGCGCCGCTCCTGGTCTCCGTCGCCGTGGTGGACCTCCTGCGTTACGGCCCGTACGCGGAGGCCGTGCCGTCCTGGCTGGGCGTGCTGAATATCCTGCCGGGCTGGATGTTCGCCTACCAACTGGGCGTCAGCTGGGGCGACCGAAGGCTCGGCAGGCGTGGCGCCCTCGTCCTGCTCGCCGCCGGCGCGGCCCTGTTCGCGCTCCTGCTGCTCGTCTTCGACTACCCGGCGTCCATGGTCGGCGTGCCCGGCGAGGACCGCACCAACTCGCACCCGCCGTCGCTGCTGGTGCTCGCGCTCGCGGCGGCGCAGAGCGGCGCGGCGATCCTGCTGCACGACCGCATCGGCCGCCGGCTGCGCAGGCCGGCGCTGTGGGCGCCGGTCGTCGTGGTCAACCTGTCGGCGATGACGATCCTCTGCTGGCACCAGACCGCGATGTTCTCGGCGGCCGCGCCGGCGTCGCTCGCGGCCCCCCTCCTGGGAACCGTCCCGGGCCTGACCTCGGCTCCCGACTCCCTGGCCTGGATCGCGGCACGGCTGCTGTGGCTGCCGGTCTTCGCGGTGCTCCTGGTGGTGCTGGCGCGCCGCACCCGGCGGTTCGAGGAGCCGTGGCGGACGGGCGGCCGGGCCGGGTGGCCGCTGTGGGCGGCCGGGGTGCTCTCGGCGGGGTTCGCGGTGTTCGCGTTCGGCCTCATCGGCACCGGGTGACCGGCGGGACCCCGTGGGCGGCGGCGAGCCTCGGGCCGCCGCCCACGGGGCGTTCGGGGTGTCAGCGGCCGACCTCGGAGCGGGCCGCCTGGCGGAGGTTGTCGCGGGCGTCACCGGGGAGGAGGTAGCCGGCGAGGACGTTGCGGGCGTCGGTGCGCGCCACCTGGGCGACGTAGCCGCCGTGGGTGGGGTGGAGTTCGTCCAGCTTCTCCTCGGTGAAGGGTTCGTGGCTGCCGAAGAGGAAGCAGAACGTCTCGCCCGCGTTGTCGCCGGTGTCCAGCGCGGTGGGCGCCTCGACCTGGGAGAGCCGGATGCCGCCGCGGGCCAGCCCCAGCTCGTCACGGGCCTTGGTGCCGTCCGCCGCGAACTGAAGCGGCGGGGCGGACGGCGGGAGCACGCCGCGCTCGGCCCAGCGGGTCAGGTGCCCGTACGCGGCGGCGATCACGTGGTGCAGCGGCACCCTGCTGAACGGGGGCCGCGCGCACCGGTACTCCGGGGCGGCGCCGAGGTCGCGGGTGAGCACGGGCCGCCGGTACTCCTGGCCGTTCCAGCCGGAGTGCGCGGTGCCCGCCACCTCCCAGCGGCGGAACCGGTCGTCGTCGGCCCGGCGCGCGGGGGTGCGCACGTCGGTCTCGGAGAGCACCTGGAGGACCGGCTCGGCGCCCTTGCGGGCCGGGGCGTTGCCGACCACGAAGGCGTAGGCGTCGAAGACGGGCGCGGTGCGCGGCAGCACGTGGTCGTAGTAGACGGTCATCCGCATCGCGGACTGCGAGGCGCCGACGCCGAGCACGGTCCGGGCCCGCAGCTTCCCGAGCGGGGCGGCGCCGCCCTGACGGCTCTTCAGCGTCCGGGCGGCCTGTGCGAACACGTCGTAGGACAGCTGGTCGGCGGTGAACCGCCCGCCGCCGGTGACGTCGAGGCTCCCGTAGCGGGCGGGACTCCAGCCGCGCAGCTGGTCCACGCCGACGCGCTGGGCGGAGACCCCGACCCAGGCGTAGCCCTCGCGCAGGATCTGATCAGGGCTCCACAGGGCGTCCAGGTCGTAGCCGGCGGTGACGTTCTGCCATTCGGTGAGGACCGTGCCGTTGAAGTCCCGCGGGTCGGCGGGGCGGCGGACGATCATCCGGGTCCGGTACGGGACGTCCTCGGCGAGGAGTTCGCCGGTGGCGCCGTAGGCGTCGGCCTCCCCGGCGATCTCGAACTCCTCCTCGACGTACCCGGCGGACGCGAGATCGGTGACGGTCGACATCCACGGGTAGGTGTCCTCGACCGCGGGCGCCTTGGGGTCTCCGGGCACGGTGCCGGGGAGGGCCCGCACGGTCGGCACGTCGGCCCGCACATCGGCCCGCCCGGCCGCGGTACGCGGTCCCCGCACGGACTCGGCCTCCGGACCCCGCACGGCCTCGCGCCCCTGCGCGTCGGCAGTCCCGGTTCCCTGCGCGGCCTGGGCGGGCACCCAGGCCAGCGTGGCGGCGGCCAGGGCGGCCAGCAGGGCCCGCGACGTTCTGCGCCATGCGCTCATCTGCGTCTGGCTCCTCTCCGGGGCGGGGCCGGACGCCCGCCCGTTTCCGCAGACAATGGCCGCGCCGCCCCGGGGACCACATCGGCCAAATCACCGGCGGCCCGCAATTCGGTGGGCGCGCCCCCGGATTCCGGCGAGAATCCGGGGGTGACGATCAGACCCGCGCGCCCCCAGGACCTGCCCGCGCTCCAGGACGTGGAGCGCGCCGCCGGACGCCTCTTCGCCGAGATCGGCATGACCTTCGTGGCGGACGACGAACCGCTCCCTCTCGACGTGCTCGACCGGTACCGGAAGGCCGGTCTCGCCTGGGTGGCCGTGGACGAGGCGGACGCGCCCGTCGCCTACCTCGTGGCCGAACCGGTCGACGGCGCCCTCCACGTCGAGCAGGTCACCGTCCACCCCCACCACGCCCGCCGCGGGCTCGGCCGCGCGCTCATCGAGCACCTGGAGCGGCACGCGGCGGCCGCGGGTGTTCCCGCGCTGACCCTCACCACCTACGCCGAGGTGCCGTGGAACGCCCCGTACTACGCCCGGCTCGGCTTCACGCCCTGCCCGGAGGAGGAGTGGGGACCGCGGTTGCGCGCGATCCGGGCCCAGGAGGCCGCGCGGGGGCTCGACCTCCGGCCCCGGGTGGCGATGCGCAGGACGGTGAGGACCCGCACGTTGCCGGCCGACGCCGCCGCCCGCCTCGCTCAGGCCGTGCGCCTGCGCGAGGGCGGCGAACCGGAGACGGCCCGGCGGTCGCTGCTCGCCCTCGGCGCGGAGTTCCCCGACGACGCCGCCGTCGCCTACCAGACGGCATGGGCCCACGACGTCCTGGGGCTGGAGGCGGAGGCCGTGCCCTTCTACGAACGGGCCGTGGCCCTCCCCGGTCTTCCCCCGGACGACCGGCGCGGCGCGCTCCTCGGGCTCGGCAGCACCTACCGGGTGCTGGGCCGTCACGCCGACGCCGTCCGGACCCTGCGGCGGGGAACCGAGGAGTTCCCCGAGGACGGCGCGCTGCGCGCCTTCCTCGCGATGGCCCTGTACAACACCGGCGGTCACCACGAGGCCATGACGCTCCTGCTCCGGCTCCTCGCCTCCACCAGCGAGGACCCCGGCGTGCGCGCCTACCGGCGGGCGATCGAGTTCTACGCCTGGGATCTCGACACCACGGTTTGAGCCTCGGCGCCTCTCCGGCCCTGCTTGGATGGGGCCATGACCGATCTCCCGGCCGCTCCCGCCCGCTTCAAGGACCTCTGTCTGGACGCCGTGGACCACCAGTCCCTCGCCGACTGGTGGTGCGCGGCACTCGGCTACGTGCGGCGCGGGTCGCCGGACGGCACGGAGCCCCCGGCCGACTGGCCGGTGCCCGTCGTCGACCCGGACGGCGCCGGCCCGCTGATCTGGTTCAACCAGGTGTCCGAGCCGAAGACGACGAAGAACCGCATGCACCTCGACGTGACCGGCGACCCGGAGCGCCTGCTGGCCCTGGGCGCCACCCTGCTGCGCCGCCCGGACGAGGACATCCACTGGCACATCCTCGCCGACCCGGAGGGCAACGAGTTCTGCGTGTTCGCTCCCACCGAGTGACCCCCTCCGGCGGGTGACCCCCTCGGCGGGCCATCACCCCCGGCGGGCGATCACCCGCGGCGGCCGAGCGCCCGCGCCCGCGCGTGGGCCCAGCCTGCGAGGAGCGCCCCCGCGAGGGTGACCGCCACGTAGACGGTGACCGCGGGGGCGAACCCGCCGGGGAGCGGGCCGAGCAGGCCCAGGTCGTCGTGATCCACCAGCGACCGCACCAGCCCCTGCCCGGCGACGACCAGAAGGATCATGCCGGCCACCTGCGTCACGTCGTACTTCACGCCCACTCCCTCGGAAACGGCATCGACCGCGTTACGGCCGTATCCATGGAACAGGGGAGGCCAGCAGGAGGAACAGTCCTTTCCTCACACATTCGACACCCCTGAGGGAGGCGCGCGTGCGTGACGAAAACCGGCGCTCCTGCCGTGTGTGCCGTGCCGCTGTGAAGCCGACGGGCCGTGGGCGGCCCCCGCTGTACTGCTCCCGCAGCTGCCAGGCCAGGGCCTACCGGCGTCGCAGGGCGGACGCGGCCGCACAGGCGGAGCCGCGCGTGCCGGAGAGCGAGGCCCGGACCGCCCGGCGGCAGCGCATCGCCGAGGCCGTGTGGCACATCGCGGCCGGTCAGGGCCTGGAGGCGGCGAGCATGCGCCGGATCGCCGACACGGCCCGGATGTCCCTCCGAGCGGTGCAGTACCCGTACGACTCGAAGCACGACCTGCTGGTCGACGCCTTGCGCAGGCTGCACGCGGAGAACGAACGGCGGGCCCGGCGGCGCATCCCGTCCGGTACGGACGACCCCCGGGCGATGCTGACTGCCGTGCTGGGCGAGTTCCTTCCGCTGGACGACCAACGCGCCCTGTCGCTCCGCGTGTTCAACGCCTATTACGCGCGCGCTCTCACCGACCCCGCGCTCGCGGCGGTCTTCCTGCCGGACGAGCACCCGCTGGAGGACCTGGTGGCCGCCCTGCTCGGGGCGGCGCACACCGCGGGTGCGGCGGCGCCCGGCCTGGACCCGGCCCGCGAGGCGGATCTGCTGGTGGCCGGCGCGACCGGTCTCGGCATGGACGTGCTGCACGGCCGGCGTGCCCTGGAGGACGCGCGGGCCGTGCTGGAGTACCACCTAAACAGGATCCTGGGACCCCGTCGGGAGGCGGGCGGGTCAGGACTCCCGTGAGGTGTCGATGACGCAGAAACGGTTGCCGTCCGGGTCCTCGAGCACCACGAAGTCCGGGTCCTGCGGGTAGAGGTCCCAGTCGGTGCGCCGTGCGCCGAGGGCGACCAGCCGTTCCACCTCGGCGGCCTGGTCCCGGGCGTCACCGGCGTAGAGGTCGAGGTGGACCCGGGGGTGCGGCTGGACGGGGACGTCGCTGCGCATCAGGGCCAGTTGGGCTCCGGTCGTGCCGTGGGCGGGGACCAGGACCGCCCAGGTCTTCTCCGGTTCCTCGCGCGGCTCGTAGCCCAGCGCCTGTGTCCAGAAGGCGACGGCCCGCTCCACGTCCTCGACGCCCAGTACCAGTGATCCGATTCTCAGCATGCCCTGCATTATTCACACGGGGCGACCGCGGTCCCCTCCATCGCCGCGGCGGCGGCCAGGAGGTCCGCCTCGCGGTCCGGGCGGGCCACCAACTGCAGCCCCACGGGCTCGCCGGTCGCCGTCAGCCCCGCCGGGATGCTGAGGGCGGGATGACCGGTGATGTTGAACGCCCAGGTCAGAGCGACGCTCATGACGTCGCCCGGGCCCTCGTGGCCGTGCGGCGGGTTCGGTGTCGTGGGGGTCGCCAGCAGGTCGTGACGGGTGAAGAGGGCGTCCACGGCACGGGCCAGCGCACGGCGCGGCGGCCCGGCCGTCCCCGGGTCGCCGCCACGCAGCGCGGTCCAGCACGGGGCGGGGTCGGGGAGGCGGACCTCGGCCTCGCGCACCCGGACCGCTCCGGCCGCAGCGAGCCGGGCGAGCGCCGCCCGGGCCGTTCGGGCCACCTCCGGGTCGGTGTCGGCGAGGCCCAGGCCGGGTGACCACAGGGCGGCCAACGGCCGCCGGGGGGCGCGCGGTTCGCCGTATGCCGCCGTGCCCGTCAGGACGTCCAGCACGGCGGCGGCGTCCGCCACGCGACGGGTGAGGGGGCCGGGGGTGTTGAGGCCCGCCCGGTCCCGGGCGGGCAGCCTGCCGTTGGTGGGCTTGAGCCCGACGACGGAACACCAGGCGGCGGGGATGCGGACGGATCCGGCGCCGTCGCTGCCGGTGGCCAGCGGCACCATGCCCCGGGCGACGGCCGCCGCGGACCCGGCGGAGGAGCCGCCGGGGCTGCGGCGCGGGTCGTGCGGGTTCAGGGTGGGCCCGTGGGGCGTGGCGCCCCAGGTCTGCCAGGCGGTGCCGGGGCCCGGGGTGGAGGTGGCACCGACCGGTACGCAGCCGGCGGCGAGCAGCCGGGCGGTCTGGAAGGCGGTGGGCCCCTCGGTGGCCTTCACCCCGATCGGCACGCCGGCCAGTGGCAGCGTCTCCCCTTCGCGCAGCCGCCGTTCGACCCCGGCGGCGGCCTCGGCGGCGCGGCGGGGCCAGAGCTCTCCGAACGCCCGGGTCCGCGGTTCCTCCTCCTCGATGCGGGCGAACGCGGCCGCCAGGACCTCGGCCGGGCGCAGGAGCCCGCCGCGCACCAGGGCGGCGACGCGCAGCGCCGGCCAGTGCGGATACTCCTCGGCGATGCTCATGCCGCGCCCAGCAGTCGCAGGACCGCCTGCCGGTACACGCGGTACACGCGCGGCAGTTCGGCGAGGTCGACGCATTCGTCGGTACCGTGCAGCCCGCGGTACGGGAGCCCGAACCCGGCGGTGGCGGGGATGCCCTCCCCCGCCAGCAGGTTGCCGATGTTGGAGGGTCCGGCCACCTTCGCCCGCACCGCGAGCCCTTCTCCGGCGGCGGCGTCGAGCAGGGCGGCGGCGGGTTGCCGGTCGCGTTCCAGCCGGTAGGCCGGCCAGGCGGCGACCGCGTCCACGGCGGTGCGCGTCGGCCCGGGGACGGCGGCGTCGAAGGCGGTGACGACGTCGCGGACCAGACGTTCGGCCTCGGCGGGGCCGAAGCCCGGTGTGGTGCGTACGTCGACGTTGATCGTGCAGCGGTCCGGGACCACCGAGAAGCCCTCCCCGCCGCCGATCGCGGTCACCGTCAGCCGGGGCGTCAACGGCCATTCCTCGCGCGGCAGTTCGGCCTCGTCGAGCATGGCCACCAGGCGGGCGGCCCGCGACACCGCGCCCACGGTCTCCCGCCGGGCCCCCGAGTGGCCGGCCGACGCGTGCACGGTGAGCACGCACCGCCACAGCCCCCGCCCGCCGACGACCACCTCGTCGAGCCCCGGGTAGCCGATCATCACGCCCGCCGGACGGACGGCGTCGGGGTCCGCGAGGTACGCGTGGGCGCCGCCGAAGCGGCCGGTGTGCTCGTCCACGTCGAGCAGCACGGCCAGGCCGCCGTGCGTCTCCCGCGCCCGTGGGGCGATCTCGGCGGCCAGGTGGCAGAACAGCGCCGCCGCCGTCTTGGAGTCCGCCGCTCCGCGTCCCCGCAGCATGCCGTCGACCACGTCCCCGGCGGCCGGCGGGAACGACCAGGCGCTCTCGTCGCCGAAGGGCGCGGTGTCCACGCAGGCGTCCAGCGTCCACCACCTGCCCGGCCGGCCGCCGGCGATCTCCACCAGCAGGCCCGCCGTGTTCCCGTCCGGGTCGCGCAGCCGGCGGTGGGGCAGCCCGCGCCGGGCCAGCCATCGCTCCAGTACGGACAGCACCGGCCCGTAGTCGTCGATCCCGCCCCTGCTCGGCGTGCGGACCAACTCGCCCGCCAGGGCCACCACGGAACCGTGGACGTCCTCCACGCCCTTCCCCCTTCCGATTACCCTTCGCCGGACAGCCGCACAGCACCGTACGCTGCCGGTCGACACCGGACAGCACGACGGAAGGCCGGAGCACATGACTCATCCCTGGCGGGTACGCCCGGAGGCGGAGACGGGCGCGGACGCCGCGGCGGTCCGCGCCGTCGACCTGGCGGCGTTCCCCACCGCCGAGGAGGCCGACCTGGTGGAGGCGCTGCGCGCCGACGCCGAGGCGTGGTTCGGCGATCTGGCGCTGGTGGCCGAGGACGAGCGGGGCACGGTCGTCGGCCACACGGTGCTGACCCGTTGTCACGTCGGCGCGTCCCCGGCGCTGGCACTGGCGCCGGTCGCGGTGCTGCCCGACCACCAGGGGCAGGGGGTGGGGGCGGTCCTGGTCCGGGCGGCGCTGGAGGCGGCCCGGAAGCGCGGCGAGCACCATGTGGTCGTGCTGGGGCACCCCTCGTACTACCCGCGCTTCGGTTTCTCCCGGGCCTCCGTCCACGGCATCCGGGTGAGCTTCGACGTCCCCGACGAGGCGCTGATGGCCCTCACCCTGGACCGGTCGGTGCCGCTGCCGGCCGGGACGGTCCGCTACGCCGCGCCGTTCGGCGTCTGATCCGGCGCGCCGGGAGGCCCTCTTGCGTCGCCTTTCCCGCAGCGCCGAGGCTGAGGGCATGGTGACGACACGTACGGCCACGGACCGACCGGTGGAGATCGCCCCGGTCGCCGGCCACATCGGCGCGGAGGTCCACGGGGTCGATCTGGCGGACGACCTGCCCCCAGCCACGGTCGCGGCGCTCCGCGCGGCGCTGCTGCGGCACAAGGTGCTGTTCTTCCGCGGGCAGCGCCTGGACCACGCCGCCCATGTGGCGCTGGCACGGCGCTTCGGCGAACCGGTGGTGCTGCCCCGCCGCGGGAGCGCCTCTCCGTCGGGTTTCCCCGAGGTGGAGACCACCGCCGACCGGCTGGAGCTGGGCGGCCGGTTCGGCATGGAGCACGAGGAGTGGCTGGACCGCCGCCGCCACAGCCTGCTGCGGGGCTGGCACTGCGACCACGGGGCCCGGGTCGACCCGCCGGCGGCGACGATCCTGCGGGCGGAGGAGGTGCCCCCGTACGGCGGCGACACCACCTGGTCGAACCTGGCCGCCGCCTACGCCGGTCTGTCCGCGCCGGTGCGGGCGTTCGTCGACGGGCTGCGCGCCGAGCACCGGCTGGGCGTGGGGTACCAGCCGCGTCCCGGCGAGGACGCGTACGTCCGGCATCTGCTCGACCGCCAGGTGGCCTCCGTGCACCCGCTGGTCCGCGTGCACCCGGAGTCCGGGGAACGGTCGCTGTTCGTCAACGGCTACTACCTGGAGCGGATTCAGGAGCTGTCGCGTGCGGAGGGCGCCCGGGTCCTGGAGATGCTGCTGGAGCAGGCGGTGCGCCCCGAGTACACGGTGCGGTTCCGCTGGGAGCCCGGCAGCGTGGCGTTCTGGGACAACCGCTCGACGATCCATCTGGCACCGAGCGACCACACCGTGGCGGGCGCCCCGCGGATCATGCACCGGGTGATGCTGGCCGGGGACGTCCCGGTGGGCGTCGACGGCCGGCCTTCCGAGGCGCTGACGGGCAGCGAACCCGGGGTGTGGTGAGCCGGGGCGCGCCTCGAGCGGGGTGAGCGGTGAGCGGGCCGCGAGGACGTGGTGGGCGGGCCGCCGGGACGGGGCCCGGTGGCCCGCCCGGCGGTCACTCGAACGGGGTGGGGTCGCCCGCGCCGCGCCGCACGATCTCGGGGACGCCCTCGGAGAAGTCGACGACCGTGGTCGGCGTCGTGCCGCACTCGCCGGAGTCGAGGACCACGTCGACCTGGTGGTCGAGCCGTTCCTTGATCTCCCAGCCCATGGTCATCGGCTCCTCGTCGCCGGGCAGCAGCAGGGTGCTGGAGAGCAGCGGCTCGTCCAGCTCCTCCAGCAGCGCCCGCACCACCGGGTGCTCGGGGATGCGCACGCCGACGGTGCGCTTCTTGGGGTGGGCCAGCTTCCGGGGCACCTCGCGGGTGGCCGGCAGGATGAAGGTGTACTGCCCCGGCGTCGCGGCCTTCACGGACCGGAACACGTCGTTGTCGATCTGCGCGTACTGACCGAGCTGGGCGAAGTCGCGGCAGACGAGGGTGAAGTGGTGCCGGTCGTCGAGCTGCCGGATCTCGCGGATGCGGTCGACGCCGTCCTTGCTGCCCGTCCGGCACCCGAGCGCGAAGCAGGAGTCGGTGGGGTAGACGATCAGCGCGTCGTCCCGGAGGGCCTGCGCCACCTGGGCGATGGTGCGCGGCTGGGGGTTGTCGGGGTGAACGTCGAAGTACTTGGCCATTCGACGAGCTTAGGGCCGGTCCCCCCGGGAGGGGGACCGGTTCTCCCCACTACGGGCGTTCGCGGCGTCCCTTCCCCGCGTCCTTCATCCTTTCCAGCGACCGGGTGAACTGGCGCAGCGAGAAGCCGGAGCCCTGCGGGGGCGTCCCGGGGTCGGGCTGCGCCGGGGTGTCCGCGCGGGGGGCGGGCAGCGCCGCGGGGCCGGCCGAGGCCCGGAGGGCGGCCAGGGCCTCGTGCGCCTGCTCGGCGGCCTCCCGGTAGAGGTCCCGGGAGCGGGTCATCGCGTCGAGGGCCTCCCGGTACATGACCACCAGCTGCTCGGCGTGCGCCAGCCGCTCCTGCAGGGTGACCAGGTGCCACTGCTCGCGCATCACCCGCACGCCCTCGGCGGCGCCCTCGGGGAGCGGCGCGGCCAGGGCCACGAAGTGGTGCAGCGTGTCGATCAGCGCGGTGGGCTCGGAGCCGTCCAGGAAGACCGTGCGCACGGTGAAGGCGTCGCGGTCGTACCCCGGACGGGCCGGCTCGCCGGGCAGGACGACCGCGCCGCCGCGCGGGACCTCGACGCCGTGGTCCTTGAGCGCCCAGTTGACGGCCCGGTACTGGTCCGGCGCCGCCCGGTGCTCGATCACCCGGTGCCGCAGTCCGGCCGGGAGCCTGCGCACCAGCGGGCGCAGACCGCGCTCGTCCGGGGTCATCGCCTCGTGCACGACCACATGGACGTTCCAGCCGTCCCGGGCGCAGTCCTTCAGGAGCTTGCGGAGTTCCTTGTCGTCGTCGGGCAGCCGGTTGATCTCCAGGGTGCTCAGGTCGGCGCCGCGCAGGCCGCCCACGTGGACCCGGTCCCAGGCGTCCGCCTCCTCGCGCGGCCAGAACATGTCCGCCGGGGAGGGCCAGCGCGGATCCCAGACGCTCTCCGCCTCGGCGACCAGCAGCCACTCGCGGCCCTCGGGGGCGCGCCCGAGGGCGTGCGCGAGACCCGCGGGGGCGAGCGTGAGGCCGGGGGCCGCGCCGGGCAGGAAGCCGCCCTCGGGGCCGACGGTCAGCCGGGCCCGGACGGTCACCCCGCCGGGCGCCCGCCACCGGGCCTCGAAGGACCGGACGCCGTGGTCGGCCACCGGCGCCGCGCCGTCGGCGTCCGCGGCGGGGTGGGTGGCGTGCGGCGCGGGGACGCCGCCCGGGGCGCCCGCGGGGACGGAGGAGGTGGAGGGAGCGGCGGCCGGGGGCGCGGAGGACGCCGCCGACGGGTGGGTCAGGTGGGGGATCTCCGCGGGGTCCAGCTCCAGGTGGGCGTCGACGACGCCGGCGTCCTGCATCCGGCGCAGATACAGGCGCACGGCTTCGTCGGCGAGCGGCCGGGTGCAGCGGCCGCGGGCGTACCAGACGGCCGCGGGGGCGGGGCCGCCGCTCGAGGGTGCGGGGTGGGAGGTGGAGGAGTCGCTCATGGGATGGGTGCGCGCAGACCTTCCGTGCTGTGCTGCGGTGCGGGGTGCCTCAGTATCGTCCCCCGCCTGGTCCGGGACCCCTCATCCGGGTCCCGGACCACCCTTGTGAGAAACGCCACCCGGCTGCGGATTCGCCTGCACGGCAGTGGAGTTGACCCGATCGAGGGGTGCGTGGACAGGTGTGCGGAAAGCACCGCGGGGTTCCGCGGGCCATCATGGCCGTCGCCGCTCCGTCAGGACGGTCTCCCCCTCCTCCCCCGTCCCGACGGCAAGGCGTACTTCCCCGTGTTCCTCTCCTCCTCCGCCGGCCGGTCCCTGACCGCCCGGCTCCACGCCGCGCGCGCCGCCCACCGCTCCGGTGGCGGCCGCGGCCCGTGGCGCTCGCTGCGGCACCGGTCCATGCGCTGGTGGTCGCTGGCCAACCTGGTCTCCAACGTCGGCACCTGGATGCAGCTGACCGCGCAGAACCTGCTGGTCCTGGAGCTCACCGGCTCGGCGGCGCTCACCGGCCTGTCGGTGTCCCTGCAGGCCGCCCCCGGGCTGCTGCTCGGCCTGGCCGGCGGCGCGGCGGTCGACGCCTGGCCCCGCAAGCTCACCGCCGCGGTCAGCCAGGCGCTGCTGGGAGCGGTCGCGGTCGTCACCGCCGTGCTCATCGCCTTCGACCAGCTGAACGTCGGCGTGCTGATGGCCCTCGCGGTGGTCACCGGCCTGATCGCCACGGTGGACGCGCCGGCCTGCGCGCTGCTGGGCAACGACCTGGTGCCGCCGCGGGACGTCCCCTCGGCGATCGCCGTCGGCTCGCTGGTGCACGGCGTGGGGCGGCTCGGCGGTGCGGCGGCCGCGGGTGTGCTGGTCAGCTGGTGGGGTCCGGGCGCGGCGTACGCGGTGAACGGCCTGTCCTTCCTGTTCGTCGCCGCGGTGATCCCGTTCCTGCGTCCCGCGCCGGGGGCGGTGCCGGTGGAGCCGGTCGCCCTGCGGGCCGCGCCCGGGAGGACCCCGGCCGAGGCCCCGGCCACGGAGCGGCGGCGGCGGCGGGGGACGGGGGCCCGCGACGGGCTGGTGTTCTTCTTCCGGCGGCCCCGGCTGGTGGCGCTGGCGGCGATCACCGCGATGAGCAGCGTCTTCGGCCGCAACTACACGCTGACCCTGGCCGTGCTGGTGACCGGGCCGCTGGCCGGCGGGGCCGCCGAGTTCGGCGCGGTCTCCACGGTGCTGGCGGTGGGCGGCGTCGTGGGCGCGGTGCTCGCGGGGCGTCTCACGAACCCGACGGTGCGGCTGGTCGGCACGATGGCGGCGGTCGGCGGGCTGCTGCAGGTCGCGGCGGGCCTCTCCCCCAGCCTGGCGGTCCTGATGGCGCTGATCGTGCCGATGGCCGTCGTGGAGTCGGTCTCCGACACGGCCGGCACGACCGTCCTTCAGACGGATCCCCCGCCGCGGATGCGGGGACGGGTCCTCGGTGTGTGGCGCAGCGTGAGCACCGGGTGGGGGCTGGTGGGCCCGCCGCTGCTCGGCCTGCTCATGGAGTGGGCCGGCGCGCGGGGTGCGCTGGTGATCGGCGGCGTCCTCATCGCCGCCACCGTCACCGCCGGCGCGGCCCTCCGCCACCGCCGCCCCACCCGGGCCGCGACCTCCCGGCCCGCCGCGCGCCCGGCGACCGCCGGGCCGGTTCCTGCCGCCTCGACCGCCGCCCCGGCCGCCACCTCGGCGGAGGTCACGTCCGCTCCCCGCACCGCCCCGGCGCCGCCCTTCCCGTCCGGACACACCGCGTTCCCGCTGATGCCGTCCCCTCGCGACGGCGTCCACGAGGCGCGGCCCGTACCCACCCGCTCCGCCCACCCGGCGGGAACCCGCCCCTGAACCGGTGCGGCAGCCCCGGCACCGCGCCCGCCGCCGACGTCTCAGCCCGCCTCGCCGGTCAGCCGGGCGGGGCGGGCTGAGGCGGGACTCCCCCGCCCTGCCCGGCCGGTTGCCGGGAACCCGCGGAAACGCGGCTTGCCGCTGCCGCAGCGTCAGCGCCTAGCGTCGTGTCCGTCGCCGCGACCTGCGGTGACACACGTGACGCGCGAACGAAGGGCGATGCCTCGGTCATGGACGAGGAGTGGTCGATCACCCGGCTGGCGAAGGCATCCGGGGTCACGGTGAGGACCCTGCGGCACTACGACGCCGTGGGCCTGCTGCCCGCGGACCGGCTCGGCGCGGGCGGCGTCCGGCACTACACCGCCGCCTCCGCCCTGCGGCTGCAGCGCATCCTGCTGCTCCGCGGCCTCGGCCTGGGCCTGTCGGAGATCGCCGCGGTCGTCGACGAGGAGAAGGACGCCGTCGAGGCGCTCCGCGCCCACCTGGGCGGACTGCTCGCCGAGCGCCGGCGGGTGGAGCGGCTGGTGGAGACGGTGACCGCGACCATCGCGCACCTGGAAGGGGAGAGGGACATGGCACTGGAAGACCTGTTCGACGGGATCGACCCGGCACGTCAGGCGGCCTACGAGGCCGAGCTGGTGGACCGGTACGGGGACGAGGCCCGGCAGCAGATCGCGGAGAGCCGGCGCCGCACGGCCGGCTGGGACCGCGCGCGGGCCGACGAGGCCGTCGCCGAGTACGAGGCCGTGGAGGACGCGGCGGTGGAGCTGATCGAGGCGGGGGCCGCCCCGGACGACCCGCGCGCCGTGGAGCTCATGGACCGGCAGTACCGGGCGGTGTGCGCCTTCTGGACGCCGAACCGCGCCTCGTTCACCGGCCTGGGCCGGATGTACGCGGACTCGCCGGAGTTCCGTGCCCGCTACGACGCCAAGCACCCCCGTCTGGCGGAGTTCCTGGCCACGGCCATGGCCGCCTACGCGGAGCAGCGGCTGGACTGAGCGCGGCCTGGGCCGGTCGGGGGAAGCGGGCCGCGCCGCCGCTTGACCGGCGGGCCGGTGGTGGAGAACTGTGCCGTGACGCTGCCACGGATCTCCCCCATGCTCGCGACCCCCGGCCGGCTGCCGCCCCCGGCGCAGGACGACCGGTGGGCCTACGAGACCAAGCAGGACGGCCAGCGCGCCGTGGTCTACGCCGAGGCGGACGGCACGCTCACCCTGCGGGCCCGCTCCGGCGAGGACATCACGGCCGCCTACCCCGAGCTGGCCCCGCTGGGGCGGGCCCTGGGCGGTACCCCTGCGGTCCTGGACGGCGAGATCCTGGTCCTCGACGACCGGGGCCGCGCCGACTTCCAGCTGCTCCAGTCCCGGATGGGCCTCGCCGGCTCCCCCGCCCTGGCGGCCCGCCGCGCCACGGCCGCCCCGGCCCACCTGGTGCTCTTCGACGCGATGCACCTGGACGGCCGCTCCCTGCTCCGGCTGCCGTACGCCCGCCGCCGCCGGGAGCTGGAGGGGCTCGGCCTGGCGGGCCCGTTCTGGTCCACGCCCGCCGCGGTCGTCGGCCACGGCGAGCAGGCCCTCGCCCTCACCCGTGAGCACGGCCTGGAAGGGCTGGTCTGCAAGCGGCTCGACTCGGTGTACGAGCCGGGGGTGCGCTCGCGCGCGTGGATCAAGATCCGGCACATGACCGGCGTCGACGTGCTGGTGGGCGGTTGGACGCCCGGGCGCGGGCGGCTCACCGGTCTGCCGGGAGCGGTGCTGATGGGCCAGCGCGACCCCGAGGGGCTGCTGCGGTACGTGGGCAGCGTCGGCACCGGCTGGAGCGAGGCGGAGCGCACCGACCTGGCCCGGCTGCTGGCCGCCGCGGCGACCGACGTCTGCCCGTTCACCCCGGCCCCGAAGGCGGCCGGGGCGCGCTGGGTGGTGCCGCGGCTGGTCGGCGAGGTCCGCTACAGCACCCGGACCCGGGCGGGTCTGCTGCGCCAGCCGTCCTGGCTTCGCCTGCGGCCGGACCTGGCTCCGGAGGAGTCGGCGGCACACCTCCCGCCCGGTGCGGCCGCCGCCTCGGGCGCGGACGCCGGCGAGGACGTCGACGAGGGAGGCTAGGGTCCCGCTCGACTCGTGCGCCGCAGTCGCGTCACAGGCTCCACGGAGCCCTTGTTGACGGCTATCGTGGCCGCATGTCGGCTCCCGAGATCGTCCGCATCGTCTCCCGCGACTCCCCGATGGCCCTCGCGCAGGTCGAGCGCGTTCGCGCCGAACTCGCCCTGCACCACCCCTCGACGCGCACCGAGGTCGTGCCGGTCAAGACCACCGGCGACAAGTGGATGGGCGAGCTGTCGCAGGTGGAGGGCAAGGGCGCGTTCACCAAGGAGGTGGACGCCGCCCTGCTGGCCGGCGAGGCCGATCTCGCGGTGCACTGCGTCAAGGACATCCCCGCCGACCGGCCGCTGCCCGCCGGCACCGTCTTCGCCGCCTTCCTGCGGCGGGACGACGTCCGCGACGCGCTGATCCACCCCGGCGGGCTGACCCTCGACGAGCTCCCCCCGGGCACCCGGATCGGGACGTCCTCGGTGCGCCGGGTGGCCCAGCTGGCCGCCTCGCACCCGCATCTGACCTGCGTGCCGATGCGCGGCAACGCCAACCGGCGGCTGGAGAAGCTGGCGGCCGGCGAGGCGGACGCGCTGCTGCTGGCCCTGTCCGGGCTGGAGCGCATCGGCCGGACCGACACGGTGAGCGAGGTGCTCTCCACCGAGACGATGATGCCGCCGATCGGCGCGGGCATCCTCGCCCTCCAGTGCCGTGAGGAGGACACGGGTCTGATCGAGGCGGTAGGCGCCCTCGGCGACCCGGACACCCACCGGGAGGCGACCGCGGAGCGGATGTTCCTGCACGTCCTTCAGGGGCACTGCAACAGCCCGATCGCCGGTGTCGCCCGGGTCGACCGCACCGGCGAGCTCTCGCTGCGCGCCTGCGTCTTCACCCCCGACGGCAAGACGCGGCTGAACGCCCACGAGTGGGCCGGCCCGCTGGACCCGGCGACGCTGGGCACCTCGGTGGCGGTCACCCTGCTCCGCCAGGGCGCCCGGGAACTGATCGACTCCATCGAGCACTGAGGCACCGAGGCCCGGGCCCGCCCTAGGGCCCCACGGGCCCCGCCTCCCCTCCCCCTCCCACTTCGCTCCCGGCGCCCGCCGATAACACTTTCGGGTTGTTTGCCCGATTTGTTTGGCTTCCTCCGTTCGAGGGAATTCCTCCACCAGTGCTTCGGACAGGAGGCACGGCCGCGGGAGTGGGCCCTGCACGCACGGCCCCCGGCGTTCCGGACCTGTCCGGGAGCGCCCCTCTCCCGTGGCGACCGCCCTGCCGGCCCAGCCGAGGGAGGTGCCCGTATGCCGGCCACCAGCACCACCACCCGCACCCGGACCACCCGGTCCCGCGGCCATCCGCACGACGACGCCCCGGACACCGCGGCGGCCTTCGCCCGCCTGGCGTCCCTCCCGGAAGGGCCCGAACACCGGGCCCTGCGCGACGACCTGGTCCGCGCCTGGCTCCCCATGGCCGAGCGGATCGCCGTCAACTTCCGCGGCCGCGGCGAGGCCCTGGAGGACCTCTACCAGGTGGCGGCACTCGGCCTGGTCAAGGCCGTCGACCACTACGACCCCGCGCGCGGCTGCGCCTTCGAGTCGTACGCGGTGCCCACCGTCACTGGTGAGATCAAACGCCACTTCCGCGACCACCTGTGGACCCTGCACGTGCCCCGGCGGGTCCAGGACCTGCGCAACCGGGTCAGGCGGGCGGCCAAGGAGCTGTCCCAGACCACGCAGGGCCGCTCGCCCACGATCGCCGAGATCGCCGAGTACACCGGGCTCACCGAGGACGAGGTGCGCACCGGCATGGAGGCCCTGGAGTGCTTCCACGCCCTGTCCCTGGAGGCGGAGCTGCCCGGCACCGAGGGGTACGCGCTGGAGGACGCGCTGGGGTCGGTCGAGACCGGTTACGACCTCGTGGTGGACCGGGTGGCGGTACGGCCCTGCCTGGAGGCCCTCTCCGAGCGGGACCGGGTCATCCTCTACCTCCGGTTCTTCCGCGGGATGACCCAGAGCCGGATCGCCCAGCAGCTCGGCATCTCGCAGATGCACGTGTCGCGGCTGCTCAGCGGCTGCTTCGACCGGCTGCGGGCGGAGCTGGACGTGACCGGGGAGGAAGGCTGGTGAGGACCGGCGCGCCCGCCCCGAGAGCCGTCCGCGGGGCCGGGGCCACGGCTCCGGCCCCCCCGGCGGCCGCCCCCGCCCCCGCGGCGCGCGCGGGGGGGGACGGGGGCCAGGCCCAAAGAACACCCCGCCCGAGGGAA
>NZ_JBEOVU010000032.1:0-97123 GCF_040295685.1 Streptomyces sp. NPDC002734
GAACCTCTCCGGGGCGAGGAGGGCCAGGACGAGAAGGCCCAGCAGGGCGACGGCCACGACCAGGCAGACGACGCGGCGCGCAGGAGGGGGCGGCGCCGGTGACGGCCGGGCTGCCGGTCCGCGGGCGGGGAGGGAGGGGGAAACCGGCCCCCACAGGTGGCCGGTCGGCCGCTCCGCGGTGACTGCTCCGGCAGCGCGGCCCTTGGACGCGCCACCGCCGCTCACGGTTCCCCGGTCATGCCCCGCCATCGCGACCGCAGCGTGCGCACCGTCTCCGTGACGGCCGGACGGCGGGCCGCCTCCTGCCGCCACACCGCGTACAGCCGCCGCACCGGCACCGGTTCCATCGGCACCGTCACCACCTCCTCGGGCAGCGGCCCGCGACCCAGGCGGGGGATCACCGCCACCCCGAGCCCGGCCGCCACCAGCGCCACCAGGGTGGGGTTCTCGTCGGCGGTGTGGACCACCCGCGGCTCGTGCCCGGCCGACCGCATGGTCCGCAGCAGCCAGTCGTGGCAGACCCGCCCCGGCGGCTGGCAGACCCAGTCCTGGCCCGCCAGTTCCTCGCCCCGCACCCCGGCCCGGCCGGCCAGCGGATGCCCCCGCGGGACCAGCAGGTCGCTGTGGTCCTCGCCAATCCGCCGCCGCGCCAGCCCCGGCGGGAGCGCCATCGGGGCCACGTCCCAGTCGTGCGTCACCGCCATGTCGACGGCGCCCTTGGCCACCATGCCCACCGACAGGTGCGGGTCCACCTCGCTGAGCCGCACGTCGAGCGCCCGGTGACGCGCCGACAGGTCCGCGAGCACCCCCGGCATCAGCCCGCGGGCGGCCGAGGGGAAGGCGGCGACCGTCAGCCGCCCCGACGGCTCCCCGCGCCGCTCCTCCAGGGCCGCCTCCGCCTGCTCCACCAGGCCCAGCAGCTCCCGCGCCGTCTCGGCCAGCTGACGCGCCTCCTCGGTGAGCCGCACGCCCCGGCCCTGCCGCTCCAGGAGCACCGTGCGGGTCTCGCGTTCCAGCTTGGCGATCTGCTGGGACACCGCGGAGGGCGTGTAACCCAGCGACTCCGCCGCCGCGTTGACGGTTCCGTGCACGGCGACCGCGTGCAGCGCGCGCAACCGCTGAAGGTCCAGCATGGTCCGGCCTCCCTCGCGACGGACACCGCCCGTCGATTCAGCGTTCCTACATCCACCCGTGCAGTAATCATCGCTGGTGCTTCACGGTGGTGGCGACGGATGCTCGACGCATGCGACCTACTCATCTCCTGCTGGCCGTGTGCGTGGCGGCCACCTGGGGCGTCAACTTCGTGGTGATCGAGGTCGGCCTCGACCACTTCCCGCCCCTTCTGCTGTCCGCGCTGCGGTTCCTCCTCGCCGCCCTGCCGGCCGTCTTCCTGGTCGGGCGGCCGAAGGTCGCCTGGAAGTGGATCGTGGGCGTCGGCCTCGCCCTGGGCGTGGCCAAGTTCGGGCTGGTCTTCGTCGGCATGGACCAGGGCATGCCCGCCGGGCTCACCTCGCTGGTCCTGCAGATCCAGGCCGTCTTCACCGCGCTGTTCGCCTTCGCCGTGCTCGGCGAACGGCTCACCGGGCTGCGGGTCGCCGGCATGACGGTCGCGGTCGCCGGGATAGCGGTGGCGGCCGTCGACGAGGGAACGACAGGGCCGCTGCACGCCTTCGCCCTGGTGATCCTCGGCGGCGCCTGCTGGGGCGTGTCCAACGTCCTCACCCGCAAGGCGTCCCCGCCGGACGCGCTCAACTTCATGGTCTGGGTGAGCACCGTGCCCGTGCTCCCGCTGCTGGCCCTCTCGCTGCTCACCGAGGGCGCCGACCGCGACCTGGCGGCCCTGCGCGACCTCGACATGGAGGGCGTCGGGGTGATCCTGTTCATCGCCTGGGTCAGCACCGTCTTCGGCTTCGGCGCCTGGGGCTGGCTGATCAAGCGCCACCCGGCCTCCACGGTGGCCCCGTTCTCGCTGCTGGTGCCGGTCTTCGGGATGGCCTCCGCATGGCTCCTGCTGGACGAGACGGTGAGCCCGCTGCGCTGGGCCGCCGCCGCCCTGCTGGTCGCCGGCGTCGCCATGACCTCCCTCGTCCGCCCGGGCCGCAGCCGCGTGGTCGCCGTCGGGGCCGGTGGTGCAGACTCCACGGCGGACGCACCGACGAAGGAGGACCCGGATGACCTTCCGGCTGACCGCCCCGACCCTGGAGGGCTCACGGGTACGGCTGGAGCCGCTGCACCCGCGGCACGCGGCTGACCTGGCCCTCGCGGCGGAGGAGGACCGGTCCACCTTCACCTGGACCTGGGTGCCCCGCGCGGACGAGGTCCCGGACTACATCGCCACCCAGCGGGGCCGCGCCGAGGAGGGCACGGTCGCGCCCTACGCGCAGATGTCCCTGGCCACCGGCCGCGCCGTCGGCTGCACCTCCTTCTGCACGCCGCGCGCCTGGCGGACACCCGGGCGGCTGGACGCGGTCGAGGTGGGGTGGACCTGGCTGGGCCGCTCGGCGCAGGGCACCGGCGTCAACACCGAGGCCAAGCTGCTGCTGTTCCGGCAGGCGTTCGAGGGCTGGGGCGTCGGCCGGGTGGACCTGATGACGGACGCCCGCAACGCCCGGTCCCGTGCCGCGATGGAACGGGTGGGGGCCCGGCCCGAGGGAGTGCTGCGCGGCTGGGGCGTCTCCCGGGTCCCGGGGGAGGAGGGCCGGCTGCGCGACACGGCCGTCCACGCGGTCCTCGCGGAGGACTGGACCGAGGTTCGCGAGAAACTCGAAAAAATCTTGTCCGGCCGTACAACCTCCGCCCCACCTCGCCGGTCTTAGTCGGCGTCAGGAGTTCTGGAGGGGGATCCGGGGGGATCGGAAAAGCTTCTGGCGGGGGGAGAAACCGAAGGGGCCCGGTCCACAGGACCGGGCCCCTTCGTCATGCGCACCGTCCTCGACCCGGCCGGTCAGAAGAACACGCCGCAGCGCAGGAGGACGTTGGCGTACGGGGCCGCCTCGCCGGTGCGGACCACCAGCCGGGCGTCGCGGGAACGCAGTTTGAGCTCCTCGTGGGGGACCAGGCGCAGCGCGGGCAGGCCGGCCAGCAGCGCGGAGGCCGCCGGATTGGCGTCCCGCACCTCGGACGCGGCGACCGCGCCCTCCACGACCAGTTCCTCCAGCAGCCCGTCCAGCACCTGTGCGAAGGACGGCACCCCGGCGCGGAACGCCAGGTCCACCACCCGTGGGCCCGCCGGTATCGGCATGCCCGCGTCGCAGACCAGCACCTCGTCGGTGTGGCCCAGCTCCGCGAGGGCGCCCGCCAGGTGGCGGTTGAGGATCCCGGACCGCTTCACAGCGCGTCGACCTCCTCGGCCGTCGGGTAGGACGCCTGGGCGCCCTCCCGGGTGACCGCCGCCGCGCCGACCCGCGCCGCGTAGGCGGCCGCCGCCGGCAGGGACTCGCCGAGGCCCAGCCGCCAGGCCAGCGCCGCGGTGAACGCGTCGCCCGCGCCGGTGGTGTCCACGGCCTCGACCCTCACCGACGGCACCCGCGTGACGTCGACCTGGGCCGCCGCGCCCTGCGCCGACGGGTCCGCCGCGCCCTGCGCCGAGGGGTCCGCCGGGGCCGCGCGTCCCGCCGCCTCGGCCGTCACCGCGCCCTCCGCGCCCAGGGTGACCACCACCGAGCGCGGCCCCAGCGCCAGCAGGGCCCGGGCCCACTCCTCGGGGGAGTCGCCCAGCGGCCCGTCGCCGGCGATCACCCGCGCCTCGTGCTCGTTGACGATCAGCGGGTCGCAGGCCGCCAGCAGCTCCGCGGGGAGCTCCCGCGGCGGCGACGGGTTCAGCACGAACCGCGTCCCGGGCGCCAGCAGGCGCACCGCCTCGGTCACCGTCTCCAGCGGGATCTCCAGCTGCGCCGAGACCACCGGCGCGCGGCGCAGCACGCGCTCGGACGCCGTCCGCGCGTCCTCGGGCGTCAGCCGCCCGTTGGCGCCGGGCGACACCACGATGCTGTTGTCACCCGACGGGTCCACGGTGATCAGCGCGACGCCGGTGGGCGCCCCGCCGGCCGCCACCGCGGCGGTGTCCACGCCGGAGGAGGACAGCGAGTCCAGCAGCAGCCGCCCGTGCGGGTCGTCGCCCACCCGGGCCACCAGGGCCGTGCGCGCCCCGAGCCGGGCCGCGGCGACCGCCTGGTTGGCGCCCTTGCCGCCCGGGTGGACCGCGAGGTCCGAACCCAGCACGGTCTCGCCGGCGGCGGGCCGCCGCTCGACGCCGATCACCAGGTCGGCGTTGGCCGACCCGACGACCACCAGGTCGTAGTCGAACATCACTGTCTCCCTCGTCTTCCTCACCCGGACCGTCGGCTTCCTCGTCCGGACCCGTTGCCTCTTCGGACCGTCAGCCGCCGAACGAGCCGACGTTCTCCTTGGTGACGACCTTCACCGGCACCTTGACCAGGTCCTTGAGGTCCTTGCCCTCGGCCGCGTCCAGCGCGTTGCGGACGGCGATCTTCCCCAGCTCGGTGGGCTGCTGGGCGACCGAGGCGTAGAGGGTGCCCGTCTCGACGGCCTTCAGGCCGTCCGGGGTTCCGTCGAAGCCCACGACCTGGACGTCCTTGCCCGCACGGGAGCCGAGGGCCTTCGCGGCGCCGAGCGCCATCTCGTCGTTCTCGGCGAACACGCCCTGCACGTCGGGGTGCGCCTGGAGCAGGTTGGTCATGACGTCCAGGCCCTTGGTGCGGTCGAAGTCCGCGGGCTGCTTGGCGACCACCTCGATGCCGGGGAACTCCTCGAGCCCCTCGGCGAAGCCCTGGCCGCGCTCACGGCTGGCGGAGGTGCCCGCCTGGCCCTGGAGGATCACGATGGAGCCCTTGCCGCCCAGCTTCTCGCCCAGCGCGCGGGCCGCCATCCGGCCGCCCTCGACGTTGTCGGACGCGACCAGCGTGTCCACCTCCGCCTTGTTGACGCCGCGGTCCACGGCCACCACCGGGATGTCCGCCTTGTTGGCGGAGCGCACCGAGGGGCCCGCCGCGTCGGAGTCCACCGGGTTGACGACGATGGTGGACAGGCCGGAGCTGGTGAAGTTCTGCAGCTGGTTGGCCTGCTGGGAGGCGTCGTTCTGCGCGTCGGTGACGGTCAGGTCCACGCCCAGCTTCTTCGCCTCCTGCTCCGCGCCCTGGCGGATCTGCACGAAGAACGGGTTGTTCAGGGTGGACAGCGACAGACCCACCTTCTGCTTGGCGGCCGAGTCGGAGCCGTTGTGCAGGAAGGACATCGAGGCAACCACCGCGACCGCGACCACGGCGGCCAGCAGGTAGGTCACGGCCTGCTTGCCGCGGTTCCCGCCGCCGCCCGCCGGGGAGGCGGCCGCCGGGGTGGCGCCGGCCTTGCGGCGGACGGTGTCCAGCAGGACGGCGAGCGCGATGACCACACCGATGACGACCTGCTGCCAGAACGCGGAGACCGAGAGCAGGTTGAGACCGTTGCGCAGCACGGCGAGGATCAGCGCGCCGATGAGCGTGCCGGAGGCCTTGCCGACGCCACCGGCCAGCGAGGCGCCGCCGATGACGACCGCGGCGATCGCGTCCAGCTCGTAGCCCTGCGCGGCCTGAGGCTGCGCGGAGGACAGGCGGGAGGCCAGCACGATGCCCGCCGCGGCGGCGAACAGACCGGACAGGGCGTAGATCGCCAGCTTCTGCTTCCTGACCTTCAGGCCGGACAGCCGCGCGGCCTCCTCGTTGCCGCCGATGGCGTACATGGAGCGGCCGATGTAGGTGCGGCCCAGGACCAGCGCCGTGATCAGGCCGAGGACGACCATGACCAGGACCGGCACCGGCAGCCAGCCGCCGAGGGTGTCGCCGAGGTGCGAGACCGACTCGGGGAACGGGATCGGGCTGCCCTGAGAGATCACCAGCGACAGACCGCGCGCGATCGACAGCATCGCCAGGGTGGCGATGAACGGCGGCAGCTTCCCGTACGAGATCAGCACACCGTTGACGAGGCCGCAGGCCAGGCCGGTGGCGACGGCCAGGATCACGGCGACGACGACCGGCACGCCCTCGGAGGTGGCCGTCCAGGCCAGCACGGTCGCCGACAGCGCGGCCACCGAGCCCACCGACAGGTCGATGCCCGCCGAGACGATCACGAAGGTGACACCGAAGGCCAGGATCGCGGTGACCGCCGCCTGGACGCCGATGTTCAGCAGGTTGTCCGCGGTCAGGAAGTCGCCGGAGAGCGCCGACATGGCGACCACCAGGACGATCAGCGCGGTCAGCGCGCCGTTGTCGAGCAGGATGCGGCGCAGGCCGCCGGCGCCACTCGCGCCCGGCCTGCTCTTGAGCGTGTCAGTGGCCACGGTCGGCCTTCCCTTCCTTGGTTCCTGCGTTCCCGGCCTCTTCGCCGGTGGCGTGCGTGGTGTGCGTGGACTGCGGGGACTGCGTGGGCCGGGTGGAGACGGCGAGGGCCATCACCGCGTCCTGGGTCGCCTCGTCGGCGGGCAGTTCGCCCGCGATCCGGCCCTGGGCCATCACCAGCACCCGGTCGCTCATGCCGAGCACCTCGGGCAGGTCGCTGGAGACCATCAGGACCGCGGCTCCGGCGGCCGTGAGTTCGTTGATCAGCTGGTAGATCTCGACCTTGGCGCCCACGTCGATGCCTCGGGTCGGCTCGTCGAGGATCAGCACCCGGGTGTCGGCGAGCAGCCACTTGCCGATGACGACCTTCTGCTGATTGCCGCCGGACAGCGTGCGCACCTGCTGGTCGAGACCGGCCATCCGGACGCCGAGCTGCTCGGCGATCCGCCCGGCGGCCTGCCGTTGGCCCTTGCGGTCCACCAGCCCGGCCTTCGTCGACGACCGGAGGGTCACCAGGCCGAGGTTCTCCGCCACGGAGGCGTCGAGGACCAGACCCTGGCCCTTGCGGTCCTCCGGGATCAGCCCGATCCCGGCGTCCAGCGCGGCGTTGACGTCGTGGCGGCGCAGGCCCTTCCCCGCCACCGTCACCGTGCCCGCGTCGTAGGGGTCGGCGCCGAACACGGCGCGCACCACCTCGGTGCGGCCCGCGCCGACCAGGCCGGCGACGCCGACGACCTCGCCGGCCCGCACCTCGAAGGACACGTCGTGGAAGACGCCGTCGCGGGTCAGCCCCTCCACCCGCAGCAGCGGCTCGCCGGCCGTGGCCCGCTCGCGCGGGTACTGCTGCTCGATGGAGCGGCCCACCATCAGGCGGACCAGTTCGTCCTCGGGTGCGGAGGCCGGGACCTGGCCGACGCTGCGGCCGTCGCGGATCACGGTGACGCGGTCGCCGAGGGCGGCGATCTCCTCCAGGTGGTGGGTGATGAAGACGACGCCCACACCGTCCTCGCGCAGCCGGCGGACGATCGAGAACAGCTTCTCGACCTCCTCCGAGGTGAGCACCGCGGTCGGCTCGTCCATGATCAGCACGCGGGCGTCCAGGCTGAGCGCCTTGGCGATCTCCACCATCTGCAGGCGGGCGATGCCCAGTTCCCGCACCCGGGCCCGCGGCGAGACCCGCACCCCTACCCGTTCCAGCAGCTCGGCGGCGTCGGCCTCCATGCGGCGGCGGTCGATCATGCCGAACCTGCGGGGCTGGCGGCCCAGGAAGATGTTCTCGGCCACGGTCAAATCCGGGACCAGGTTGAACTCCTGGTAGATGGTGGCGATGCCGAGCTTCTCGGCGTCCTGCGCGCCGCCGATCGTCACCTCCCGGCCGTCGACCAGGATGCGGCCCTCGTCCGGGCGGTGGGCGCCGGAAAGCGTCTTGATCAGCGTGCTCTTGCCCGCGCCGTTCTCGCCGAGCAGCACGTGCACCTCGCCGCGCCGCAGGTCGAAGTCGACGCCGTCGAGCGCGACCACGCCGGGGAAGGCCTTGCGCACTCCTTCGATGCGCAGCAACTCGTCCGTGTCGCTCACGGGTTGCTCCTCTTCTGGGGGTCGGTCCCGTTCTCCGGACCGGTCCCGGTGTCAGGGCCGTCCTCGCCGCAGGAGCGGCGGACGACGAGCCGGGCGGGAAGGGTGACGGACCGGGCGGCCCGGCCCTCGATGCGGTCGACCAGGGCGCGCACGGCCGCACGGCCGAGCTCGCCGGTGGGCTGGGCGATCGCGGTGACCGGGGGGTCGGTGTGCACGAACCAGGGGATGTCGTCGAACGCCGCCAGGGCGATGTCGTGCGGCACCCGCAGGCCGCGCGAGCGCACGGCGTCCAGGGCGCCGAGCGCCATCAGGTTGTCGGCGGCGAACACGGCCTCCGGAGGCTCGGGCAGGTCCAGGAACCGCTCGGTGGCGCGCCGGCCGCTCTCGGCCTGGAAGTCGCCCTGGCCGATGTAGGCGTCGGGCAGCTCCAGACCGTGCGCGGCGAGCGCCTCGCGGAACGCCTCGACCCGCTCGCTGCCGGTGGTGGTGGCCGCCGGGCCCGCGATGATGGCGAGCCGCCGGTGACCGAGGCGGTGGAGATGGGCGACCAGCTCCCGCACGGCGTCCCGGCCGTCGGAACGGACCACGGGCACGTCCACGTCGTCCGCGCCGGGGATCCACCGGTCCACGAAGACGACCGGGGTCCCAGCCCGCGCGGTGTCGAGCAGCAGGGGGGTGCCGCCGTCGGTGGGGGAGACCAGCAGGCCGTCGATCCGGCGGTCCCGCAGGTTGCGGATGTGGTGGTCCTGCAGGTCGGGGCGCTCGTCGGCGTTGCCGATGATCACGCTGTAGCCGAGGGCGCGCGCCTCCTCCTCCACGGCCCGGGCGAGCTCGGTGAAGTACGGGTTCAGCACGTCGCTGATCACCAGCCCGAGGGTGCGGGTCTGGTCGGTGCGCAGTGACCGGGCCACCGCGTTGGGGCGGTACCCGAGCTCCTCCACCGCGGCCAGCACCCGGGCGCGGGCGTCCTCGCTCACCGAGGGGTGCCGGTTGAGCGCACGCGACACGGTGGCGACGGAGACTCCGGCGCGGGCCGCGACGTCCTTGATGCCAGGCATGAGCGGTTCCACCTCCTTGTGGAAACGTTTACACGGGTGATTGGAAACGATTACACGGGCGGCTGGCAAGGGTCTGAGGGCCTGTTGTGAGATAGCTCGCTCGGGTGAGCGGGGTGGCCGCGCCGGTCGGCGCGCGAGGGGGCGAGACGTTTCGCGGAAGCGGGCGCATCTCCGTCACCGCGGAGCTACCCGCGAGTAGCATCGCTCCACACCGTTCTGAGGAGACCTCGATGTCCCGCTCGCCCCTCGCCCTCGCCGCCCTCCTCGCCACGGCCGGCGCCGCCCACTTCGCCCGTCCCCGCGTGTTCGACGGGATCGTCCCCCGCGGCCTCCCCGGCTCCGCCCGAGCCTGGACCTACGCCAGCGGCGCGGCCGAACTCGCCCTGGCCGCCGGCCTCGCCGCGCCCCGCACCCGGCGCACCGCGGCCCTGGCGACCACCGCCTTCTTCGTCGGCGTCTTCCCGGCGAACGTGAAGATGGCCCGCGACTGGAGCCGCCGCCCCGCCTCGATGAAGGCCGTCGCCTACGGCCGGCTGCCCCTCCAGGTCCCCCTGGTGCTGTGGGCGCGTGACGTCGCCCGCAAGAGCTGACCGCCCCTCACCCGGGGGTTTTCCACAGGCCCCCGGCGTTGTCGCCGCCCGGCGGTAACGTCGGAGCATGGCAACTCCGCCCACCAGCAGGCTCGCCACCCTCGAAGGCGTGCTCGAGCGCGTCACGTACGCGAACGAGGAGAACGGCTACACCGTGGCCCGGGTCGACACCGGCCGCGGCTCGGGCCCGGGCGAGTTGCTCACCGTCGTCGGCGCGCTGCTCGGCGCCCAGGTCGGGGAGTCGCTGCGGATGGAGGGCCGTTGGGGCTCCCACCCCCAGTACGGCAAGCAGTTCCACGTCGAGAACTACACGACCGTCCTGCCCGCCACGGTCCAGGGCATCCGCCGCTATCTGGGATCCGGCCTGGTCAAGGGCATCGGCCCGGTCTTCGCCGACCGCATCACCCGCCACTTCGGAACGGACACCCTCACCGTCATCGAGGAGTCGCCGCAGCGCCTGATCGAGGTCCCCGGCCTCGGTCCCAAGCGGACCCAGCGGATCATCGCCGCCTGGGAGGAGCAGAAGGCGATCAAGGAGGTCATGCTCTTCCTCCAGACCGTCGAGGTGTCGACCTCCATCGCCGTGCGCATCTACAAGAAGTACGGCGACGCCTCCATCTCGGTCGTCAAGAACCAGCCCTACCGCCTCGCCGCCGACGTCTGGGGCATCGGCTTCCTCACCGCCGACAAGATCGCCCAGTCCGTCGGCATACCGCACGACAGCCCGGAGCGGGTGAAGGCCGGGCTCCAGTACGCGCTCTCCCAGTCCGCCGACCAGGGCCACTGCTTCCTGCCCGAGGAACGCCTGATCGCCGACGCGGTCAAGCTGCTCCAGGTGGACACCGGCCTGGTCATCGAGTGCCTCGCCGAGCTGGCCGAGCCGGGGCCGGACGGCGAGGAGCCGGGAGTGGTCCGCGAGAAGGTCCCCGGACCGGACGACGACGGCAGCCCGGTCACCGGCGTCTACCTGGTCCCCTTCCACCGGGCGGAACAGGCGCTGGCCTCCCGCCTGCTGCGGCTGTTGCGCGCCGACGACGACCGGATGCCCTGGTTCCGCGAGGTGGACTGGGACCGTGCGTTGAGCTGGCTGCGCACCCGCACCGGGGCCGAGCTGGCGCCGGAGCAGGAGGCCGCCGTGAAGCTGGCCCTCACCGAGAAGGCCGCCGTGCTCACCGGCGGGCCCGGCTGCGGCAAGTCGTTCACGGTCCGCTCGATCGTGGAACTGGCCCGCGCCAAGCGGGCCAAGGTGGTGCTGGCCGCGCCCACCGGCCGGGCCGCCAAGCGGCTCGCCGAGCTGACCGGGGCCGAGGCCTCCACCGTCCACCGGCTGCTGGAGCTCAAGCCGGGCGGGGACGCCGCCTACGACCAGGACCGCCCGCTCGACGCCGACCTGGTGGTGGTCGACGAGGCGTCCATGCTGGACCTGCTGCTCGCCAACAAGCTGGTCAAGGCCGTCGCCCCCGGCGCCCACCTGCTGTTCGTCGGCGACGTGGACCAGCTGCCCAGCGTCGGCGCCGGCGAGGTGCTGCGGGACCTGCTGGCGGACGGCAGCCCCGTCCCGGCGGTGCGCCTGACCAAGGTCTTCCGCCAGGCGCAGCAGTCCGGCGTGGTCACCAACGCGCACCGGATCAACGCCGGGCACCATCCGGTCACCGACGGCCTCAAGGACTTCTTCCTGTTCGTGGAGGAGGACACCGAGGAGGCCGGCCGCCTCACCGTGGACGTGGCGGCCCGGCGGCTGCCCGCCCGCTTCGGCCTCGACCCCCGCCGTGACGTACAGGTGCTCGCCCCCATGCACCGTGGCCCGGCGGGCGCCGCCGCGCTCAACGGCCTGCTGCAGCAGGCCGTCACCCCGGCCCGCCCGGACCTGCCCGAGAAGAGGTTCGGCGGACGGGTCTTCCGTGTGGGGGACAAAGTCACACAGATCCGTAACAATTATGAAAAAGGGAAGAACGGGGTCTTCAACGGCACGGTCGGTGTCGTCACGTCGCTCGACCCCGACGAGCAGCGGCTCACGGTGCTCACCGACGAGGACGAGGAGGTTCCCTACGACTTCGACGAGCTCGACGAACTGGCCCACGCCTACGCGGTGACCATCCACCGCTCGCAGGGCAGTGAGTACCCGGCCGTGGTGATCCCGGTGACCACCGGCGCGTGGATGATGCTCCAGCGCAACCTGCTCTACACGGCGGTGACCCGGGCCAGGAAACTGGTCGTGCTCGTTGGCTCCCGCAAAGCCATCGGGCAGGCGGTGCGCACCGTCTCGGCGGGGCGGCGCTGCACGGCGCTGGACCACAGGCTTTCCGGTGCGGGGCGGCTCCCGGGGCCCCGACCGCCGGTGTGAGGATTCTTTTCGATAAAAATGATCGATCAAATGGGTCGCAAAGGTCACAGTGGCCTTCCGCAACCGGCCCGCGACGGGCAGGATGAACAGGTTGACGGCACTGAGTGCCGCCGATGGGCCCGATGGTCGACCCCGAGTGCACTCGCCAGAGCCAGTTGGGGGAAGGTAGAGGCGGTCAGGGCACCTCGAAGATGAGGACTAGGTCGGTGAGGGAAGACGTGAGCGACAACTCTGTAGTACTGCGGTACGGCGACGGCGAGTACACCTACCCGGTGGTCGACAGCACCGTCGGCGACAAGGGCTTCGACATCGCGAAGCTCCGGGCCCAGACCGGTCTGGTGACCCTGGACAGCGGCTACGGCAACACCGCCGCCTACAAATCCGCGATCACCTATCTGGACGGTGAGCAGGGCATCCTGCGTTACCGCGGCTACCCGATCGAGCAGCTGGCCGAGCGGTCGACCTTCCTGGAGGTCGCCTACCTGCTGATCAACGGCGAGCTTCCGACGGTCGACGAGCTCACGACGTTCAAGAACGAGATCACGCAGCACACCCTGCTGCACGAGGACGTCAAGAACTTCTTCCGCGGCTTCCCGCGGGACGCCCACCCGATGGCGATGCTGTCCTCGGTGGTCTCGGCGCTGTCCAGCTTCTACCAGGACAGCCACAACCCGTTCGACGAGAAGCAGCGACACCTCTCCACGATCCGCCTTCTCGCCAAGCTCCCGACGATCGCGGCGCACGCGTACAAGAAGTCGGTCGGCCACCCGTTCGTCTACCCGCGCAACGACCTCGGCTACGTCGAGAACTTCCTGCGCATGACGTTCTCCGTGCCGGCGGAGGAGTACGAGCTGGACCCGGTCGTGGTCTCGGCGCTCGACAAGCTGCTGATCCTGCACGCGGACCACGAGCAGAACTGCTCCACCTCCACGGTCCGCCTGGTCGGCTCCTCGCAGGCCAACATGTTCGCGTCCATCTCGGCCGGCATCAGCGCCCTGTGGGGCCCGCTGCACGGTGGCGCCAACCAGTCGGTGCTGGAGATGCTCGAGGGCATCCAGGCCAACGGCGGCGACGTCGACTCCTTCATCCGCAAGGTGAAGAACAAGGAGGACGGCGTCCGCCTGATGGGCTTCGGCCACCGGGTGTACAAGTCCTTCGACCCGCGCGCCAAGATCATCAAGGCCGCGGCCCACGACGTGCTCTCGGCGCTCGGCAAGTCCGACGAGCTGCTGGACATCGCGCTGAAGCTCGAGGAGCACGCGCTGTCCGACGACTACTTCGTCTCCCGCAACCTGTACCCGAACGTGGACTTCTACACGGGTCTGATCTACCGGGCGATGGGCTTCCCGACCGAGATGTTCACCGTGCTGTTCGCGCTGGGCCGCCTGCCGGGCTGGATCGCGCAGTGGCACGAGATGATCAAGGAGCCGGGTTCCCGCATCGGCCGCCCGCGCCAGATCTACACGGGCATCGTCGAGCGCGACTTCGTCCCGGTGGAGGAGCGCGCCTGACCGGCCGCCCCCCCCGCTTGCCACTGGAGCCGCCCCGGTCCTCTCCGACCGGGGCGGCTCCGGCGCGTCCGGGGGGGGCATCGCGCGGCGGTACCTGCGGCGCCGGCGCCCAGGGCGGCACCTGCGGCGCCGGTACTCAGGGCGGCACCCTAGGCTCCGGCCATGCTGCCCTACGCGAACAGGCCGTCCGCCGACGCGATCGTCACAGCCGTTCCCGGCCTCGCCCCCTACGCACGGCCGGCGGTCGTCCTCCACCCGACGGAGCGGGCGCCGGCCCTCCACGACAGCTCGATCGCCGGTCCGATGCTCTGGCCCGCGGACGAACCCTGGCCGCACTGCTCCGTGCCCGACGAACGGGAGCCGTCCGGGCTGCCGCCCGTGGCGATGATCCCCGTGGTGCAGGTCTTCCGGCGGGACGCTCCAGGAGACTGGTGGCCGGGAGACGCCGACGTCTTCCAGCTCCTCTGGTGCCCGAACACGCACTGGGATCCTCCGCCTCCGCAGGCGGACGGCAACCCCGTCGTGGAGATCCGATGGCGGCGGGCGGCCGACCTGTCGGGGGATCCCCTCCGGCCCCCGGCCCCCGTGCGGCAGGAGGACGAGGACTACGGCTTCTCGCCGGTGCCGCACACGCTGACACCGGTACCGCTGACGGACTTCCCCGACCCGCAGGAGCTGCCGGACGACATCGCGAAGGACCTCGACCGGCTGGTGGCGGAGACCGGCGGTGACAACGGGGCCGACGTCATCACCCGCGTCGCGGGGTGCAAGTTCGGCGGGTGGCCCACCTGGCACGTGGCCGCCCCCTTGGACGTGCGCTGCCGTGCCTGCGACGCCTCCATGCGTCTGCTGTTCACCGTGGCCAGCGACCACGGCACGGGCATCACCGTCGGCCGGTGGGGAGACCTTCGGGTCTTCGGCTGCCCCGTGGGCACCGGGCACGGCTACGAGATCGACGTCCACGGATAGGGAGCGGCCGCTGCGGCCCCCTCGCCCCCAGGGGGCCATGGCCCTCCGGACGGCGAGACCGGACGGAGAAAGACGAAGGGCGCCCTGCCGCCGGTCCCCCCACGGGCCGACGTACAGGGCGCCCTTCTGTGCCCCGGTGCGGATTCCCCCCACGGGATCCGGGCCCGGGCGTCCACGGGCAGCGCCTGAAACGCTGCGCGCGCCGTCAGGACGGCACGCGTTGTGCGGTCTGCCGGGACCCGTGGCGTCGGGAGGGCCGCTCAAAGCTCCCCGGTCGCACGTGCCCCGGCAACGCAGCTCCGGAGGCGTCCCCCAAGACGTCTCCGCAGATGCCGGTCACACCCCCCAAGATGCTTCCGGCACCGCCAACTTAGACCTTCGAATGCACTGAAGGGTTACGTTGACATCACTGTGATCTGCATCTCCCGCGGTCTCCTGTCCGCGGCGGTTGTCCGGCAGAACGAGCCGGTCAGCGACGCATGAAGATGGCGCGCGAGACTTGTGAAGAGCTTATGTGAGGAACGGGTGGCAGATCCAGAGGACGACGGATTTGCCGCAAGCCGTTTTTCGGTCACCCGGCCGGGCCGCCTGACCAGGGGTGCGGCCCGGTCGGGCGACCGGGCCGGCCGGTCGCGCGGAAAGCCGTGGCGAGGACCGCGCCGCGGACCGTGCCGAAGGCCGTCCGAAGGCCGTCCGCGGGCGCCCCGGGAAGGCGCCCCGGCCGGCTCAGCGGAAGCCGCGCAGCCGCAGGCTGTTGCTGACCACGAACACCGACGAGAAGGCCATCGCGCCACCCGCGATCACCGGGTTCAGCAGCCCCGCCGCCGCCAGCGGCAACGCCGCCACGTTGTAGCCGAAGGCCCAGAACAGGTTGCCCTTGATGGTGGCCAGCGTCCGCCGGGAGAGCCGGATCGCGTCCGCCGCCACCCGCAGGTCCCCGCGGACCAGCGTGAGGTCGCTCGCCTCGATCGCCGCGTCGGTGCCCGTGCCCATGGCCAGGCCCAGGTCCGCCGCCGCCAGCGCCGCCGCGTCGTTGACGCCGTCGCCGACCATGGCCACCGTGCGGCCCTCCGCCTGGAGCCGGCGCACCGCCTCCACCTTGTCCTCGGGCAGGACCTCCGCGACGACGTCCGCCTCGTCGATACCCACCGAGCGGGCCACCGAGACCGCCGCCCGCCGGTTGTCACCGGTCAGCAGCACCGGACGCAGCCCCAGGCGGCGCAGCTCGGCCACCGCCTCCGCGCTGGTCGGCTTCACGGTGTCGGCGACCGCCAGGACCCCGCGCGGCGCGCCGTCCCACGAGACCACCACCGCGGTGCGTCCGGCGTCCTCCGCGGCCTCCTTGGCCCGCTCCAGGGCCTCGGGCAGCTCCGGGGCCGCCCCGTCCGCCGTGAGCCGCCCGACGGTCACCTCACGCCCCTCCACGCGGCCGCGTACGCCCCGGCCGGGCAGGTTGACGAAGTCCTCCACCGCGGGCAGCGGACCCACCCGCTCCTGGGCTCCGGCGGCCACCGCACGCGCCACCGGATGCTCGGAGGCGTGCTCCACCGCGCCCGCCAGGCGCAGCAGCTCCGCCTCCTCGACGCCCTCGGCGGCGTGGGACTCGTGGAGCGTCATCGAGCCGGTGGTGACCGTGCCGGTCTTGTCGAGCACCACGGTGTCCACCCGGCGGGTCGACTCCAGCACCTCGGGGCCCTTGATCAGGATGCCGAGCTGGGCGCCCCGCCCGGTGCCGACCATCAGCGCCGTGGGCGTCGCCAGACCGAGCGCGCAGGGACAGGCAATGATCAGCACCGCCACCGCCGCGGTGAACGCCGCCGTGACGTCGCCGTCGGCCAGCAGCCAGCCGACCAGGGTGCCCAGCGCGATCAGCAGCACCACCGGGACGAAGATCCCCGATATGCGGTCGGCCAGCCGCTGCACCTCGGCCTTGCCGTTCTGCGCCTCCTCGACCAGCTCGGCCATCCGGGCCAGCCGCGTGTCGGAGCCCACCCGGGTGGCCTCCACGACGAGCCTGCCGCCCGCGTTGACGGTCGCCCCGGTGACCGCGTCGCCCACCGAGACGTCCACCGGCGCCGACTCACCGGTCAGCAGCGAGGCGTCCACGGCGGAGGAACCCTCCACCACCACGCCGTCGGTGGCGACCTTCTCACCCGGCCGCACCACGAACCGGTCGCCGACCGCCAGCGCGTCGACCGGGATCCGGGTCTCACGGCCGTCGCGCAGCACCGCGACGTCCTTGGCCCCCAGCTCCATCAGCGCCCGCAGCGCCGCCCCGGCGCGCCGCTTGGAACGCGCCTCCAGCCAGCGGCCCAGCAGGATCAGCGCCGTGACCCCGGCGGCGACCTCCAGGTAGAGCGTCGCGGAGGCGTCGCCGCGGGAGACGGTGAGCGAGAACGCGTGCCGCATGCCGGGCATGCCGGCGTCGCCGAGGAACAGCGCCCACAGCGACCAGCCGAAGGCGGCCAGGGTGCCCAGCGAGACGAGGGTGTCCATGGTGGCCGCGCCGTGCCGGGCGTTGGTCCAGGCGGCGCGGTGGAACGGCAGCGCCCCCCACACCACGACCGGGGCGGCCAGGGTGAGGGAGAGCCACTGCCAGTTGTCGAACTGCAGCGCCGGGATCATCGCCAGGAGCACGACGGGCAGTCCGAGGACCGCGGAGACCGTGAACCGGGTCCGCAGCGCGGTCACCTCGGGGTCGTCGTCCCCCTCGGCCGCCTGCCCGGCGGAGACGTCCGGCCCGGCGGTTCGCGCGGGCGTCGGCGGCGGAGGCGGCTGTGCCGTGTACCCGGTCCTCACCACCGTGTCGACCAGGTCGCCGACCGATACCCCCTCGGGGTAGGAGACCCGGGCCTTCTCGGTGGCGTAGTTGACCGTGGCCTCCACGCCGTCCATCCGGTTGAGCTTCTTCTCGATCCGGGCGGCGCACGAGGCGCAGGTCATGCCGCCGATCAGCAGCTCGACCTCGGAGCGGGGCGCGTCCGCGACCGGGTCCGCCGTCCCGGTCGTGGTGACGGTGCTGGACATTCGGTCCTCCTGGGCGATGACGGGGGTGACGCGGGACGCGGCGTCGCGAGCGTGAGCGCGGGTGTGCGCTGTCGCGCGCGTGCCGCGGGCGGTCAGGCGCGGCCGGCGTACTCGAAGCCGGCCTCGTCCACGGCGGCGCGGACCGCCTCCTCCTCCAGCGGGGCGGCCGAGACCACGGTGACCTCACCGGCCGAGGCGACGGCCTTGACCGACTCCACGCCCGGGATGCGGGAGAGCTCGCCGGAGACCGAGCCCTCGCAGTGGCCGCAGCTCATGCCGGTGACCTTGTAGACGGCGGTGACGGTTCCCTGGGTGTCGGTCGACTGGGTCATGTCGTTACTCCTGATCGATGGGATGGCGTTGTCGCCCTCTGGTACCCAGACTATACCCCCAGGGGGTATACGCCAAAGAAGGAGGCCGGCAGGGCGCGCCGACGGCCGGGGGCCCGCCCGGCGCGGGGTGCCACAACGGCCACGGGCCCGCCAGGACCCGCCGGGCGCGGGGTGTCGGCGCCGGGCTGTGGAGGCACACACTGTGTCGGGAGCGTTCCCCGGCCCGGTCCTGGTGTGATGGACGGTCCGGCGAGCTGTCGACTGCGAAGGAGTCCCGCATGACGAAGACCCTCCAGACCCTCCACCACTGGATCGGCGGCAGGACCGTCGAGGGGACGTCCGGGAGGTTCGGCCCGGTCACCGACCCCGCCACCGGCGCCGTCACCACGCAGGTCGCCTTCGCCACCGCGGAGGAGGTGGACGCGGCCGTCGCCGCCGCCGAGGCGGCGTTCGCCGACTGGGGCCGCTCCTCGCTGGCCGCCCGCACCACGATCCTGTTCAGGTTCCGCGCCCTGGTGGACGCCCACCGCGACGAGATCGCCCGGCTGATCACCGCCGAGCACGGCAAGGTGCACTCCGACGCCCTCGGCGAGGTCGCCCGCGGCCTGGAGATCATCGACCTGGCCTGCGGCATCCCCGTCCAGCTCAAGGGCGAGCTGTCCACCGAGGTGGCGAACCGGGTGGACGTGGCCGCGATCCGCCGGCCGCTGGGCGTGGTCGCCGGCATCACGCCGTTCAACTTCCCCGCCATGGTGCCGCTGTGGATGTTCCCGCTGGCCGTCGCCTGCGGGAACACCTTCGTGCTCAAGCCCTCCGAGAAGGACCCCTCGGCCGCGAACCTGCTCGCCTCGCTGCTCGCGGAGGCCGGCCTGCCGGACGGGGTGTTCAACGTCGTGCACGGCGACCGGGTCGCCGTCGACCGGCTGCTGGAGCACCCGGACGTGCGGGCGGTCTCCTTCGTGGGCTCCACGCCCGTCGCCCGGCACATCCACACCACCGCCGCGGCCCACGGCAAACGCGTCCAGGCGCTCGGCGGCGCCAAGAACCACATGCTGGTGCTGCCCGACGCCGACCTGGACGCCGCCGCCGACGCCGCGGTCTCCGCCGCCTACGGCTCGGCGGGGGAGCGGTGCATGGCGATCTCGGCGGTGGTCACCGTCGGTGCGATCGGCGACGAGCTGGTGCGCCGGATCCGCGAACGCGCCGAGAAGGTCGTGATCGGCCCCGGCCACGACCCGGTCTCCGAGATGGGTCCGCTGATCACCCGCGCCCACCGCGACAAGGTGGCCTCGTACGTGCGGGGCGCCGCCGCGCAGGGTGCCGAGGTGGTCCTGGACGGCACCGGCTTCACCGTCGAGGGGTACGAGGACGGGCACTGGATCGGCATCTCGCTGCTGGACCGGGTGCCGGTCACCGCCGACGCGTACCGCGACGAGATCTTCGGCCCGGTGCTGTGCGTGCTGCGGGCCGAGACCTACGAGGAGGGGCTGGCGCTCGTCAACGCCTCACCGTTCGGCAACGGCGCGGCGATCTTCACCCGTGACGGCGGGGCGGCGCGCCGGTTCCAGATGGAGGTCGAGGCCGGGATGGTGGGCGTCAACGTCCCGATCCCGGTGCCGGTGGGGTACCACTCGTTCGGCGGGTGGAAGGACTCGCTCTTCGGCGACCACCACATCTACGGCAACGACGGCACGCGCTTCTACACCCGCGGCAAGGTCGTCACCACCCGCTGGCCCGACCCGGCCGACACGCCGCCCGGCGTGGACCTCGGCTTCCCCCGCAACCACTGACCCGGCCCGCCGTCCCCGGCTCGCCCCCGTCCCTCTCCCGGGAGGGCGGGGGTGCGCCGGTCAGTGCGCCGCGGCCGTCGGGGACGGGAGGGGGAGGGCGGCGCCCTGGCCCCTCGGGCCCTCGGAACTGACGCCCGGAATCTCCGCCTCCGCGGGGCCCGCGCCGTCCGGCGCGACTCCCGCCGCGTACGTGACCATCAGCGCGGCGACCGTGCACCCCACCCACGCCGCGGTGTACCGCAGCTTCATGCGCCCCACCTCACGACGACCGGACGAACCGGCGAACCCAGAACCGACGGACGGTCATTCGGGCCGGCCCGCCTCGCCCCCGGTGCCGCCGAACCCTTCCCACGACTCTAACCGCCACCACCGACAGGCCCGCAGTCGGTTTTTCGCCACCCCGCATCTTCCCGACGCCTTCACGCCGGACCCGTTGACTCTTCTTTACGCACGAGTAAGTTGGCGGCCCGACACCCGAAACGCCGGACCGGGGAGCGCACATGGGCGTACGCAGCGAGATGAAGCGGGCACGGCGGAGCATGGGCGGCCGCGCCGCCGCCGTGGAGACCGTCCGGGACGAGCAGGGTGTCGTGCGCGAGGCGCGCACCCCCGCCCTGGCCGCGCCGTCCGAACGCGGCAGCATCGCCGACCTGCCGTTCACCAACGCCGCCGAGGCCCCGGACGCCGTGGTGCTCCGCCGCCGCGGCGACGACGGGACCTGGACGCCGGTGACGGCCGAGGAGTTCGCCCGCGAGGTGACCGCCGTCGCCAAGGGGCTGATCGCGGCGGGCCTGGAACCCGGCGGCGGCGTCGCCGTGATGTCGCGGACCCGCTACGAGTGGACCCTGCTGGACTTCGCGGTCTGGGCGGCCGGCGGGCGCACCGTCCCGGTCTACCCGACCTCGGCCCCGGAGCAGGTGGAGTGGATCCTCGAGGACTCCGGCGCCCGCTTCGTCGTCGTGGAGAGCGCCGAACTCGCCGCCGTCGTGCTCCAGGGGACGCAGGCCGCGCCCCCGCGGCTGTGGGAGCTGGACGGGGGCGGCGTCGCCGAACTCGTCGCCCTCGGCAGACGGATACCCGACGCCGCGGTGGCCGAACGCCGCGCCGGCCTCGGCCCGGACAGCGTCGCCACCCTCTGCTACACCTCGGGCACCACCGGGCGCCCCAAGGGCTGCGTCCTCACCCACGCCAACCTGCACGCCGAGGCCGCCAACACCGTCGAGTTGCTCCACCCGGTGTTCAAGGCCGCCACCGGCCGGGCCGCCTCCACCCTGCTCTTCCTGCCGCTGGCCCACATCCTCGGGCGGACCATCCAGATCGCCTGCCAGATGGCCCGTATCGAACTGGGCCACTGCCCCAGCATCAAGCCCGACGAACTGCGGCCCCTGTTCCGGGAGTTCCGGCCCACCTTCCTGGTCGGCGTGCCATACCTGTTCGAGAAGATCCGCGACACCGGCCGGGCCACCGCCGAGAAGATCGGCCGCGGCGCCTCCTTCGACCGCGCCGAACGCCTCGGTGTCCGATTCGCCGAGGCCCACCTGCGCCGCTTCCTCGGGCAGGGCGAAGGTCCCGGCCTCGCCCTGCGGGCCGGCTGGGCGCTCTACGACCTGCTGGTCTACCGCCGCATCCGCAAGGAACTGGGCGGCCGGCTGCGGTACGCCATCAGCGGCGGCTCCCCGCTCGACCGCGAGCTCAACCTGTTCTTCTACGCGGCCGGCGTCCTGGTCTACGAGGGGTACGGCCTCACCGAGACCACCGCCGCCGCCACCGTGGTCCCGCCGCTCGAACCGCGCCCGGGCACCGTCGGACGCCCCGTCCCCGGCACGGCGGTCCGGATCGCCGAGGACGGCGAGGTGCTGGTCGAGGGCGGCATCGTCTTCGGCTCGTACTGGAACAACCCGGAGGCGACCGACGCCGTGCTGCGCGACGGGTGGTTCGCCACCGGTGACCTCGGCGCGCTGGACGAGGACGGCTACCTGACCATCACCGGCCGCAAGAAGGACCTGATCGTCACCTCCGGCGGCAAGAACGTGGCCCCGGCGGTGCTGGAGGACCGGATGCGCAGCCGGTCGCCGGTCGGCCAGTGCATGGTGGTCGGCGACAACCGCCCGTTCGTGGGCGCGCTGGTCACCCTGGACCCGGAGGCCGTCGCCCACTGGCTCCAGGTGCGGGGCAGGCCGGCCGACACCCCGATGTCCGAGGTGGTCCGGGACGAGCGGATCCGGGCCGAGGTGCAGAAGGCCGTCGACCACGCCAACCGGGCGGTCTCCCGGGCGGAGTCGGTGCGCTCCTTCGTCCTCGTCGAGGGGGAGTGGAACGAGGAGAACGGGCTGCTCACGCCGTCCCTCAAGGTCAAGCGGCACGCGGTCGCGGAGGCGTACAAGGAGCAGATCGAGGAGCTGTACCGCAGGACGCCCTGAGGGGCTGATGATTTGTCACACTACACCTGGCATTCGGGTGAATTCCCGGTTCGGGTGCTCTGCGGAGTTTCCTCCTGGCGGTCACCTCGTTCTACTTCTCGGCAGGTCATGGTGCGAGCCGCTCGTGAGCTCGCTCGGTTCAGGCCGACACACTCGGTTCAGGCCGACACAGGGGCATGACCGTTGAGAAGGGAAACTTCATGAAGAAGAGCATTGCAGTCGTTGCGGGCGCCCTGATGGCGGCTTCCATCGCCGCCCCGGCCTTCGCCGACGCCGAGGCCGAGGGCCAGGCCGTCGGTTCCCCGGGTGTGCTCTCCGGCAACGTCATCCAGGTGCCGGTCGAGGTCGCGCTGAACCTGTGCGGCAACACGATCAACGTCATCGGCCTGCTGAACCCCGCCATCGGCAACTTCTGCAGCATCAACTGACGTACCGGCCACTCGGCAGTACCCGGGCCGGCTCCAACGTGCCCTCGGGGTATGCCGGAGCCGGCCCTCCCCGATTCTCCGAGCAGGAAGATCATCAGTAGTGCGACAGTCTCTGAGCAGGGGCGCGGTCATGGCCGCCGCCGCAACCGGCCTCCTCGCCGCCTACGGCGCCCCGGCCTTCGCCGACTCCGAGGCGGAGGCGCAGGCCGCCAACTCCCCCGGTGTCGTGTCCGGCAACGTGATCCAGGTGCCGGTCAACGTGCCGATCAACGTCTGCGGCAACACGATCGACGTCATCGCCCTCCTCAACCCCGCGGTCGGCAACACCTGCCTGACCGACGTCGAGGCGGACGACGACGACGGCCGCGGGAACCCGGGTGGCGGCCACCACCCGCACCACCCGGACAACCCGCCCGGCTACGGCCACGAGGAGCCTCCGGGCGGCGGCCAGGAGAACCCTCCGGGCGACAACGAGAAGCCTCCGGCCCCCGGCCAGGAGAACCCGCCCACCGACGACCAGAAGCCTCCGGCCGACGACCGCTCGGTGCCGCCCGCCCCGGTGCCGCACGGCCACGACGGCCCGCAGCTGGCCGAGACCGGCGCCGCCGGGACCGCCGCGGCGGCCGCCGCGGCCGCCGCGCTCATCGGCGGTGGCGCCCTGCTGTACCGCCGCGGACGCGTCGGCGCCTGCTGACCTGCCCCACGGCTCGCCACCGGCCGCCCTTCCGTCATTCCCGCGGAGGGGCGGCCGGTCCGCGTAGGGGGCCCCTTTCGGCCGGGTGCGCGCCGGTGGGGTTTCCCCGAGCGATGTGGCTCGTTGGGCACGGAGAGTCGAAAGCCCGTCGTGGCGGCACGCGTCGCCGGTCCGCCACGGCATGAAAGGAACACGATGAAGTCTCTGAAGGCAGCCGCCGTCCTCGTCGGTTCGCTGGCCGCCGCGGCCGGTGTCTCCGGGACCGCCTCCGCCGCCGAGGAGCCCGGCTCCGCGCTGGGCTCGGTCACCGAGCTCGCGGGTCCGCTGATGCCGATCCAGCACCAGGAAGGTGGGAACCTCCTCGACACCGAGTCCGAGGGCTCCCCGCTCAACGCGGTCAACGGCATGACGGAGCAGCTGAACAAGAACGGCGGCGGACTGCTCGGCGGTCTTCCCGCCGGCGGCTGACGCCTGCCGGGAGCTCGCCGGCCGGGCCGGTTCCGCCGGAAGGGCGGAGCCGGCCCACGCCTGTTCCCCCGCCGCCGCCCGTCCTCCCGTGCCGCCCGCCCGGCCGGGAGTCTTCGCACGTCACCACCGACGGATCTGCTGGAGAACCACGATGCCCGTCCTGAGGAGCCGGCGGGGCGCACTGCGTCTCCTGCTGGCGACGGCGTTCGCCGCCGTGACCGCACCGGTCGTCGCCGCGGCCGCCTCCCGGCCGCAGACCGCCCACTCCCCGGCTCCCTCCCCGGCCGGGGGCGGGCCGCGCGCGGACCGGCACCACCGGGGAGCGCCCGGGGCGCCCGGCGCCGCCGCCGAAGCCGTCTTCGACGAGGTCTACCGGGGCCGCCGGATCCACGGCTTCCGCAGCCGCACCCGCGTCGCCTCCTCCGGGACCGGCACGGACTGGCACGTCACGCTGGACGACCAGCCGCTGCACCTGATGCGCCGTGCCGACGGCTCGTACCTGAGCATGGTCGACCACTACGGCTCCTACCCCACCCCCAGGGAGGCGGCCCGCGCCGCCGTGGACCAACTGCGGCCCGGGGAACGGCTCAGCGGCCTCTCCCACGGTTCCGCGGGCGGCGCGGGCGTTCCCAGGACCGGCGGGGCCACGGGGGAGGGGCACGGGCATGGTGTACACGCGTAAGAACGTCGGCAGACTCACCACCGGGGAGCGCCGCCGGTTCGTCGGGGCGGTCCTGGAGCTCAAACGCCGGGGTGAGTACGACCGGTTCGTGCTGACGCACATCGAGCACTTCGCCCCCGACGGGGAGAGCGGTCTGCGCGCCGCCCACATGACCCCGTCGTTCCTGCCCTGGCACCGTCTCTTCCTGCTGGAGTTCGAGGAGGCGCTGCAGCGGATCGACTCCGCCGTGACGCTGCCCTACTGGGACTGGACCAGGAACCGCAGCGCCGCCGGGACGCCGTGGACCGAGGACCTGCTGGGCGGCAACGGCCGACGCTCCGACCGCCAGGTGACCACCGGGCCGTTCGCCCGCCGCGAGGGCTGGGTCCTCGACGTGAACGTCACCGACACCGACTACCTCACCCGTGACCTCGGCCGGTCGCACGATCCGATCGCGCTGCCCACGGCGCGCGACGTCGCCTCGGCGCTGCAGGACCCGGTGTACGACGCCGCGCCCTGGGACTCGACCGCGACGCGCGGCTTCCGCAACAAGATCGAGGGCTGGGGCCGCGGCGCGGGCTCGGCCTCCTGGCGCAACCACAACCGGGTGCACCGCTGGATCGGCGGCACGATGCTGGGGGCCGCGTCCGTCAACGACCCGGCGTTCTGGCTCCACCACGCCTACGTCGACCTGTTGTGGACCCGCTGGCAGCAGCGGCACCGCCGCTCCCGGTACCTGCCGGCCCGGCCGCCGGGGCGGCGCGACAGCCAGTTCGGCCGCATCGTCGCGCGCTCGGAGCCGGTCCCGCCCTGGGAGTTCACCCCGGCCGAGATGGAGAACGTCGCGGAGATCTACGTCTACGCCTGACGACGGCCTCCCGCCCGTGCCCCGTGCCCGTGCCCCGTGCCCGTGCCCCGTGGCCCCTCGCGGGCCTCGGGGCTCCGGGGCACCACGGGCGCTCAGCGCGGTCCGGACGCGCGGGAGGGCCCCGACGGGGAAACCGTCGAGGCCCTCTTCGCATTACCGCAAGAGCGGAGCGGCTTGGTCAGCGACCGTAGCCGTGGCTCTTGTTGTGGTGGTCCTTCTTGCCATGGTCCTTCTCGAACTCGCTGTCGATCGCGCAGACGTTGCCCGCGGACGGGTTCAGCAGGCCGATGACGTTGATGGTGTTGCCGCACAGGTTGATCGGGACGTTGATCGGAACCTGGATCACGTTGCCCGAGATGACACCCGGGGAACCGACGGCCTGGCCCTCGGCCTCGGCGTCCGCCAGCGCCATGCCGGCGCCACCCAGAACCACAGCACCCGTGCCCAGAGCGACAACGGCAGCCTTCGCGATGCGAGACATCACGTACTCCTTCTTACTCGGTGAGGTCGGCAGCAGGTCAACGCCGCCGCACTCCCCCTTCAACGCGCCTCGGTCGTCCTGGTAACGGCATGGTTCGAGGCAATCACCCGTTTTGAACAGGAGGGCGTCACCGATGGACGAACCATGCCTCCGAACAGGCGGAACACCACCGCCGGACGGGTGAATCATGCCTCCGGAGAGAAACGTCCGGGCGGTTCGCCGGTCGCGATTCCGGAGATCCGTGAAGATCCGCCCGGGTGTCCGAGGGCTCGCCTACCGTGACGCCATGACCCAGGACACGGGCGTCCAGCCCTACTACGCGAGCAACGCGGCCGACCTCGGTGAGCGGTACGGGGGCGTGCCCTTCGAGAAGATCCACGCCGACGTGCTGGACCTGCTCCCGCCCGCACCGGCCCGGGTGGCCGACATCGGCGCGGGCACGGGGCGCGACGCCCAGGCGCTGGCGGCGCGCGGCCACGAGGTGGTGGCGGTGGAGCCGGTCCGCGAGATGCGCGAGGTGGCCCGGCTGCGGCACCCGGCCCCCGGAGTGACCTGGGTCGAGGACTCCCTTCCCCGCCTGGAACGGCTGACCGGCCGGTTCGACCTGATCATGGCGACGGCGGTGTGGATGCACCTCACGTCCGGGCAGCGGTCCGCCGCCATGGCCCGTCTGGCCGAACTCCTCGCCCCGCGTGGCCTGCTGGTCCTCTCCCTGCGCCGCGGCGCCCCGCCGCGGGACAGGGTGATGTTCGACGTCCCCGCCGAGGAGGCGGCCGCCCACGCCGCCGAGCAGGGGCTGGAGCTCGCGCGCCTCACGGAGAACCACACGGACGGGCTGGGCCGGGCCGAGGTGTGGTGGCAGACGCTCGTCGTGCGGAGGCCGGAGTGACGGCGGGGGAGAGCCGGGTGCCGTGACCGTCGCCCACGGCGTGGCCGCGGCGACCGGCGTGCTGGAGGAACTCCGCGGGCTTCTGCCGCTCACGGTCGCCGGCGCCGCGCGGTGCTTCGCGGCGAACGGGTGGACGCCGGGCGGCCGGTCCCGTTCCGGGGACGGCGTCCCGACGGGCTGGGACAAGGACGGCGTCCGGGCGTGGATCCTGCCGTTCGACGACGGGGCGATCGAGGTCTCGTTCGCCGTCTGGATCCGCGACGTCGACGCCTCGGGCTACTTCGACGACGTGGACGCCGTCCACGAGGAGAGCGAACGGGTGCTGGCCGCGGTGGTACCGCTGATCGAGCGATCCTCGCTCGCGGGACGCCTCACCCCGACCGGGCGGAAGGCGACCGGCGAGGACGAGTACATCGCGCTGCGCGGATGGAACCTGGAGGGCCGCGCCCTCACCGCCGGCGCCGTCCAGCACGACGGCGACCTGCCGGTGATGGTCGTGATCACCCTGGAGCAGCCGGCGTGATCGCGCCGCCGGGTCGATGCCCGGCAAGGCGCTTGGCCCAGCGCTGCGGCGATCGGGGCCGGAAAAAAGAATGACCAGCGTTTCCGCTGGTCAGGAGGTGTGAGCGCCCCCGGCAGGACTCGAACCTGCGGCCAAGCGCTTAGAAGGCGCCTGCTCTATCCACTGAGCTACGGGGGCCGGTGTGCCGGCCTCTGTCGTGGTGCCCGGGTCCGGGCATGTCCGTGACGTTGCCGGGGACAAGGATAGGCGTCCCATCCTGCGCGTCCCCATCGCCTCGCCTCCGTGGCTCCTTGTGGAGGTTCGGTGAAGCGGTCCTGATGATCCCAGGCAGTACCGGTTCGCGCAGCGCTTTTCGCGCCTGACGCGCCGGGTGTTGTGCACTCGTTATGCATGCGACCCGGTCGTCCCTTCGGTATCCGGAGACGGCGGCACGCAGACATGCCCATATGCTTCAGAAAGTCCGTAAAGTTGGGCATTCTTCACATGTGGTGACCTTGGACGTACGGCCTCAGCTGCTCGACGCTCTTTCCGCCCTGCGGGACCGCGTCGCCGCCGCACGCTTCCCGCTGCCGCTGGCGGGCGCCCCACGGGCCCGGGCCAACCGGGACGAGTTGCTCGCCCAGCTCGACGACTACCTGGTGCCGCGCCTGCGGGATCCGGAGGCTCCGCTGCTCGCGGTGATCGGCGGTTCGACCGGTGCGGGGAAGTCGACCCTGGTCAACTCCCTGGTGGGCCGGCAGGTCAGCGAGGCCGGGGTGCTCCGGCCGACCACCCGCACCCCGGTGCTGGTCTGTCACCCGGAGGACTGCCACTGGTTCAGCGGCATGCGGGTGCTGCCCCGGCTCGCCCGGGTCAGGGGAGACGACCCGGCCGAGGATCCGGTGCCGGGCCGGCGCGGAGGCCTGCGCGTGACCCGGACCGGACGGGGCGAACGCAAGGGCGGCGCCGCGACGCAGCGGGCGCTGCGGATCGAGACGGCCGAGACGCTCCCGCGCGGGCTCGCCCTGATCGACGCCCCGGACGTGGACTCCCTGGTCGCCGAGAACCGGGTGCTGGCCGCCGAACTGGTCTGCGCCGCCGACGTCTGGATCATGGTGACCACCGCCTCCCGGTACGCCGACGCGGTGCCCTGGAACATGCTGCGCGCCGCCAAGCAGTACGACGTCACGCTGGTCACCGTCCTCGATCGGGTGCCGCACCAGGTGGTGAACGAGGTGTCGCGCCAGTACGCGGCGCTGCTCACCAAGGCCGGACTGGGCGACGTGCCCCGCTTCACGGTGCCGGAGCTGCCCGAGTCGGCCTCCGGCGGGGGCCTGCTGCCGGCCACCGCCGTTGCGCCGCTGCGCGAGTGGCTGACCGGGCTCGCCGAGGACCCGGCGGCCCGCGGCCACGCCGTGACCCGCACCGCCCGGGGCGTGCTGGACTCGCTGCGGACCCGCATGCCGGAGCTGGCCGGAGCCGCGGCCGCGCAATACGCCGCCGCGCTGCGGCTCACCAACGCCGTGGACAAGGCGTACGAGGCCGAGCACACCCGGGTCCGCGGCCGCATCCAGGCCGGCGCCGTTCTCGCCGGGGACGCGCTCAAGCGGTGGCGGGCCTACCCCCTCGACTGCGACCCCGCGGAGCTGCTCGACGCGCTCTGCGACAGCCTGACCGAGCTGCTGCTGTGCGCCGTGACCGCCGCCGACGAACGCGCCGACGAGACCTGGCGGCGGGAGCCGGCGGCCGGAGCGCCCGGCCTGCTCGGTGACGCCCCGCCGGACGGCGGCGAGAGCGCGGAGCACCGCATCGGGATGGCCGTGCGGCGCTGGCGGCGGGAGATCGAGGAGTACGCCGAGGATGAGGTGCGCGAACTGGAACGCGCAGCCGCGCCGGACCCGGAGGCGGTGGCCGCGCTGGCGGTCACCGCCCTGCTGGGCGGCCGCCGCGCCCGCTCCTCCGGCGAACGGCTGGCCGAACGGATCGGCCCGCACGGGGCGCTGAGGCTGCGTGACCGAGGATCGCGGCTGCTCACCTCCCTGGTGGACCGCGTGATCGGCGCCGAACGCGAACGCCGGCTGTCGCCGCTGGAGGCCCTCGACGTGCACGCAGAACCGCAGGCCGAACTGATCGCCGCGCTGTCCGTACTGCAGAAGGAGAGGTGACCGGTGACCGCCGTCACTGACCACGACCCGACGGACCGCCCCGACCGACCCGACCGTCCCGGCGAGGGGGGCGACCCCGGCCGGGAACCCGACGGACGGGGGAGCCGGGAGAGCGCCCACGCCGACGAGGAGGCGGACCCGGCCGCCGGCCACGGGACGGACTCCGACGTGAACCCGCACGTGAACTCCGACGCGGGCGACGGCGCGGGCGACGGCGGCGCGTTCGGGCGTGACGCCTCGCGCCGGCGGACCTCCGCCCGCCGTGACACGCCGCGGAACGACGACGGGACGCCCGGCGGTAGCCGCCCGGAGGGCGGCGGCCGTGACGCCGACCCGCGAGAGGCGCGCGAGGAGCGGGGGACCCACGAGACGCGTGTGGCGCCGGAGGAACCCGGGACGCGCGAGGGGCACGTGACGCGTGAGGAACGTGAGGCGCAGGAGACTGAGGAGGACCCGGGCGGGGTTCCCGGGACGCACGTGCGCAGGGTCCGGGTCGAGACGCCAGGAACGGTCCGCCCCAGGGTCGACGCAGCCGGCGGCGGGGTCCGGGCCGAGGACCGCTTCGGGGTCCGCAGGGGCGCCGCCGCACCCGGATTCCCCGGCCCCGGCGGGTCGCTCGTCCGCCGTGCCGGCCTCGCCACCACCGCCCCGCGGCCACCCGGCTCCCCGCCGCTGATCTCCCGGGTGACGCCGTCCGCCCCCGCCGCCTCCACGCCGCAGGCGGCCGAACCGGTCTACGGGAGCCAGCTCCGGGGCCGGCTCGAGGCGTTGCGTGAGCTGATCGGCATGTCCAGGGCGCGCCTGGACAGCCGGGTCCTCGCCGAGGCCGGTCAGGTCCTGGACCGGGCCGCGGAGCGCGGCGCGCTCTCCGGCCGGCACACCGTCGTCGCCATCGCGGGCGCCAGCGGCAGCGGCAAGTCGCAGCTGTTCAACGCCCTGGCCGGGGTCGCCATCTCGGAGACCGGCGTCCGGCGCCCCACCACCGCCGCCGCGCTGACCTGCAGCTGGAGCGACGGCGCGGCCCCGCTGATCGACCGCCTCGGCATCCCCGGACGCCTGCGCCGCCGCCCGCTGCAGAACGCGGAGGACGAGCAGCGGCTGAACGGTCTGGTCCTGGTCGACCTGCCGGACCACGACTCGGCCGCCGTCCAGCACCGCGAGCAGGTCGACCGGCTGCTGAAGCTGGTCGACGCGGTGATCTGGGTGGTCGACCCGGAGAAGTACGCCGACGCGGTTCTCCACGAGCGGTACCTGCGGCCGATGGCCGGGCACGCGGAGATCACCTTCGTCGTGCTCAACCAGGTCGACCGGCTGTCCGGGGAGGCCGCCGACCAGGTCCTCGACGACCTGCGACGGCTGCTCGACGAGGACGGCATCGCCCTCAGCGAGCACGGGGAGCCCGGCGCGACCGTGCTGGCGCTGTCCGCGCTGACCGGCGACGGCGTGGACGACCTGAAGGACGCCCTCGGCCGGTTCGTGCGCGAACGGGGCGCCGCCGCCCGGCGCATCGCCGCCGACGTGGACGCCGCGGCGGCCCGGCTGCGGCCCGCCTACACCACGGGCGCGCGAGCCGGGCTCAGCGAGGAGGCGCAGGACGAGTTCGCCGACGGACTGGCCGCGGCGGTGGGCTCCCGGGCCGCCGGCGAGGCCGCCGAACGCGCCTGGATGCGCGGCGCCAACCAGGCCTGCGGCACGCCGTGGCTGCGGCTGTGGCGCTGGTACCAGGGGCGGCGCGCCCCGCTCACCACCCGGCGGTTCGCCGTGAGCCAGCCCGCCGACGACGAGGCGACGGCCCGGCAGCGGGTGGAACAGGCGGTGCGCACGGTGACCGAACGCGCCTGCCGGGGCATGCCCGAACCCTGGGCGCAGGCGGTGCGCGAGGCCGCGCTGCGGGCCGCCGAGGGGCTGCCCGAGGAACTGGACGAACTGTCCCGGAGGTCGGCGCCGCCCGGACGCACGCCGAGGCCCTTCTGGTGGCCCGCGGCGGTGCTGGTGCAGGCGGCGATGACGCTGGTCCAGGTCGTCGGCGGACTCTGGCTGCTGGGACAGATCGTCGGCGTGCTCGGCGCCGAACTGGGCGTCCCGGTCCTGCTGATGGTGATCGGCATCGTGGGCGGGCCGGCGGTCGAGTGGGCCTGCCGGGCGGCCGCGCGGGCCCCCGCGCGGCGCTACGGACTGGAGGCCGAACTGCTGCTGCGCGAGGCGGCCGAGGAGTGCGGCCGGATCAAGGTGCTGGAGCCGATCGCCGACGAGGTCGCCCGCCACCGCGAGGTGCGCGAGCAGTACGGGGTGGTCAGCGGGGCCGTGCCGGTGGGCGCCGGCGGCCTCGGCGGCAGCCGTTCACCCTCCCGGGTGGGGGAGTTGTCCACAGTCTCGCTCTGAGTCCACAGCCCGCGACGGGCCCGTCCCTTCGGCCGCACCCTGGTGGGGAAGCCGAACGGGACGGGCCCGTCGGCGTCCTGGGCGAAAGGGACGAGCCATGAACGAGACGGTGATCTGCGCGGTGGGGAACGTGGCGACGCAACCGGTCCACCGGGAGGACGAGCGGGGTCACGTCGCCCGCTTCCGGCTGGCCGCCACACCCCGCTACTGGGACCGGGAGAAGGCCATGTGGGTGGACGGGCACACCAACTTCTTCACGGTGTGGACCCGCCGCTCCCTGGCGGCGAACGTGGCCGCCTCGCTGTCGGTGGGGGACCCGGTGGTGGTCCACGGCAGGCTCAAGGTGCGCACCGAGACGCGCGACGGCCAAAGCCGCATTGACGCGGACATCGAGGCGGCCGCGGTGGGACACGACCTGGCCCGCGGCACCTCGGCGTTCCGTCGCACCACCCGGACCGAGGCGCCGGCCCAGGCCCCGCCGCACGACGCCGGGGCAGGCGCGACCCGGCAGGCCCCGGGGGCGCGACAGGCGGCCGCGTGGACCCGGCCGGGTGCGCCTCCCGGCGTGCCGGACGATCCGTGGGGCGTACAAGCGTCGACGGGCGCGGCCCTGTTGACATGACGTCACCGGAGGTCGTCCGGGTTGGCTCCGGTTGGTCCCGCTTCGGGCGGTAACAATTGCGAGTCGGAACCTCTCCCGTACCAGGCTTCCCGCGGGACGCCGCCGGGGCTTCCCTAGGATGCCGGAGTGGGTCATGGGTCGATGACGCCGCGTACGGCTCCCGAGGCCCGCGTCACCAGGCCCTGACCGGAGGGGAGTTCCGTGAGTTCGTCGTCGTCGCAGACGGGGCGCGCGCGCCGGTCCGGCGCGGTCCGTGGCGCCGTGGTGTCGTTGCTGTCCGGCCTGCTCGCCGTTCAGGGCGCGGCCGTCGCGGTCGCCGCCACCGGTGATGCGGGCGGTCCCACGACGCCGCAGTGGAACGCGGGCGGGGCCTCGGCCGTCGCCGGCGACCTGCGCGCGTTCGGCACAGCGGTGATCCACGGCGAGGACGGCGACCGGGAGGTCCCGGCCGGGCTGTTCGAGCTCTCCGTGGACGGCGGCGGAACCCTGCAGACCTACGGCGTCGACATCGAGCGCACCACCCAGCCGGGCGTCGTCTATCAGGAGAGCGACTGGCGGGGCACCTCGCTCGCGGGCAACCGCGACGCCGGACGGATCGTCTGGGTGCTGCGGCACTCCTACCCGCAGGTCGACGACCTCGCCGACCTCGCCGAGCGGGCCCGCGCCAAGGGGCTGACCGAGCAGGACGCCGCGGCCGGCACGCAGGTCGCCGTCTGGCGCCTCTCCGACGGCGCCGACGTGACGGCCGCCGACCCGCAGGCCGAGCGGCTCGCCGACTACCTGGTGAAGAACGCCCGCACGCAGAAGGAGCCCCGCGCCTCCCTCCGGCTCGACCCGCCCGCGGCCGCCGGGCGGCCCGGCGGCCTCATGGGGCCGCTCACCGTCCGCACCGGCGCCGACGACGTGACGGTGCTGCCGCCCGCCGACAACAGCCCGGCGTGGATCACCGACAGGGACGGCGGAACCCTCGAGACGGTGGACGACGGCGACAAGCTGTACGTCGACGTCCCGGCCGAGGCCGACGACGGAGCGGCGACGCTCACCGTCGAGGCCACCACCACCGTGCCGGTCGGGCGGGCCCTCACCTCCGACAGCCGCAGCCAGGCCCAGGTGGTCGCCGCCTCCAGTGAGACCACCGTGCGCGCCACCGCCACCGCGGCGTGGCGCCGCGGCGGCGCCGTGCCCGCCGTGTGGGGGCGCGAGCGCTGCGAGGCGGAGGGGTCCGGCAAGGCGTCCGGCCTCGACGTCACCCTGCTCAACCGGGGCGACGAGGACCTCGCCTACCGGGTGGCCGGCGCCGACTACGTGCTGGCCCCGGGCGAGCGGCGCACGGTCTCCCAGCCGCTGGCCGAGGACCAGGCGTACACCGTCGGCGTGGAGGCGGCGGACGGCGCGACGATGCGCCCGGTCGTCTTCGGCGGCGTCCTCGACTGCCTCACCGAGAGCGCCGCGGCGGCCTCGGTGCGGACCCGGACGGCTTCCGGGGCGCCCAGCCCGCTGCCCACCGCCGCACCCCCGGCAGGCGAGGACCTCGCCACCACCGGCGGAGGCGACGGCACCGAACTGTTCATCTCGATCGGCGCGGGCCTCCTCGTCGTCGGCGCCGCGGTCCTCAGCGTCGCCCGCCGCCCCCGCGAGGACGCCCACCCCGAGTGACGGACCGGCGACGCTGCGCGCGCTCGCCGCGCGGCGTCGCCCGGACGGGCCGTTTTCGTCCTGGGGTGGCGGTACGGCAAGATGGGGTGTATCTGCCCACCGCGAGTTTCGAGCTGCCGGACGGTTTCTCTTGGCTGAGTTCATTTACACCATGCGCAAGGCGCGCAAAGCGCACGGCGACAAGGTGATCCTCGACGACGTCACCCTTTCCTTCCTCCCCGGGGCGAAGATCGGCGTCGTCGGCCCGAACGGCGCCGGAAAGTCGACCGTCCTCAAGATCATGGCCGGTCTGGAGCAGCCCTCCAACGGCGACGCGTTCCTGACCCCCGGCTACACCGTCGGCATCCTGCTGCAGGAGCCGCCGCTGAGCGAGGACAAGACGGTCCTGGAGAACGTGCAGGAGGGCGTCTCCGAGATCAAGGGCAAGCTCGACCGGTTCAACGAGATCGCCGAGCTCATGGCGACCGACTACTCCGACGAGCTCATGGCGGAGATGGGCAAGCTCCAGGACGACCTGGACCACGCCAACGCGTGGGACCTGGACGCCCAGCTGGAGCAGGCCATGGACGCCCTGGGCTGCCCGCCCGGCGACTGGCCGGTCAGCAACCTCTCCGGTGGTGAGCGCCGCCGCGTCGCGCTGTGCAAGCTGCTGCTCGAGGCGCCCGACCTGCTGCTCCTCGACGAGCCCACCAACCACCTCGACGCCGAGTCGGTGAACTGGCTGGAGCAGCACCTCGCCCAGTACGCCGGCACCGTCGTCGCCGTGACCCACGACCGGTACTTCCTGGACAACGTCGCGGGCTGGATCTGCGAGGTCGACCGCGGCCGTCTGCACGGCTACGAGGGCAACTACTCCAAGTACCTCGAGACCAAGGCCACCCGCCTGAAGGTCGAGGGCCAGAAGGACGCCAAGCGCGCCAAGCGCCTCAAGGAGGAGCTGGAGTGGGTCCGCTCCAACGCCAAGGGGCGGCAGGCCAAGTCCAAGGCGCGTCTGGCGCGCTACGAGGAGATGGCCGCCGAGGCGGACAAGATGCGGAAGCTGGACTTCGAGGAGATCCAGATCCCGCCGGGCCCGCGCCTGGGCAATGTGGTCGTCGAGGTGCAGAACCTCCGCAAGGCCTTCGGTGAGAAGGTCCTGATCGACGACCTGTCCTTCACGCTGCCGCGCAACGGCATCGTGGGCATCATCGGTCCGAACGGCGCGGGCAAGACCACGCTGTTCAAGATGATCCAGGGCATCGAGGAGCCCGACTCCGGCGACATCAAGGTCGGCGAGACGGTCAAGATCAGCTACGTCGACCAGAGCCGCGCCAACATCGACGCCAAGAAGACGCTGTGGGAGGTCGTCTCCGACGGCCTCGACTACATCAACGTCGGCCAGGTCGAGATGCCCTCGCGCGCCTACGTCTCCGCGTTCGGCTTCAAGGGCCCGGACCAGCAGAAGCCGGCCGGCGTGCTCTCCGGCGGTGAGCGCAACCGCCTGAACCTGGCGCTCACCCTGAAGCAGGGCGGCAACCTGCTGCTCCTCGACGAGCCGACCAACGACCTCGACGTCGAGACCCTGTCCTCGCTGGAGAACGCGCTGCTCGAGTTCCCGGGCTGCGCCGTGGTCGTCTCCCACGACCGGTGGTTCCTGGACCGCGTGGCGACGCACATCCTCGCCTACGAGGGCGAGTCCAAGTGGTTCTGGTTCGAGGGCAACTTCGAGTCCTACGAGAAGAACAAGGTCGAGCGGCTCGGCCCGGACGCGGCGCGTCCGCACCGTGCCACCTACAAGAAGCTGACCCGGGACTGATCGACTCGTGCGCCACGTCTACCGCTGTCCCCTGCGCTGGAGCGACATGGACGCGTACGGACACGTCAACAACGTCGTGTTCCTGCGCTACCTGGAGGAAGCCCGGGTGGACATGCTGTTCCACCCGGACCAGGACCATGCCTTCGCGCGCGGGACGGTGGTGGCCCGGCACGAGATCGACTACAAGCGGCAGTTGGTCCACCGGCACGATCCGGTGGACGTCGAGGTGTGGGTGACGAAGGTCCGCGCGGCCTCGTTCACCCTCGCCTACGAGGTCAAGGACACCGGGTCCGGCGAGGAGCCGGACCTGGTGTACGCCAGGGCGTCGACGGTGATGGTGCCCTTCGACTTCGCGCTCCAGCAGCCGCGCCGGCTGACGGAGGGCGAGCGGTACTTCCTGGAGAAGTACCAGGACGACGAGGCCGCCGGTTCATGACGAAGCTCCGGTTCGCCGACGAGGGCGAGGCCGCGGACCTCTGCGCGTTCCTCACCCGGCTGCTCCACTACGACCGCGCCGCGGCGGTGCGGCTCCAGGGCGCCGGGGAGGCGCTGGCCGTCTACGGCAGCCCCGCGTCCTTCGAGGTCCTCGCGGTGCGGGCGGTGCGGCTCGCCGAGTCGGCCGGGCCCCTGGACGTGACCGTCTCCGCGGGCGAGCTGCTGGAGGCGGTGGACGAGGGGGCGGCCGCGGTCGTCGTCCCGGCCGCCGTCACCGGTCCGGCGTGGGCCGGGCTGCTGCCGCCGCGCGGCGGCTGGCGCACCGAGAGCGCGCCGACCGGGGAGGCGCTGCGGGGGCTGGTCGCCGCGGCGGTCGCCGAGTTCCGCGCGTTGGTCGAGCAGATCCCCCCTCAGGAACGCACCCGCTCCGCACTGGACGGCACCGGGCGCCGCATATGGTCCCGCACCGTCGACGGCACCGGTCTCCCCGTCCGGGCCGTGCACGCCGCGCAGTCCCTGGGCTTCCTGCGCCCCGGGCCGGACCCGCAGATCCTGTCCTGCGGCTCCTGGCTGAGGCTGCGCACCCCCTACGGCTCCGTGGCCGTGCGCCGGGCCGGCCGCCTGGGCGGCCTGGGCGTCGGCGTCCTCTGACCGGCCCCCACGAGGGAGGCGGGGGTCAGTCCGTCTCGGCGGTGTTCACCATGGAGGCGGCCGCGTAGGTCAGGTAGCTCCAGAGCGTGTGCTCCTGCTCCTCGGTGAGATCCAGGTCGTCGACGGCCGCGCGCATGTGCCGCAGCCAGGCGTCGTGTGCCGCGCGGTCCACCGTGAACGGGGCGTGCCGCATCCGCAGCCGGGGATGACCGCGCTGCTCGCTGTACGTCGTGGGACCGCCCCAGTACTGGATGAGGAAGAGCCGCAGCCGCTCCTCGGCCGGGCCCAGGTCCTCCTCCGGGTACATGGCCCGCAGTTCCGGGTCCTCGGCGACCCCCTCGTAGAAGCGGCGGACCAGACGGGTGAAGGTCTCCTCACCGCCGACCTGCTCGTAGAAGGACTCCGTCTGCAGTGTGCCGCGCCGAATCTCTTTCACCCTTCCATCGTCTCAGACGGCCGCACCCGGTCCCCAGGCCCTGTGGACGAAGGTCCGAAGGGCGCGGGGACCGGGTGCGGGCGGTCTGTCAGCCGCGGTGGACGGTGATGGTCGTCCAGGCGCCGACGTGGACACGGTCGCCGTCCCGCAGGGGGACGGGGACGAACGGCTGGATGGGTTCCTCCGCGCCGTTCACCGTGGTGCCGTTGGTGGAGTTCTGGTCGATGACCGCCCAGGTCCCGTCGGCCTGCTGCACCAGCACCGCGTGCTGGTGCGAGACGCCCGGGTCCTCCGGCGGCACGGCCAGGTCGATGTCGGGGGTGTCGCCGGTGGAGTGCCGGCGGCGTCCGACGGTGACCTGCGGACCGGTGAGGGTCAGGTGCTGCTCCGGGGAGTACGCGGGCAGGTTGAGCCCGGCGGCCTCCGGTCCGGAGCGCTGCATCATCGCCATGAAGTAGGCGCGGTCCGGTCCGACGGTCGCCGTCCAGGTCGCCTGCTGCGGCGGACCGGGCTGCGGGTAGCCGTACCCGCCACCGGGACCGCCCGGAGCACCGGGGCCCGGACCGTGCGAGGGGCCGGGACCGGGCTGACCCTGGCCGGGTGCACCGGGCCACGGCGGGGGACCGGGGTGGGTCGCGGGACCCGCGCCGGGACCGCCGAAGGCGGCGTCACGCCCACCGGGACCGCCCTGACCCCCGGGGCCGCCGGGCGCGCCCGGTCCACCCTGGCCGAACGGGTTGCCGGGGCCGCCGGGGCCGTCCGGGTCGCCGAACGGGTGCGCAGGACCACCGGGGCCGCCACCAGGGCCGCCCGGGCCGCCGGGACCGAACGGGTTGCCGGGGCCACCGGGGCCACCGGGGCCACCGGGGCCACCAGGCCCACCGGGACCGAACGGGTCCGCAGGGCCGCCCGGGCCACCGGGACCGTTGCCGGGCCCACCGAAGCCGCCGCGCTCACCCGGGCCACCGGGGCCACCAGGGCCGCCGAAGCCGCCAGGACCGCTCCCCGGCCCACCGGGACCGCCAGGGCCTCCGTAACCGCCACGATCACCCGGACCGCCCGGGCCGGGACCACCAGGGTTCCCGTAGCCGCCCGGCGCACCCGGACCGCCGGGGCCGGGACCGCCCGGACCCCCAGGCGGCGGCAGCGTCCAGTCGTCGCCCGCCGGGGCCCCGGGACCACGCCCGGGTTCGTAGAAGGACGGCGGCGGCCCGCCCGCGCCCGGACGCCCCTGCTGGAAGGAGGCCGGCGCGCCCCCGGCCTCGCCGCCCAGCGGCTCGGCGGGACGGTTCAGCTGCGAGGGCCGCGAGGCCTGGTACTCCGACGGGTCGGGCTGGTACGCCCTCCCCCCGGGAGGCGGCGGCGCCTGGCCGCCGGGACCACCCGGACCGCCCGGGCCCCCGCCGTAGGACGGGGGCGGCGGCGTGTAGGAGGTCGCCGTGTTGGTGAGAAAGTTCCACCGGCACTCCTCGCAGAACGGCGCCATCCCCTCGCGGGGCGTGCGGCACTGCGGGCAGAGCTCCGGGGCGCGGCCCCCCTGGCCGCCGCCCGGCGGCGGGAAACCGTATCCGCCGGCGGTCGGCGGAGGCGGCGGGGGCACGGCACCCGCCATGCGGTGACCGCAGACCTCGCACCAGTCGTCGGAACCCGACTGGTGTCCGTTCGGGCAGGTCGGCATGTCGGCGCTTCCCCCTCTCCCCCCGGCCGCTCGGTGGCCGGCTCTCTCAACTCTCGTGCGGTCGCTGTGTGACCCGTACGGTCTTGGTGGACCGGGTCTCCAGTGTCATCTCGTCGGCTTCCGCGACCTTCGTCTTCAGTCGCACAGTACCTGCCGCTTCGTCGACCACGTCCACCACCTTCGAAAGCAGTTTCGCCGTATCGGCGTTTCCCGACAGTCCGGCCAGCTGCACGGCCCGCCCGAGTTTGGCGGTCGCGGCGTCCGCGTCGCCCGCCTTGCGGGCCTCCAGTCCCTGCTGGATGGCCGCGGCCAGTTCGGCCTGTCCGGTGTAGTGCGCCACCTGCGGATCGATGGAGGTGGAGGCCGCCAGGTCGTCGGTCCACACCGCCCGCACCAGGCCCTGCGCGCCCAGGCTGTCGGCGCCGCCGTCGGGGCGCGGCACCACCAGCGAGACGCGGGCGGCGAGCATCTCCCGGCCGATCTCGGCGGGCGGCACCTCCACACAGACGTGGTAGTCGCGCGATTCGTCGCCCCATGACCCGGTCGGGTAGTCCCCGGCCCGCGGTCCGGCCTCGCTGCGGCGGTCCGTCAGGTCCTCGACCGAGGGCGCGACCTGCTTGACGAAGCGCAGCCGCGCGCCCGCCGGGGTCCACAGGCGCAGCGCGACGTCGGCGACGCCCTTGCCCATCACCGTCTCCATCATCGAGGTGAAGTCGGCCGCGAGGTTCTGCGGGTCGGCGACGATGTCGGCGGTGCCCAGCAGCGCGGAGGCGATCGCGGTCACCTCCTTGACCTCCCAGTCGGTGCCCACACCCCGCGCGTCGCAGGTGAAGCGCCCGGCGCAGTGCTCCAGCGCCGACGTCAGGGCCTCGGGGGTCTCGTGCTCGTTGCGGCCGTCGGTGAGCAGGATGCCGTGCCGGATCGTCACGTCGGCGGACGACAGCAGGCTGTCCGTCAGCCGCAGCCAGGTGCCGATGGCGGTGCCGCCGCCCGCGGTGAGCCGGCGCAGCGCCTGCTTGGCCTGTTCACGGGTCTCCGGTCCTGCGACCGCGAGCCGCCCCTCGCCGGGGTAGACCTCCTGGGCGACGTGCGTGCCGCCGACCACCGCGAACCGCACCCCGTCGCGGAGCGTGTCCACCGCGGCGGCGGTGGCCTCCCGGGCGCCGCGCATCTTGGCCGGCGGGTAGTCCATCGAGCCGGAGCAGTCCACCATGATCACCACGGCGGCGTCCGGCCCCCCGCCCGGACCGCCGTGACCCCCGGGACCGCCGGCGAAGGCGGGGCCCGTGAGGGTTCCCCCGCCGCTCGCCGTGACGGTCACCACCGCGTTGACCTCGCCGGCCCCCTCCGGCAGGTACTCGTTCTGGTAGACGTCCACGGAGAACCGTGGCACGTCGGGTTTCGAGAGAATCGCCATGCGTGTTTCGCCCCCTCGCGCGCCCGCGGCTCCCTCGGCCAGGCACGCCTCAGCCGGATCCTGCCCCCTTGGCGGGCCCGGGGAACGGCACCACCGCCACTGTTACGTTGTCGTGGCCCCCTCCGTCCAGGGCGTGACCGACCAGGACCCGGGCGCTGTGCAGCGGGCGGGTCGCGGCGTCGGCGGGGAGGATCTCGGCCATCTGCCCGGCGGCCTCGGCGTAGTTCCACAGGCCGTCCGTGCAGACCACCACCACACCGGGCCGGTCCGGCTTGAACGAGGCGGTGTGCGGGTCCAGTTCGTAGGAGTCGGCGCCCAGCCAGCCGGTGATCGCGTGGGCGCGCTCGTCGGCGTACGCCTGCGCCTCGCTCATCAGGTTGGCCGCCACCATCTGCGCGGCCCAGGAGTCGTCCTCGGTGAGCCGGGCCGGGGCCGAGCGGTCGTCGGGCATCCAGTAGGCGCGGCTGTCGCCGACCCAGCCGACCACCAGCAGGCCGTCGGTGACGACCGCGGAGACCAGGGTGCAGGCGGGGGCGTTCTGCTGGACCGCGTGCTCGCGGGCCTCGGACGGCTCGCCGGCCAGCGCGTCGACCGCGCGGGCGGCGGCCAGGATGGCCTCGTGCATCGCGGTCTGCGGGTGGGTGCCGCGGGGAAGCGCCTCGCGCAGCGTGTCGGCCGCGGTGCGGGAGGCGGCCGCGGAGGCCTCGTCGGGCCGGGTGGCCGAGGAGACCCCGTCGCAGACCACGGCCACCGAGGCCGGGGTGCCGTCCGGGAGGGCGGCGACGGCCAGCGCGAACGCGTCCTCGTTGCGGTGGTGGCGCAGCCCGCGGTCGCTGACCGCGGCGACGGGCCCGGACTCCTGCTCCATGTGGTCCCGTTCGCGCGGCTGGGCGTGGCCGCAGTTCTCGCAGTATCCGTCCCGGTCGACCCGGCCGGCCCGGCACGCCACGCAGGCCTGCCCCGCGCCGGGGGCGGCCGCCACGGCCTCCCGCGGGTCCGCGGAGCGCGGGGCGGGCGGCTGCAGGGTGAAGCTGTCGGTCCCGGGATCGGCGGCGGCCGGCGGGGCGGCGGCCGAGGGGGCGGCGTGCGGCGCGGACGGCGTGTCGTCGCGCGTCTGCAGGGCGACCGTCGGCGTGTCGGCCGCCGGGGCCGCCGCCGCGGACAGGTCCATGCCGCAGGCGCCGCAGAAGAGGTCGGCCGGCTCCACCGGCTCGGTGCAGCCCGGACAGGCGGACAGACGGTGCTTGTCGGCAGTCATCGGAGGCACCACTACACCCACGTCCGGGGACGGTAACGGTTGGCGCGTTCCACCAGGTCGATCCTCTCCTCGCCGCCGTCCGCGAGACGGGCCAGCGTGCGGTACGAACGTTCCAGGCCGAGACGGAGTCCCCGCTCGTCCAGTACTTCGCCGAGTACCCCGCGTCCGGACGCCGCCGGTGCGGAGCCCCGGCCTCCGGAGAGTACCCAGTCGAGCGCGCAGCCCAGCACCTCCGCGGAGAGCCGCTCGCGCCGCACGGCGTCCAGGCCGTATCCGTCCAGCGCCTCCACCTGCGCGGCGGCGGCGGTCAGATCGTCGAGGAACCGCGTGTCGGCGCCCACCACCGTACGCCCCCGAAGACGCGCCCGGACGGCGGCGACCCGGGCCGCGGTGTAGTGGATCGACGCCTCCGGCACGGACTCCAGTGCGGCCACCGAGCCCTCCCGGTCGCCCGACGCGAGCCGTACCCGGGCCAGTGCGAACGCCGCGCTCACGTAGCTCGGATCGGTCGACCAGACCAGGCGGTAGTACTCGGCCGCGTTGTCCAACTGCCCCAGCACCTCGGCGCACAAACCCAGTGCCAACTTCGGCGCGGGCTCGCCGGGGAAGGCGTCGTAGAGGGCGTCGAAGGCCAGGGCGGAGGCCACGTACTCGCCGGTGACCAGGGACGTCACGCCCCGGTACCAGACCACCCGCCAGTCGTCGGGCTCCTCGGCGGCCACACCGGTGAGCTCCTCCACGGCCGCCGCCGCCTCGCCCGCCTCCAGCCGGGCGCGCACCAGCCGCAGCCGGGACTCGGGGGAGGGCGTGGGCGCCGCGGCGAGGGCGGCGATCAGCTCCTGGGGAGCGGCGGTCGTCAGCGCGGCCAGGAAGCCGGAGTTGGGGTCGTCGGGGTTCACCAGGGGCACCGGGAGGGCCAGCGCGGCGGCCGCGGCGTCCACCGGTTTCACCGGTCCGGGTGACACCGGGGGTGCCGGCGGCGCGTCGGGCGGGGGCGCGAGGACCGGACCGCGCTGGGCCGGGAAGACCGGCGCGGAGGCGGGCAGCGGGGCCGCGGTGCGGCGGCGCCGGGCGAGCAGTCCGCCCGGCGGGTCGGCGCGGACGCCCAGGCGGGAGACCACCGGATCGACGGCGTCGAACAACTGGCTGTCGGTGACCCGCAGTTCCGGGCCGAACAGGGTGGACAGCGCGGGCCGTGGCCGTCCCGTGCGCAGCGAGACCACCTCGCGCAGCACGCCGGTGAGCTGCTCCGCCATCTCCTGGGCGGAGGAGAAGCGGCGCGCCGGGTCCGGGTCGGTGGCCCGCACCAGCAGGCGGTAGAAGGACTCGTACCGCCGGAACACCTCGATGTCGTCCGGGTCGGGCAGCGAGTCGGCGTACACGGTGGTGTAGCCGTGGAAGTCGAAGCTGAGCACGGCCAGGGTGCGGGCGACGGTGTACAGGTCGGAGGCGACGGAGGGGCCCAGCGTGGAGACCTCGGGCGCCTGGTAGCCGATGGTGCCGTAGATGGCCGACTCGTAGTCGTCCATGCGGCGCACCGCGCCCATGTCGATCAGCTTCAGCTGGTCCTCGGTCTGTATCGCGTTGTCGACCTTGAAGTCGCAGTACAGCAGGTTGCGGCTGTGCAGGTGGCCCAGGGCCTCCAGCGCCTCGATGCCGTAGGCGCAGGCCTGCTCCACCGGCAGCGGGTCGCGCCTGCCTTCCGTCGTGCGGCGGCCGTTGGCGATGTCCTTCAGCGACTTGCCGCCGACGTACTCCATGACGATGTAGCCGTCGAGGGACCCGGTCCGCTGGTCGAGGTGCTCGACGAAGTTGTAGATCCGCACGATGTTGGCGTGCTCGATCTCGGCGAGGAAGCGCCGCTCGGAGATCGCGGCGGCCATCGCGTCCTGGTCGCCGGTGTCCAGCAGGCCCTTGAGGACGACCCACCGGTCGGAGACCGCGCGGTCCACGGCGAGGTAGATCCAGCCGAGTCCGCCGTGCGCCAGGCAGCCCACCACCTGGTACTGGCCGTGCACCACGTCGCCGCCGCGCAGCTTGGGCACGAAGGAGTAGGGGTGGCCGCACTTGGTGCAGAACCCCTCGGTGCGGCCCGGGCGGTCGCCGCGGGCGCGGCCCACGGGCGCGCCGCAGTCGGAGCGGGAACAGAACCGTTTGCGCTCGGGCACCCGCGGGTCCTCCAGCACCATGGCCCGGGGGTCGGGCCGCGGCACGGCGGGCACGTCGACCAGGCCCGCGCCCAGCCGCCCGCGGCGCGAACCGCCCGACTGGGCGCCGGAGCTGCGCACCGACACCGCGCCGACCGTGGCGGCGCCGCCGAGCGTTCCCGACAGCCGGCCGGAGACCGACCGGCGGGAACGGGACGAGGAACGTGACGACCGCGACGACGGCACGGACCCCGTCGAGCCGGCCGCACCGCCCGGGCCGGCGGTGCCGCCCGCATCGCCCGGGCCGACGGGGCCGTTCGAGGGCGCCGTGGGGGCCGGGTCCTGGCCGGCCGGCGCCTGGCCGGCCGACGGGTCGCCCGGGCCGGGGGGCCGACCCGAACTCCCCGGCATGCGGCCCGTGATGCCCGTGGGCGCCGCGCCGACCATGCCGTCCGGCGCGACCACCGGCGCCAGCCCGCAGTGGTCGCAGTACAACTCGCCGCCGCCGACGTCCTCGTAGGCCCCCTCGCAGCCCGGCCGCTGGCACTTCACGTCACTCACGCCCCGTACCTCCGCACAACTCCCCCTCCGTCGGCGCTCACGTCTGGGCCTCCCGCGGCCGCCCCGCCCCGTCCTGGGTGGGCATCACGGGCCGCAGCAGTTCGACCGCCGTGTGCTGGTAGCGCAGCACCGCCTGTTCGGCCACCCGCAGGTCGCAGGGGGCGCTCCACAGCATCCGCCGCGCGATGTCGTACCGCTCGACCAGCAGCGGGTCCTCCGCCAGCCCGTGCCGGGCCACCTTCGCCCGGTAGGCGTCCAGCCGTCCGCGCAGCTCGGCGCGGATCGCCAGCGGCGCGGTCACCGCGGTCAACGACTCGCGGGCGCGCAGCAGTTCCTCCTCCGCCCGGCGCTCCAGGTCCTCCAGCAGCGGCGACAGCCGGTGCCACAGGCCCTGGCGCCGGTACTCCGCCGCCGTCGACAGCTCCTCCTGGAGCGCGGTCGGCGGCCCGCTCACCGCGGGCACCTCGGTGGCGGCGATCTTCGCCAGCACCTCGCCGCGCGCCAGCCGCGCCTCGGCCAGTGTGCGGTCCGCGCGGCTGAGCACGTCCCGCAGCCGCATCAGCCGCGACTCCGCGTCCTGCCGGACCGTCAGCACCGCCTCGATCTCCCGCCGCACGTCCTCGAGTTCGCGTGCGTACCGGTCGTAGACGGTGGTGTCCGGGCGGCCCGCGCCGGGCGCCGAGCTGCCCCGGTCCGGCGTCCAGAAGGACAGCGGGTCGGAGATCACCGTCCCGCGCAGCCGGGTCAGGGCCCGCGTGATCCGCTCCAGGTCGTCGCCGGCCGGGTGCTCGCCGGGACGCACGCCCACCGAGCGGGCCAGCTCCCGGGTGCGGCGCAGCTCGGCGGAGAGCATGTCGATCCGCGCGGGCAGCGCCGACCAGACCGCGTCGGCGGCCACCACCATGTCCAGCGCGGCGGCGTACAGGCCGTTCATCCGGTCGACCAGCGCGGCCAGCGTGTAGCGGCGGCTGAGGCGCACGGCCGAGGTCCCGGCGAGCGCGCCGGTCTCCACGGTGGCGGCGCCGGCCACCGTGACGCTCGGGCCGCGCAGCAGTTCGGTGAGCGCCACCAGGTCCTCGCGCCCGGCCCAGCGGCGGCGGGCCCGCAGCTCACGGGCGGTGCGCAGGGTGTCCGTGTAGGCGTCGAACCAGGTCCACAGGAGGGTGATCGACGCCTCCGCCCGTTTCCAGCGTTCCTCCGTGGCTCCGGTGAGCTCGGCCCCTTCGAGCAGTCTGCGCCCCGCGTGGTCCTGCAGCGCGAGAAGCGAGGACTCCATGGCCTCGTGCTCCGCGCCGAGCCGCGCCAGCGCACGGTCCACCTCGTCCCGGTCCATCACCGGACCCGGGGCGTGTCCCGTGTCGCCCATCGATCACCTCTCAGTGCGCAGTCGGTGCGTGCGGTCGGTCGGCCCGGGGCTCCGTCGGCCCGCGCCGTTCGGACCCTGCCCAGGGCGGGCAGGGGTCAGTCGCGGTAGACGGCGGGAGGCGGGTCGGCGGGCTTCTTCATGGTCGCCTCCAGCCACTCGTCGTAGGCCCGCTTCCAGCCTCCGTCCGCGACGTAGTCGCGCAGCACGGCGTTCACCCGGCGGACCAGGTCCTCCGACTCGAGCGACATCGCGACGCCGTAGTACTCCTCGGTGAACTCCTCGCCCATCAGCGTCACCGACGGGTCCTGGGCCGCCTGGCTGGCGGCCAGCGCGCTGTCGGTGACCACCGCGTCGACCTCGCCGAGCTGGAGCCGCACCAGGCAGTCCAGCTGGTTGGGGACGACGGGGCCGATGTCCGCCTTCGCGACCGCCGGCTTCCCCGCCGCCTTGTCCCGCTCCAGCCGCAGACGGGCCGTGGAGCCCTCCGCGGTGCAGATCCGCTTCCCGGCCAGGGAGCGGTCGTAGCCCGTGATGCCGGAGTGCGCCGGGGCGAGGACCTGCTGGCCGGTGGTGAAGTAGGGCGCGGAGAAGGCGACCTGGTCCAGCCGGTCGCAGGTGATGGTCATGGTGCGCACCACCATGTCGACCCGGCCGTCCTGCACGGCCGGGATGCGCTCACTGGTCGGGACGGCGGCGAAGCGGATGTTGGACGGCTCGCCGGGCGCGCGGTGGCCGAGGATCGCGTCGGCGATCCGGTGGGCCAGGTCGATGTCGAAGCCGGAGAGCTCCACCCGCTCCTGCGTGCTGTTGGGGTCGCGGTAGCCCCAGCCGTAGCTGTTCTGGTCCACCCCGACGCGCAGGTAGCCGCGTTCCTTGATCCCGCGGATCGTTTCTCCGCTCTCGTCCCTGGACGGGGCGGGGCTGCGGGCCTCGGGGCGCTCGCACTTCTCGTCGGCGGCGAAGCGGCCGCGGCCGGTGCCGCTCCCGCTGCCGCCCTCCGTGCCGTCGCCTGGGCCGCGGGTGCCGTCGGTCGCGCGCGAGCCCGTGGTGCGGCCCGCGTCGGCGTCCGCTCCGGCGCCCGGGAGCCGGGGGAGGAGCAGGGCCCCGGCCGCGGCGAGGGCGCAGACGCCGGCCAGGACGCCCGCGACCCGCCGGCCCCGCCGCGTAAGGCGCCGCCGCGCACGGGCGCCGCCCTCGTCCCCGTTCCCCTGATGACGCCGCATCGCCGTTCCCCCGTTCACCGGTACTCCGAAAGCCTGCGGCCGATGCCCAGCAGCCCGGCCGCCGCGGCCAGCACGGCCAGGGCGGCGGCGCCGACGGGCAGGCCGGTCAGCGCGGCGCGTCCGTCGGACGCGGCCTGCTCGAACTCCTTCTCCTCGTGCTCCAGCGCCTGCCGGAGGGACCGGTCGACGTTGTCGAAGCAGACCCGGGTGGGCGACTTCTCGTCCGGTCCGATGATCCGGTCGAGGGCCTCCTGGTAGTCGCCCGCGTCGTCGGCCGCCCGGGCCTCCTTGTGACGCTTGCGCCACTCGAGCATGCTGCTGTGCGCCTTGTCGACCGGCTCGGCGCCCTGCGGGTCGTCGGCCAGGTGACCGGCCGCCTGAAGGCCGCGGGACAGGCCCGTCATGGACTTCTCGAACGCCACCTCGAACTTGTCGCGCCGGACGGTGTCGGACACCCGCACCGTCTCCGCGCCCCGGCTGATCAGCGTCAGGTTCTCCGCGCCGCGGGCCTGGAGGGAGGCGGCCCGGGTGTCGTTCAGGACGTTCAGCGACTTCACGCCGTGCTCGTAGGAGTCGTTCAGCCCGGCCCGGGCCAGCGAGTGCCCGGCCAGCAGCCACAGCAGCACCACGGCGGTGGCCGCGGTGGCGGTCACCAGGCCGGGGCTGAGCACCCGGTTGGTGCGCCGGTACTCGCGCCGCTGGGCCAGGCCCAGCGCGACGAGCGCCACGGCGCCGAGCCCCAGGGCGAACCACGGGTAGGGCGTGGCGTCGGCGTAGTCCTCGGTGAGGCGCTGGTTCTCCTGGTGGTAGAGGTCCTCGGCGGCCGGGAGCATCTTGTCCTGCATCAGGTCGTCGGCGTACCGCAGGTAGGCCCCGGCCAGCGGGTAGCCCATCCGGTTGTTGGCGCGGGCGCGCTCCACCAGACCCTTGTAGCGGGGCAGCAGTTCGTTGAGCCGCGCCACGGTGCGGCCGGACGCCGAGTCCGGGTCGGAGCTGGCGGCGGCGGTGGCGAGGCCCGAGGCCGCGGTCCGGATGTCCCGCTCGTAGCGCTCACGGCTGTCGGGGGTCTCGTTGCCGCCGGCCAGGAGGCCGTCGGAGGCCGCGGTGTTGGCCCCGGCGAGCGCCCGGTAGACGTCGGCGGCGGCCGAGCTCAGCGGGCCGCTGTGGTGCAGCACGTCGTCGGCGGCCGAACTGCGGGCGGAGGTCTGCCAGGTGGCGACGGCGCCGAAGGCGACCACCAACAGCGCGAGGACCGCGCCGAGGATCCGCAGCCGGCCCGGTTCGGTGGTCGCGGCGGCCCGCACCCGGGTGGCGGTCTCCGCCACGGCGGTGGTCCGCCGGGGCGGCGGGGCCGACGGGGCGGGAGCCGGGACCGGTGGCGGGGGCGGTGGGGCCGCGGGCGGCGGCGGGACGGCGCCGGGCGCCTGTGGATACGTCATGAGACCTCCCCCTAGGTCATCGTGTCGCCGCAAGTATCGCCGTGACAGGGCGATGACGCACGGTCGTTGCGGGATCCTGCGGCTTGCCCCGCCACGACACCACACGCCCCCGGCCTGCCGCACGGTTCCTGCGCACCGCCGGCGGCCGGCACGGCGGAGGTCCCGGGGCGGCGGCGCGCCGCTCGCGGTGTTCAGGCGTCGGGGGGACGGCCCGCCGGGAGGACGAAGCGGAGGGGCTGGCCCGGCCGGGCCTGGGCGGCGCGGTCGAGGTCACGGCGCAGGACGACGGCGAGCACGGGGTAGCCGCCGGTCACGGGGTGGTCGGCGAGGAAGAGGACCGGGCGTCCCCCGGGCGGAACCTGCAGCGCGCCCGGGACCATCCCCTCGCTGGGCAGCTCGCCCTCCCGCACCCGCTCCAGCGCGGGCCCGTCGAGCCGCATGCCCACGCGGTCGGAAGCCGCTCCCACCGTCCACGTCGCCGACAGCAACTCCCGTACGGCGGCGGGCGAGAACCAGTCGTCCCGCGGCCCCGGCCACACCCGCAGCACCACCTCGCCGGCGGTCGGCGCGGCCACCGGCGCCAGGTCCACGCAGGGCGGCGGGCCCGACGCGGGACCTGCAGGGAGCACGTCGCCCACCGCGAGCGGTTCCGGCCCGAGCCCCGCGAGCACGTCCCGCGACCGCGACCCCAGCACCTCGGGCACCGTGATCCCGCCCCGGACGGCGAGGTAGCTGCGCAGCCCCTCCGCCGGCGTCCCCAGCGTGAGCCGGCTGCCCGCGGCCAGGTGCGTCACCGCGTTCACCGCGCCACCGTCCACCGGACCCACCGCACCGGTCACGGCCACCGTCACCGGCCGCAGCGCCCGGACGGACAGGCCGCCGAAGGTGACCTCCACCCCCGCCGCGCCCTCCTCGTTGCCCACCAGCCGGTTGGCCAGCCGCAGGGAGCCCCGGTCGGCCGCGCCGGAGAGCCCCACGCCCACCGCGGCGAGCCCCGGCCGCCCCAGGTCCTGCACGGTGGCCAGCGGACCGGTCGCCAGCACCTCCAGCGCCGCCGTCACCCGGGCCGCACCTCCTCGAACCGCACGCGCGCCCCCGGCCGCAGGAGGGCCGGCGGATCGCGGTCCTCACGCCACATCGCCAGCTCCGTCCGCCCGACGAGCTGCCAGCCGCCCGGCGAACTGCGCGGGTAGACCCCGCTGAACTCCCCGGCCAGCCCCACCGCGCCGGCCGGCACCCGGGTCCGCGACTCGGCCCGGCGAGGGACCCGCAACTCCCGCGGCCCGCCCGTCAGATACGCGAAGCCGGGCGCGAACCCGCCGAAGGCGACGGTCCATTCACAGCCGGTGTGCAACCGCACCACCTCCCGCACCGACAGGCCGGTCAAGTCCGCCACCTCACGCAGGTCTTCACCGTCGTAGTGCACCGGAACGCGGACCAGCGGGCCCCGTTCACGCTCGGCTCCCGTCAAGTCCCGTTTCCGCACCTCACGTTCGACCAGGGCGGGGTCCGCCTCCGGGGTCAGGAGCAGCAGGACCGTGCGGGCGGCCGGGACCAGGTCCGTCACGCCGGGCGGCGAGGCGCGCTCCAGGGAGCGGTACAGGCCCAGCGCCTCCTCCAGCGAGTCCGTCTCCACCAGCAGGCCCTGGTCCCCACACGGCAGGACGCGCACTCAGTCCTCCCCGCCCGTGGCGAACGCCCGCAGCGTCACGCCCGCCTCCGCCAGCCGCTCCCGCACCGCCCGGGCCACCGCGACCGCGCCGGGGCTGTCCCCGTGCACGCACAGCGAGTCCGCCTCGATCCGCAACGGCGTGCCGTCCACCGCCGCCACCGGCTCGCCGAGGGCGATCCGCGCGCACCGTTCGGCGATCTCCCGCGCCTCGTGCAGCACCGCGCCCGCCTCGCGCCGCGGCACCAGCGTCCCCTCCGGGGTGTACGCCCGGTCCGCGAACGCCTCCCGGAACACCCGCAGTCCCGCCTCCGCGGCCAGCGCCAGCCACCGCGACCCCGGCAGGCCCAGCACCGCGCAGGCCGGGTCCCAGTCCCGCACCGCCGAGACCACCGCGGCGGCCTGCTCCTCGTGCCGCACGATCGCGTTGTAGAGCGCCCCATGCGGCTTCACGTACCGCACCCGCGTGCCGGAGGCGCGGGCCAGGGCGTCCAGCGCGCCGATCTGGTAGAGCACGTCGTCGGCCAGGGCCCGCGGCTCCATGTCGATGAAGCGCCGCCCGAACCCGGCCAGGTCTCGGTACCCCACCTGCGCGCCCACGGCGACGCCCTCGGCGGCGGCCCGTTCGCAGGCCCGGCGGATCACCGAAGGGTCACCCGCGTGGAACCCGCACGCCACGTTCGCGCTGGTCACCACGGTCAGCAGCGCGTCGTCGTCACCGAGCTCCCACCGGCCGAAGCCCTCGGCGAGGTCGGCGTTGAGGTCGATGAGCACGAAAGTCACCCTTCTCCCGGTCCGGTCGGCTGCGATCACGCTTCCACGTCGCCCCGCCCGGCTCAACACCACACGAGCGCCGATCGACTATTCACTCAGTACATGTACGTGGTGCATACTGACGGACATGAGCACCCGTCACATCCTGCTGGGCCTCCTCTCCACCGGGCCGAGCCATGGCTACGACCTGAAGAGGAGGCACGACGAGAGGTTCCCGCAGGCCCGCCCCCTGGCGTACGGGCAGGTGTACACGACGCTGCAGCGGCTGGTGCGCGACGGACTGGCCAAGGTCGAGGGGACCGACTCCGACGGCGGTCCGGAGCGGACCATGTACCGCGCCACCGACGACGGCGAGCGTGAACTCGCCCGCTGGGCCGCGGAGACGGCCCCGCCCGCGCCGTTCGTCGCCAACGAGATCTTCGCCAAGGTCGTCGTCGCCATCCTGGCCGGCGGCGACCCGGCCGCCTATCTGCGCGACCAGCGCGCCGCCCACATGGCGCGGATGCGGGAGCTCACCAAGGTCAAGACCACTCCCGGGGCCGACCTCGCGACCGTCCTCTCGGCCGACTACGCCCTCAGCCACCTGGACGCCGACCTCCGCTGGATGAGCACCACAGCGGACCGGCTCGCCACCCTGACCGCGGAGGTCACCGCACGATGAGCATCACCACCGGCCCGCTGCTCGCGGCCCGAGACCTCGTCAAGACCCACGGCCGCACCGACGCCCTGCGCGGCGCCTCGGCCGAACTCCACGCGGGAGAGATCCTCGCCGTCACCGGCCCCAGCGGCAGCGGCAAGTCCACCCTGCTGCACTGCATGGCCGGGATCGTCCGCCCCGACGGCGGCAGCGTCCACTACGAAGGACTGCGGCTCGACACCTGCGCGGAGGACCGGCTGAGCGCGCTGCGCCGCACCGACTTCGGCGTGGTGTTCCAGTTCGGGCAGCTGATCCCCGAGCTCACGCTCACCGACAACGTGGCCCTGCCGCTGATGCTCGCCGGCACCTCCCGGCGCGAGGCCCGCGCCCGGGCCGGCGAGTGGCTGGAGCGCTTCGGCGTCGGTGACCGGGGGGACGCCCGGCCCGGTGAGCTCAGCGGCGGCCAGGCCCAGCGGGGCGCGCTGGCCCGCGCGCTGGTCACCGGACCGCGCGTCGTCTTCGCCGACGAGCCGACCGGGGCGCTGGACTCCCTGGCCGGCGAACAGGTCATGGCGGAGCTCGTCTCCGCCGCCCGCGCCTCGGGCGCGGCGGTACTTCTGATCACGCACGACGCCCAGGTGGCCGCGTACGCGGACCGCGAGATCCGGCTGGCCGACGGCCGTGCCGCAGCGATGGAAGGCGCGATATGACCGAGGACGTGAAGCTGGCCTGGCTGTTCACCCAGGGGTCCGACCGGCGGGAGTGGTGGCGGTTCGGGCTGACGGCGCTGGGGGCGATCGCGGCGACGGGACTGGCCATGGCGGCGGTGGTGATCGGGTCGCTGCGGGGGCAGCACAGCATGTCGGTCGCGGCAGGGCTGCTCAACCAGCCGGGGGAGCGCACCGGAGCTGTCATGACCCTGCTGCTTCTGCTGTTGGCGGTGCTCGGCTTCCTCGGCCAGTGCACGCGCATCGGGGCGGTGCACCGGGACAAGCGGCTCGCGGGGCTGCGGCTGGCCGGCGCCTCGCCCTCCCGCACCCGACGCGTCGCCGGCCTGGAGACCGGACTCGCCTGTCTGCTGGGGTCCCTGGTCGCGACGGCTGTCGTCGTGCCGACCGTGCTCTCCTACGGGCAGCCGCACGTGCTGGCCTGGCCGGCGATGGCACTGGTGGCGGTACTGGTTCCTGGCCTCGGAGCGGCCTGCGGAGTACTGGCTCTGCGCCGGGTGATCGCCTCCCCGCTCGGCGAGGTGCGGCGTGCGCGTCCCCAGGGGCCGGGGCGCGGCACGGTCCTGACGCTGCTGGTGGCCGCGGTGCTGATCGCCGGTGCGCTGGCGCTGGTGTCCGTCCCGGCCCAGGCGCACCGCGACTACGCGATGACCGGGCCGATGCTCGTCCTGGGCCTGCTGGTGCTCGTGTCCGTCGGCACGGTGTGGCTGAGCGGGGTCTGCGCACGCCGGATGGGCCGCCGGATGGCCGCCCGCACGGACGACCCCGCGTCGCTGATCGCCGGGGAGCGGCTGGTGGACGACCCCTGGGCCACCGCCCGCACCCACGCCGCCGTCATGGTGCTCACCGCCGTCGCCACCGCCTACGTCGGCATCCGCCGCACGGTGCTGGACGTCGTGGCCCTGCAGGAGAGCCGGTACCCGGGCGGGTACGACATGGACTTCTACCGCACCGGCTTCGCCCTCACCGCCGCGGCGATCGTCCTGGGCCTGCTGTTCGTCCTCGCCTCGCTCGCCGTCGGCACGGCGGAGTCCGTCGCGAGCCGGCGGGACGGGCTCGCCGCCCAGGTGGCGGCCGGGGTGCCGCGGAAGGTCCTCGCCAAGGCGCTGATCCTGGAGACGGCGCTCCCGCTGGCGCCGGCCGTCCTGCTGACCGGGATCCTCGGGACGGCGCTGGGGGCCTGGTACGCGGAGGCCGCCAACGCCGGGGTGTCCGCCTTCCCCTGGGCCGCGCTGCCGCTCCCCTTCGTGATCTACGCCGTCGCCCTGCTCGCCGCGGCGACCGGCATCCCGCTGCTGCGCCGCACGGTCCGGCCGTCGGAGCTGCGGCACGCCTGAGCCACTGCCGAACGGGGGAACGGGGGAACGGGGGAGGGGGCGGCGCCCGGAGAGATCCGGGCGCCGCCCCCTCGACGTGCAGGCGCCGCTACAGCCCCTTCGGGGGGATCGGCGACGCCGCCACCGACTGCGGCGAGCTGCTGCTGGCGAACGCGGACGGCGCGGCCATGCCCGCCGTCGGGTCCACCAGCGGCTCCACGGTCGCCTGCTCCGGGACGCCGAGCATCCGGATGCCCGCCGCGTCCAGCGCCCGCTTCATCCGCCAGCGCAGCTCCCGCTCCACGGTGACCGCCTTGCCGGGCATGGTCTTCGCGGTCACCCGGATCACCATGGAGTCCAGCAGCACGTCGTCCAGACCCAGCACCTCCACGGGACCCCACAGGATCTCGTTCCACGGATCCTCCTTGGCGATCCGCTCGGCGACCTCGCCCAGCACCGACTTCACCCGGTCCAGGTCCTCCTCGGGCCGCACGGTCACGTTCACGCCGGCCGTGGCCCAGCCCTGGGAGGCGTTGCCGATCCGCTTGATCTCGCCGTTGCGGACGTACCAGATCTCGCCGTTGTCGCCGCGCAGCTTGGTGACCCGCAGGCCGACCTCGATGACCTCGCCGGTGGCCACGCCCGCGTCGATGGTGTCGCCGACGCCGTACTGGTCCTCGAGGATCATGAAGACGCCGGAGAGGAAGTCGGTGACCAGGTTGCGCGCGCCGAAACCGATGGCGACACCGGCCACACCCGCCGAGGCGAGCAGCGGCGCCAGGTTGATCTGGAAGGCGCCGAGCACCATCAGGAAGGCCGTGCCGAGGATGACGAAGGACGCCACCGACCGCAGCACCGAACCGATGGCCTGCGAGCGCTGACGCCGCCGCTCGGCGTTGACCAGCAGGCCGCCCAGGGTGCTGCCCTCGGTGGCGGAGGTGTTGCGGTTCATCCGGTCGATCAGGCGGGTGATCGCGCGGCGGACCAGCATCCGCAGGACCAGCGCGACCGCGACGATCAGCACGATCCGCAGGCCCACGGCCAGCCACGACGCCCAGTTCTCCTGGAACCAGCCCGCCGCCTCGGAGGCACGCGCGTGCGCCTCCTCCAGGGACGGCATGGTCGGGGTCGGGGCGGGGGTGGTCGACGAGGCGGGGGCGGTCGTGGACGGGTCCGGGCCGGCGGCCGGGAAGGCGGCGGACAGGGACACGGGGGACACGGTGGGATACCTCCAGGTGCGGTGGCTGCCCCGGCGGGGGCACGGCGACGGCCACGGAGGCCGAAGGGGCAGCCCGACCACACTAACGGGGCAAACCGGGTGGCTTCGCCGCTTCCCGGGGAAGAGAGACGGGCCTCACCAGAGGATGAGGAAGGGATAAGGGGTGACCTCGTGCGCCGTGGGACACCCTGCGCCGGGCGGGGCCGGAGTGGTCCCGCTGTGGTCAGGACCACTCCGCGGGCGGCCACCCTGTTGTTGCCACGTGGTGGCGCCGCGACCAGGGCAGAGGGGAAACTGACTGCAGATCGTCCCGGCGCGAGCCACGCGCCGCCGGCGTACAAGGAGGCACCGTGCCGCACGTCCTGGTCCTCAACGCGTCGTACGAGCCGCTCGGCGTCGTACCGCTCCGCCGCGCGCTCGTCCTCGTCCTCGAGAACAAGGCAGTCTGCCTCGAGGAGTCCGGCGCCCACCTGCACAGCGCGACTCTCTCCCTGCCGGCCCCCAGCGTGGTCCGGCTCAAGCGGTTCGTCCACGTCCCCTACCGGGGGCCGGTGCCTCTCACCCGACGGGCGCTCTTCGCCCGGGACGGCGGCCGCTGCGTGTACTGCGGCGGCGTCGCCACCAGCGTCGACCACGTGATCCCCCGCAGCCGCGGCGGGCAGCACGTCTGGGACAACGTGGTGGCCTCCTGCCGTCGCTGCAACCACACCAAGGCCGACCGCCACCTCATGGAGCTGGGCTGGAGACTGCGCCACAAACCGGCCCCGCCCACCGGCCTGGCCTGGCGCATCATCGGCACCGGCCACCGGGACCCGCGCTGGCTGCCGTACCTGCGGCCCTACGGCGCGGACGAGGCCCTGGCCCGGATCGACGGCGTGTCCGCCTGACACCTGCCACCGATCCGGGCCTTCGCGCACCCGGCGCCCTCCGCCGCAGGCTGCCCGCCCCCGTGCCCCCGCGGCCGCGGGGGCACCCGTTCGGGGGAGGGCATGTCTGGTCCGGCGTCCGGTGGGTAGCCACTTGTGCGGGCGTGCTCGACCTCGACGAGGAGGAACCGTGGCCGGACCGGTACCAGGAGAGCCGCTGGCGCGGCTCGCGCAGTCGTACGGGGTGGCCACCGAGTACCGGCCGGCGCCGGACCGCGCGGTGGCCGTGCCCCAGGAGGCGGTGACCGCGGCGCTCGCCGCGCTGGGTGTGGACACGGCCGACCCCGCCGCCGCGCTGGCGACCAGGGAGCGCGAACTGGCCGAGCGGCTGCTGCCGCCCACCGTGGTGCTCCGCCCCGGGCGGGTGCCCGAGCTGCCCGAGGGCGCCGAGGTCCGCGTGGTCACCGAGGACGGGGAGACCCGCACCGGTCCCGCGGCGCTCGAGGACCTGCCGTACGGCGTCCACCGGCTCGCCGTCACCGCGCCCGACGGCCGCGCGGGCGAGGCCCACCTGATCGTCGCCCCCGACCGCGCGCCCGGCGTGGAGGGGCGGCACCGCGGACTGCTGGTCCAGCTCTACTCGCTGCTCTCGCACCGCTCCTGGGGCATGGGCGACCTGGGCGACCTCGCCGACCTGGCCGGCTGGGCGGGGCGCGCCCTGGACGTCGGCTTCGTGCAGCTCAACCCGCTGCACGCGAGCGTGCCCGGCCCGCCCGTGGACCCCTCCCCATACCGGCCGTCCTCCCGTCGCTTTCCCGACCCCCTCTACCTGCGGGTCGAGGACGTCCCCGAGTTCGCCCACGTCGCCGAGGAGGAACGCCCCGCGCTGCGCGCCCTGGCCGAGCAGGCCGCCCGGCTGCGCGAGGGCGTGCTGGAGAAGGACGCGTCGATCGACCGCGACGCCGTCTGGGACCTGAAGCGCCGCGCCCTGGAACTGGTGCGCGCGGTGCCCCTCGCGCCGGGCCGCCGCGCCGCGTACGCCGCGTTCGTGGCCCGGGAGGGGCGCGCGCTGGACGACCACGCGACCTGGTACGCCCTCGCCGAGGTGCACGGACCCGACTGGCACCGCTGGCCCGAGCGGCTGCGCGACCCACGGTCCCCGGAGACCTCCCGGGCGCGGCTCGAGCTCGCCGACCGCGTCGACCTCCACCGCTGGCTGACCTGGCTCACCGACGAACAGCTCGCCGCCGCCCGGCGCGCCGCCCACGAGGCCGGCATGGGCGTGGGCCTGATCCACGACCTCGCCGTCGGCGTCCACCCCGGCGGAGCGGACACCTGGGCGTTGCGGGACTGCTTCGCCGCCGGCATGTCGGTGGGCGCCCCGCCCGACGCGTTCAACGCCCACGGACAGGACTGGGGGCTGCCGCCCTGGCGGCCCGACCGGCTCGCCGAGACCGGCTACGCCCCGCTGCGGGACCTGCTGCGGGCCTGCTTCCGGCACGCGGGGGCGCTGCGCATCGACCACGTCATGGGCCTGTTCCGGCTCTGGTGGGTGCCGCAGGGCCGCCCGCCCACGGAGGGCGCCTACGTCCACTACGACGCCGAGGCCATGCTGGCGGTCCTGGTCCTGGAGGCCCACCGGGCCGGCGCCGCCGTCATCGGCGAGGACCTCGGCACGGTGGAGCCCGGCGTCCGGGAGGCCCTGCGGGAGCGGGGCGTGCTGGGCACGTCGGTGCTCTGGTTCGAACGCGACTGGGAGGGCGGCGGCCGCGTCCTGCCCCCGGAGAGCTGGCGGGCCGACTGCCTGGCCACCGTCACCACCCACGACCTGCCCCCCACCGCCTCGCGGATCGCCCACGACCACGTCGACCTGCGCCACCGGCTGGGCCTGCTCACCCGTCCGGTGGAACGCGAACGGGAGGAGGCGGCGGCCGAACTGGGGGAGTGGCTGGCGGAACTGGACGGCCGCGGGCTGCTGGACGGCACCCGCGAGGAGGACGTCGTCCGGGCCCTGCACCGCTTCCTGTGGCGCACCCCGGCCCGCCTGGCCGGTGTGTGGCTGCCCGACGGGGTGGGCGACCGGCGGCCGCAGAACGTCCCCGGCACCTGGGACGAATACCCCAACTGGCGGCTGCCCGTGGCCGACGGCGAGGGACGGCCCGTCACCCTGGAGGAACTCTCGTCCTCCCCGCGGCTGCACGCGCTCCTGGCGGCCCTGCGGGAACCGGTCGAGGAGGACGGGCGGCCGGAGCCACCCGGCTGACACACCCGCCGGAACGGCACCCCGGGCGCGCGGCCCCTGCCCGCGTCCGTTACCTTGGGCGCCGTGGACAAGAAGAACGCCCTGCGCACCGGCGCCCTGGCCGCCGGCACGACGCTGATGATGCTGCTCATGTCGTCCCCCGCGCTCGCGCTCACGCGCGACGACGGCGACGACCCCGGCACCGGCCTGAGCGTCATCGAGACGCTGGGCCTCTACGTCGTCGCCCCGCTCGTGCTCTTCGGGGTCGTCGCCGGTCTGGTGATGGTCCTGGACAAGTCCAAGGAGGAGCACCGGGTCACGTCGACCAACATCAGGACCAAGAACTCCTGACCCGGTCACCCGGTCGTCCGGCCGCCCGAGCGCGGCAGGCCGGAACAACAGCAGACCACTGAGGGTGCCGCCCTCGCGTCACGGCTACGGTCCGTGGGGCGAGGACGGCACCCTCGTCGCGTCCTCACCCCACGTGGAGCCGAGCGCCGTCAGGGGCCGTCGGCCGTGAGGTACCGCTGCACCGTCGGAGCGAGCCACGCCACGATCTCGTCGTGGCTCATCGCCGTCACCGTCGGCACCAGCAACAGGTAGCGCAGCACCGCCATGCCCACGAGTTGCGAGGCGATCAGCGCGGTCCGGCGCGGCACCTCGGCCGGGACCGGGCAGAAGCGCCCCACCGCCGGGCCGACCTGCCGTTCCAGCATCGCCTGCTGACGCCCCTCGTCCAGCCCCGAGGCCGCCGCCACCCGGAGCATCGCGGCCGGCGAGTCGTCCGCCTCCCAGCGCTGGAGGAAGTGCCGCACCAGCGCCTCGCCCGCCTCCTCGGGACGCACGCCGGCGAAGTCCGGTATCCGCAGGTCGATCTCCGACGCGGCGCGGAACAGCCCCTCCTTGCTGCCGTAGTAGCGCATCACCATGGCCGGGTCGATGCCCGCGTCCCGTGCGATGGCGCGGATGGTGGCCCGTTCGTAGCCGTCCGCGGCGAACCGGGCGATCGCCGCCGTGAGGATCGCCGCGCGGGTGGCGTCCGACCTGCGGGGGCGAGGCGGTCCGGCGTCGGCCGCCGGGGGACTGTTCTCGGTCATGTCAACAAACGTAGGCCAACGGCTGTTGACCGTCCAGGGTCGCGGGTCTAGCGTGGTCAACAAGCGTTGGCCAACAGGTGTTGACTCGCATTGCGGCAGGGTCGCGCCGAGGCCGCCGACCAACGGGAGGCCACCATGACCACCATGCACGGCACCACCCCGCACCCCGCCGACGACGCGGCCCGCTCCGTGGTCGTCGTCGGCGCCGGCCCCACCGGACTGCTCCTGGCCGGGGACCTCGCCGAGGCCGGGGTCCCCGTCACCCTCGTGGAGAAGCGCCCGCACCGGATCAGCAACCTCTCCCGCGCCCTGGTGGTGCACGCCAGGACCCTGGAGCAGCTGGACGCCCGCGGGCTCGCCGACGAGCTGGCCGGGATCGGACGTCCGCTCGGCAGCCTCCGCCTCTTCGGGCGGCTCTCGCTGGACCTCGGCTCGCTGCCCTCCCGCTTCCCCTACGTCCTGGTCGTCCCGCAGTACGAGGTGGAGCGGCTGCTCGAGCGGCGCGCCGTGAAGGCCGGGGTGCGCTTCGCCCACGAGCGGGAGGTGACCGGCCTGCGCCAGGACGCCGACGGGGTGGACGTCGAGGTCCGGACGATCGGCGGGGAGACGGAGACGCTGCGCGCCGCCTACCTGGTGGGCGCGGACGGGGTGCACAGCGCGGTCCGCGAGCTGGTGGGGCTCCCGTTCCCGGGGCGTTCGGTGATCCGCTCCCTGGTCCTCGCCGACGTGAGGCTGACCGAGGAACCCGGCTCGGTGCTCACGGCGGACGCCGGGCCGAACGGGTTCGCGCTGGTCGCCCCCTTCGGCGACGGCTACCACCGGGTGACCGGCTGGCGGCGGGGCCACGACCGGCCGGACAGCGACCCGGTGGACCTGGAGGAGGTCCGCGAGATCGTCCGCGGAGCCCTCGGCACCGACTTCGGCATGCACGACCCGCGCTGGATGTCCCGCATCCACAGCGACGAGCGGCAGGCCCCGTCCTACCGGGTCGGCCGCGTCCTGCTGGCCGGCGACGCCGCGCACGTCCACTCCCCGGCGGGAGGTCAGGGGATGAACACGGGGCTGCAGGACGCCGCCAACCTCGGCTGGAAGCTGGCGGCGGTGCTCGGCGGGCACGCCGCCCCGGAACTGCTCGACACCTACGAGAGCGAACGTCATCCGGTGGGGCGGATGGTGCTGCTGGGCAGCGGCGCCCTGATCCGGGGTGCTCTGGCCCACGGCCCGGCCGCCCGCCTGCTGCGCGCGACGGCGCTGGCCGCGGCGAGCCGGGTGGGGCCGGTGTGGCGGCGGGGCACCGCGATGGTCAGCGGCATCGGTATCCGTTACCGCCGGCCGCGCGGCGCCCACCGGGTGGTCGGCGCCAGGGTGCCGGACGTTCCGCTGGCCGGCGGTGGCCGCCTGTACGAGGCCTTGCGCGGCGGACGGTTCGTGCTGCTGGCCCCGCCCGGGCTCGACCTCGCGCCCGGGGGCGAGCGCCTGGCCGTGGAGCGGTGGGCCGCCCCGCGCGGCACGGCGGTCCTGGTCCGCCCCGACGGCTACGCGGCCTGGGCCGCGGAGGAGGCCACCGCGGAGCAGGTGCGGGCCGCGGTGGGTGAGCACGTGGGCCGCGCTCCGGGCGAGCGCCTGGGCGAGCGTCTGGGCTGACCGGACCTCACTGTGGGAGCTGCGTGGGCCGGTGCTCCGTCGCGGCCAGCAACTCCCGCAGCATGTCCGCCAGTTCGGCGGCCCGGTGGTCGTCGAAGGCGTCCCGCACGGCCTGGTTCTGCTCGGCGAGCCCGGCGCCCACCGCCTCGTCGACGAGCGTGAGCCCGCGCTCGGTGAGGGAGACCCGCAGGCCGCGCCGGTCGTCCGGGTCGGGTGAGCGGGTCAGCAGCCCCGCCCGCTCCAGCTTGTCCAGTCGGCCGGTCATGCCGCCGGTGGTGAGCATCAGCGTGGTGGAGAGGTCGCGCGGGCTCAGTGTGTACGGCTCGCCCGAGCGGCGCAGCGTGGCCAGCACGTCGAACTCCCCGCGCGAGATGCCGAACGCGGAGTACGCCCGCTCCGCGCGCTCGCCCATCACCCGTGCGAGCCGGTAGATCCGCCCGAAGACCTCCATCCCCGGCGTCCGGAGGTCCGGGCGCTCCCGGGCCCACTGCTCGATGATCGCGTCGACGCCGTCCCGGGGCTGCTGGCCACTGCTGCTCATGTGCCGAGTATCGGCGTCGCCGGTGATCCCTCGCAAATAAGTCGCTTGCCGATAAGTAGCTTATTGCTAAGCTACTTGCAGTGACGATGACGGAGTGGTGACCGCGGGGGAGGTCCGGATGGGTGAGGGCAAGGGCACGGCGCGTCAAGGGGCGCCAGGAGAAGGCCGGTTGACGGCGTCGGCGGTGGTGAACGGCGTCGGGTCGGGGATGTACATCCCGTTCAGCCTGGTCTTCTTCCACCACGTCACCGGGCTTTCCTACGCCATGGTGGGGTCCGTGCTGACCGTGGCCGGCCTCGGCGGGATGGCGCTGGTGCCGTTCATCGGCACGGCGGTGGACCGCCACGGGGCGCGGCGGATGCTGCTGCTCTTCCACGCGATCCGGTTCGCCGGGTTCCTCGCCTACCCCTTCGCCGATTCCCTCGGAGCCTTCGCCGGCGTCGCCCTGTTGACGGTGACCGCCGAACGGGCCTACGCGGGCGTCCAGACGGTCCTGGTGGACGAGGTGGCCCGGGGCGCGGACAGGGACCGGTTGCAGGCCAGGCTGCGGGCCGTGGGCAACGCGGGCCTCGGCGCGGGGACGCTGATCGTCTCCCTGGTGGTCGGGATCCTGGGCCCGGCCGGCTACAACGGCACCGCGCTGGCCAACGCCGCGGCCTACGCGGTGGCGGCCCTGCTGCTGCGCGCGGTCCGGCCGGTACGGGAGAGCAAGGGCGAGGAGGCGGCGGACGCCGCCGCCCCGGGTTACCTGCTCGTCGTCCGGGACCGCCCGTTCCTGGTGCTCACCGGCGCGAACTTCTTCAACGCGCTCAGCTACACGGCGCTCTCGGTGCTGTTCCCGCTCTCCGTCGTCTCCCTGGGCGGTCCCGACGTGCTCACCGGCGTGGCCTTCGCCGTCAACACGGCGCTGTGCGCGGCGGCCGGCACCTACGTGGGGCACCTCGTGCGGCGCACGGGCGCGCGGCGGACCCGGGCGGCGGCGCTGGGATCGCTGCTCTTCGCGGCGGGTTTCCTGACCCAGCTCGCACTGGCGGCGGCCCGGCCGGACTCGGCGGCGGTGCTGACGGCCGCGCTGGTCGGTGGCGTGGTGGTCGTCACGGTGGGGGAGTTGGTGCACAGTCCGGCCGCCGACCTGCTCGCGGTGTCCGCCGCGCCGACCGCGGTGCGGGGGCGGTACATGGCGGTGTACCAGCTGTCCTGGTCGCTGGCGAAGGCGCTGGCGCCGGCGCTGTTCACCACGCTGCTGGCGCTGGACGGGCGGGTGCCGTGGGTCTTCCTGATCGGCACCTCGCTGGTGGCGGCGGGGCTGCTGGTGGCGGTGGAGCGGCGGCTGCCGGACAGCGCGGTGCGGGTCGCGCCGGCGGCGGAGCGGGTGGGGGTGGCGGCGTGAGGCGGACGTCGGATCAGGCGCGGGAGGCGCGGGATGTGCGAGAGGTGCAGGGCGTGCGGGAGGTGCGGGAGGTGCGGGACATGCGAGAGGCGGGGGAGGTGCGGGACGTGCGAGAGGCGCGGGATGCGCGGGGCCGGGGTCGGCGGGTGGCGCGGGGCGCCGGGGTGGCGGCTACGGTCGCCGGTCCCGTCGCGGCGGTGACCGGCCTGACCGTGGTGGCCACCGGTCTGGCCCAGGTGTTCTGGGGCGGGACCTACGTGGTGACGACCGAGTTCCTGCCGCCCGACCGCCCGCTGTTCACGGCGCTGATGCGGGCGCTGCCCGCCGGGCTCCTGCTGCTGGCGGTCACCCGCGTGCTGCCGCGCGGCGACTGGTGGTGGCGTGCGGCGGCCCTGGGGGCGCTGAACATCGGGGCCTTCTTCCCGCTGCTGTTCCTCGCCGCGTACCGGATGCCGGGCGGGATGGCCGCGGTCGCCGGGTCGGTGGGGCCACTGCTGGTGGCCGGACTGGGGGCGGTGCTGCTGTCCGAGCGGGTACGGGCCCGGACCGTGGTGACGGGCCTGGCGGCGGTGGCCGGGGTGGCGCTGGTCATGGCGCCGGGCATCGGCACGGTCGATGCGGTCGGCATGGCCGCGGCGTTCGGCTCGGCGGGGGCGATGTCGCTCGGCACGGTCCTCGGCAAGCGGTGGGGGAGGCCGGCGGGGGTCGGTCCGCTCGCGCTGACGGGCTGGCAGCTGACGGCGGGCGGGCTGGTCATCGCGCCGCTCGCCCTGGCCGTCGAGGGGGCGCCGCCCGCGATCGACGGAGCGGGGGCGGCCGGGTACGCGTACCTCGCCCTGGTCAACACGGCGCTGGCGTACTGGCTGTGGTTCCGCGGGCTGGGACGGATGACGGCCACGGGCGTCGCGTTCCTGGTGCCGCTGTCGCCGCTGACCGCGACGGTCCTGGGGTGGGGGCTGCTGGGGGAGGCCCTCACGGCGATGCAGGTGGTGGGCATGGCGGTGGCCCTCGGGGCGACGGTGGCCGGGCAGACCTCGCTGCGTCTCCGGCGGCGCGCGGGTGGCGGCGCGGCTGCGACGCCGCGACCGCCGTCGCGGCAGGCGTCCCGGCCGGGGTCCCGGTCGCGATCGCGGGAGCACACTCGGGCGTGACGTTTCCTCGTGGGCCCGCGTCGAGGTCCGGTTCCGCGCGGCCGGCCTGACGGGGCAGTCCCGACGCCAGCCGCGGCGGCACGCGCGGTGGGCGCGCCGCCACGTGCGCGGGCGCGGTTCCGTCCACGGGGCCCGACCCGGTGCCCAGCGGAGCCCGACCCGGTGCGCGTGAACCCGTCCCGGTCCGGCCCTGGTTCGCAGTGGGGTCCCACCTGGTTCGCAGGAGCCCGTTCCGGCCGACGGCAGGCCCGCCCCGGTCCGCGGTGGACCCGCCACTGTCGGCGTCAGACTCCCCGGGCAGCACGGGGGCCGAACGCGGGCCGAACGCGAGCAGAACGGGGCGGAAAGCGGGCGGAAGGGCCGGGCCCCCCCCGCCCGACGGGTCAGGGTCTGGCGGGGCGGGGCCCGGGGGCGAGGTGGCCGGTGCGCGGGCGCTCGCGCCAGAGGCGCAGGCCCGTGTCGACCAGCTCCACGTGGTCGAGTTCCGCGACCGCCGACAGCGGATGCCACGCCGCCATGTCCGTCGATCCGCCGACCTCGTTGCGCAGCGACCCACCGTTGATGCGCGCCTCGTACACCACGCGCAGTCCGTGGAAGTCGGCCCGCGCCCCCAGCCGCCGCGGATAGGACCGGCGCACCGAGTCCACGCCGAGGAGGGTCACCGGTTCGACGTCGAAACCGGTCTCCTCCTCCACCTCCCGCACCACGGTGTCGTAGGGGTCCTCGCCGTGGTCCATGCCGCCGCCCGGCAGGGTCCAGCGCCGCGTACCGTCGCCCGCGACCCACCGCGCCAGCAGCACCTGCTCGTCCCGCACGCAGACGGCGTAGGCCGCCACCCTCAACTCCTCATGCATACCCAGACGTTACGGCAGGACCACGGACCCGGCAGCTCGACGCGGTGGGCGGACGCCACCCGCGTGGTGCCGCCGTCCGCCACCGGGCCCTCCGCCACCGGGCCGTCGACACGCCGCCGGGCCGCCACCCCGTCGTCACACGCGACACGCCAGTCACACGGTGTGGCGGGATTACGCCATGGCAGCAATACGCCTCCGGCAACTCTCCCCAAACTCCCTACTCATAGGTAAAGCTGAGCGGTCATCCGGACCATTTCTCCGGATGTCGGCGATCCCGGGCATTGGCGCCCGCGCGACGCCCTCCTCACTTTCCTTCACTCGCAAGGGAAATCGATGACCTCTCATCCCGAGCGCACCCAGATATCGGGCGCGAGACGCGCTGCGCGCATCGCCGTCGCCGCGGGTCTGGTGGCGGCGCTCTCCGCGGCCGGGCCGATACCCATGGCCTTCGCCGCCGACGCGGCCTCCGCGGCCGACCAGCCCACCCCGGGCAAGTCGGCCCACGACAAGCTGGGTTCGGAAGACGCCGAACTCCTCGCCGCCGCCCAGGCGGAGGGCGAGAAGAACGTCACCATGATGGTGATCACCGAGCCCGGACAGACCGAGCAGGTCGCCGAGCAGCTCGACGCCGTCAAGGGCGCGTCGGTGGGCAAGTCCTACGACAAGCTCGGTTACGTCCGCGCCACGGTTCCCACCGGCAAGGCGGAGTCGGCCATCGCGGCCGCCGTCAAGCTCTCCTCCGTCCAGGGCATCGACCTGGACAAGGAGGTCAAGCTGGACGACCCGCGTCCGGACGCCGGCAAGAAGACCTCCGGCGCCGAGGCCACCGGCACCTACGCGGGCCCCGGTGCGAGCACCCCGGCGAAGAACCCGTACAACCCGTCCTTCGAGACGGGCGCGGTCGACTTCGTCAAGCAGAACCCCAAGGCCGACGGCCGCGGCGTCACCATCGGCATCCTGGACTCCGGCGTGGACCTCGGTCACCCGGCGCTCCAGAAGACCACCACCGGCGAGCGCAAGATCGTCGACTGGGTGACCGCCACCGACCCGATCGTCGACTCCGACGCCACCTGGCGTCCGATGATCAACCCGGTCTCCGGCACCAGCTTCACCTACGGCGGCCGCACCTGGACCGCGCCCGCGGGCGAGCACAACGTGCAGCTGTTCAAGGAGTCGTACACCGCGGGCGGCGACGCCGCGGGTGACGCCAACCGTGACGGCGACACCACCGACGTGTGGGGCGTGCTCTACGACGCGGCCGCCGGCACCGTCACCGTCGACCTGAACAACAACGGCGACTTCACGGACGAGACCGTGATGAAGCCGTACAAGGAAGACCACCAGGTCGGCTGGTTCGGCAAGGACGACCCGGCCACCGACGTCGCCGAGCGCCAGCCGTTCGTCGTCGAGATCCGCAAGGACGTCCCGATGGACCCCTACGGGGGCACCTGGGTCGGCCAGAAGCGCGACTTCGTCAACATCGGCGTCATCGAGAGCGAGCACGGCACCCACGTCGCCGGCATCACCGCCGCCAACGGCCTGTTCGGCGGCAAGATGAACGGCGCCGCCCCCGGCGCCAAGCTGGTCTCCGCGCGCGCCTGCACCTGGACCGGCGGCTGCACCGCCGTCGCCCTCACCGAGGGCATGATGGACCTGGTCGTCAACCGCGGCGTCGACATCGTCAACATGTCGATCGGCGGTCTCCCGGCGCTGAACAACGGCGACAACGACCGTTCGCGTCTCTACACGCGCCTCATCGACGAGTACGGCGTCCAGCTGGTGATCTCCGCGGGCAACTCCGGCCCCGGCGTCAACACCATCGGCGACCCCGCCCTCTCCGACAAGGTCATCTCGGTCGGCGCGACCGTCTCCAAGGAGACCTGGGCCGCCAACTACGGCTCCGTCGTGGAGAAGGACTACGCGATGATGCCGTTCTCCTCGCGCGGTCCGCGTGAGGACGGCGGTTTCACCCCGACCCTCTCCGCCCCGGGCGCGTCGATCAACACCACGCAGACCTGGCTCCCCGGCGGCCCCGTCGCCGAGGCCGGCTACGCGCTCCCGGCCGGCTACTCGATGCTTCAGGGCACTTCGATGGCCTCCCCGCAGGCCACCGGCGCTACCGCGCTGCTCATCAGCGCCGCCAAGCAGAAGAAGATCGACCTCGCCCCGGCGAAGCTGCGCACCGCGCTGACCTCGACGGCGAACCAGATCCCCGGTGTCCAGGCCTACGAGCAGGGCGCCGGTCTGATCGACATCGTCGGCGCCTGGGACTCCATCAAGCGCAACGCCAAGGCCCACGAGTACACGGTCAAGGCCCCCGTCGACACCAACATCGACTGGGCGCTGGCCGAGCCGGGCTTCGGCACCGGCCTGTACGACCGTGAGGGCGGCATCAAGGTCGGCGAGCGCAAGGTGTACGACGTCGTCGTCACCCGCACCTCCGGCTCCAAGGCGAGCGTGCTGCACAAGCTGTCGCTGAAGAACAACTACGGCCGCACCTTCGACATCGTCGGCAGCGAGCTGGTTCTCCTTCCGCTGAACAAGCCGGTCACCGTCAAGGTCGCCGCCAAACCCGGCTCGCTGGGCATGCACAGCGCGATCCTCGAGGTGAACGACCCGTTCACCGAGGGCGTCGACCAGCAGATCATGACCTCCGTGATCGCCGCCTCGGCCGTGAAGAACACCTTCGCGGCCTCGGGCACCGTGCAGCGCAACAGCCACAAGTCCTACTTCGTGACCGTCCCCGAGGGCGCCACCTCCCTCGAGGTCGCGCTGAGCGGCCTGGCCGACAAGAGCCAGACCCGCTTCATCTCGATCCACCCGTACGGCGTGCCCTCGGACCCGACGTCGACCGTGAACTGCTACCCGAACTACCCGGGCGGCGACGGCGGCTGCAAGCCCCAGGCCCGCTTCTACGCGCCCACCCCGGGCGTCTGGGAGATCGAGGTCGAGTCGCGGCGCACCTCGCCGCTGCTGAACAACCCGTACAAGCTCGACGTCACCCTGCTGGGCGCCACGTTCGAGCCGGAGACCCTCGAGATCCCCGCGGCCAAGGTCGGCGAGCCCGCCGCGGCCGAGTGGACGGTGGAGAACAAGTTCGCCGCGTTCGAGGGCAAGCTGGTCGGCGGCTCGCTCGGCTCGTCCAAGACGGACCGTCCGACCATCGCCAACCACGAGGTCCAGGAGTTCACCGTCGAGGTGCCCGCGGGCGCCGAGGCGCTGAACGTGTCCATCGGCAACGTCTCCGACACCGCCGCGGACCTCGACCTCAACATCTACAACGCGGCGGGCACGAAGGTCGGCTCCTCCGCGGACGGTGACTCCGAGGAGTCCGTCTCCCTGAAGGCGCCGGCCGCCGGCACCTACACCGTCGAGGTCGACGGCTACTCGATCCCGAGCGGCTCGACCCAGTACGACTACCTCGACGTGTTCTTCTCCGAGGCGCTCGGCACCGTCGCGGTGGACGGCACCCCGGTGAAGCTCGCGGAGGGCGGCAAGGCCTCCTTCTCGGGCACCGTCACCGTCGGCGCGCCGGCCCCCGCGGGACGTGAGTTCTTCGGTCAGGTCCAGCTCGTCAACGCCAACGGCACCCCGGCGGGCGTCGGCAGCGTGAAGATCGGCAGCGTCACCGAGTAAGGCGTCACCGGTAACCGGCTCGCGGCCCCGGCCGCGACAGGGTGACGAAGGGGCGGGCGTCCATCACCGGACGCCCGCCCCCTTCCTTTGCCCCGGGTCCCCCTCACGTCAGGGGCCGGCCCCCTCACTCCGTCGGGCAGACTCCTCCGTCGTCGTCGGGGCGGGCGGCGTCGAGTTCCGCGCGCTCGGCGGCGAGGCGGTCGCCGGTGGCCCACCAGCCGTCCGACGCCCCCTGGGTGACCAGGGCCCGGGTGCCGACCGGCAGGTCGGTGCGGGCCTCCTCGGGGAGCACCGTCACCGCGACGGGCGCCTCGGACGCCTCCTGCTCCGGCACCCAGTACCGCTCCGCCTCCAGCGTCACCTGGACGTGGCCGTCGGGCAGCGGACGCAGACGCACGACCGTGCCCTCGACGACCAGGCTCGCGCAGGCGAGGGCCGGACGGTCGGGGGACGAACCGGGGGCCGCCGCCTTCTCGTCGGCTCCCAGGTCCGGCTTCGCCCGGGCGTCCGAGGCCGAGTAGGAGGCGTCGCCGCGGACGGCGCCCGTCGCCCCGAGGTACATCACCCCGGTGACCGCGGCCGCGGCGGCCAGTGCGGCGCTCCACACCACGGCGGACCGCCGTCGCGCACGGCGGCGCGCCGCGAGCGCGTCGGGCGGGGCGGGGGCAGCGGCGTCGGGCGGGACGGGTGCAGCGGCGGCGGGCGCGGTCGGCGCGGCGGCGAGCGCGTCGCCGATGTCCCGCAGCGCCCCGCGCAGCAGCAGCACGTCCGCCTCGGCCGCCTCGTGGGCGGCGCGCGTGCGCTCGTCCGCGTCCGGCGCGACGGGGTCACCGTTCAGCACCGCCAGCAGCGGGTCGTACTCGTGTCCGGCGGGCATCCTCACACCACCTCGTCCTCGTGCAGACGGGCCCGCAGTGCCCGCACCGCGCTGTGCAGCCGGCTCTTCACCGTGCCCTCCGGCACGCCCAGCTCCGCCGCGATGTCCCGCACGGCCAGGTCGGCGTAGAACCGCAGCGTGACCACCTGCCGCTGGGCGTCGGTCAGCTCGTCCAGGCCGTGCGCCACGGACAGCTGGAGCACGCTCGACTCCTCGCCGGACGGCTGCTCGGCCGGCCGCAGCGAGGCCAGGCGCTCGCCCACCCGCTCCTGGCGGCGGCGGGCCCGGTGCCAGTCCATCGCCCAGTTGGACGCCACCACCGCGGCCCACGCCGACACGTCCCGCGGGGCCTCCTTGCCGGCGGCGGACCGCTCCAGCAGACGCAGCCGCACATGCTGCACCCCGTCCACCAGGTCGGCCTGCGGCACCCCGCCGAGCGCCAGCACCGCCCGCACCCGCCGTTCCTGCTCAGGCTCCAGCGGGTCGGCGGGGTCGGCCCCCGCCGCGCCTCTGAAACGCACCCGTCCGCGCAGCACGCCGCCCCTCCCGTCACGCACCTTCGCCCCTACGACGCCGGACGACGCGGAAACGTTCGCCGCGACGAGAAAATGGCGTTCGTCACATCGTTGGGACATCATCACGCCGCGTCCGGAGGGATTGCGCCCGCCGCCCATGAACGCAGGATTCGCGCGGGGGACGACGGGTAGGCGCCGCAGGATCGCCGCCGGGCCCCCGTCCGCACCCCTGTCCGACCTGCGAGAGGACGGGCAAAGGATTGGACAGGTCACCCGGTGACCGCCGCATGATGGAAACCGGACATCGCGCACCAGGGCACGCGCGGCGCCGCACACAGGACACAGACGTCGCAGCACACAGACGCAAGGGAGTCGCACCGTGAGGGTCGGAATCGTCGGAGCCACCGGTCAGGTCGGCACGGTCATGCGCAGGATCCTCGCCGAGCGGAACTTCCCCGTCACGGAGCTGCGCCTGTTCGCCTCTGCCCGCTCCGCCGGCCGCGACCTGGACGGCGTCACCGTCGAGGACGCCGCCACCGCCGACTACTCGGGCCTGGACATCGTCCTCTTCTCGGCCGGCGGCGCCACCTCCAAGGCCCTCGCCGAGAAGGTCGCCTCCCAGGGCGCCGTGGTGATCGACAACTCCTCCGCCTGGCGCAAGGACCCCGAGGTCCCGCTGGTCGTCTCCGAGGTCAACCCGCACGCGATCGCCGACCGCCCCAAGGGCATCATCGCCAACCCGAACTGCACCACCATGGCCGCCATGCCGGTGCTGCGCCCGCTCCACGACGAGGCCGGCCTCGAGGCCCTGGTCGCCACCACCTACCAGGCCGTCTCCGGCTCCGGCGTGGCCGGCGTGGCCGAGCTGCACGGCCAGGTCCGCAAGGTGGTCGAGGAGGCCGACAAGCTCGCCCACGACGGCTCCGCCGTGGAGTTCCCCGAGCCCGACGTCTACAAGCGGCCCATCGCCTTCAACGTGCTGCCCTTCGCCGGCAACCTCGTCGAGGACGGCCTGAACGAGACCGACGAGGAGCAGAAGCTCCGCAACGAGTCCCGCAAGATCCTGGAGATCCCCGGCCTCAAGGTCTCCGGCACCTGCGTGCGCGTGCCCGTCTTCTCCGGTCACTCCCTCCAGGTGAACGCCCGCTTCGCCCGCCCGATCAGCCCCGAGCGCGCCGCCGAGCTGCTGGCCGACGCCCCCGGCGTCGTCCTCACCGACATCCCCACCCCGCTCCAGGCGGCCGGCCAGGACCCCTCCTTCGTGGGCCGCATCCGCCGCGACGAGACGGTGGAGAACGGCCTCGCGCTGTTCGTCTCCAACGACAACCTGCGCAAGGGCGCCGCGCTGAACGCCGTCCAGATCGCGGAGCTGGTCGCCGCGGAGCTCTCCGCGAAGTAGTCGCCACCCGTCATCGGCACGCCGGGCGGTCACCCTCACGGGTGGCCGCCCGTCGCGGTTTCCCGGCGTTGTCCACAGGGGGTCCGCGCGGTTCGTCCACAGGCGGAGTTACCTCATCGCGCGGAGGCCGGAGCCCGTGGAAGGATGGCGCAACCTACGCACAACGAGGAGATGACCGCGTGCCTGGCACCAATCTGACCCGCGAAGAGGCACAGCAGCGGGCCGAGCTGCTCACCGTCGACTCGTACGAGATCGAGCTCGACATCTCCGGCGCCCCGGAGGGGGAGGCGACCTACAGGTCCGTCACCACGGTGCGCTTCACCTCCGCCCGCGACGCGGAGTCCTTCATCGACCTGGTCGCGCCCGCCGTCCTGGAGGTCACGCTCAACGGTGACCCGCTGGACCCGGCCGAGGTCTTCCAGGACTCGCGGATCGCGCTGCCCGGCCTGCTCGAGGGACCCAACGTCCTGCGGGTCGTCGCGGACTGCGCCTACACCAACACCGGTGAGGGCCTGCACCGCTTCGTCGACCCGGTCGACGAGCAGACCTACCTGTACACCCAGTTCGAGGTCCCGGACGCCCGCCGCGTCTTCGCCTCGTTCGAGCAGCCGGACCTCAAGGCGACGTTCCGGTTCACCGTGAAGGCCCCCGAGGGCTGGAGCGTGATCTCCAACTCGCCCACCCCGGAGGCCAAGGACGGCGTCTGGGCCTTCGATCCGACGCCGCGGATCTCGTCCTACATCACCGCGCTGATCGCCGGCCCGTACCACTCGGTGCACAGCACCTACGAGAAGGACGGCCGCACGGTCCCGCTCGGCATCTACTGCCGCCCCTCGCTGGCCGAGCACCTCGACGCCGACCACATCTTCGAGGTCACCCGTCTGGGCTTCGACTGGTTCGAGGAGAAGTTCGACCACGCGTACCCGTTCGCCAAGTACGACCAGCTCTTCGTGCCGGAGTTCAACGCCGGCGCCATGGAGAACGCGGGCGCGGTCACCATCCGCGACCAGTACGTCTTCCGCTCCAAGGTCACCGACGCCGCCTACGAGCGCCGCGCCGAGACGATCCTCCACGAGCTGGCCCACATGTGGTTCGGCGACCTGGTCACCATGGAGTGGTGGAACGACCTCTGGCTGAACGAGTCGTTCGCCACCTACACCTCGGTCGCCTGCCAGGCCGCCGCGCCCGGCTCCCGCTGGCCGCACGCCTGGACGACGTTCGCCAACTCCGAGAAGACCTGGGCGTACCGGCAGGACCAGCTGCCGTCCACCCACCCGATCATGGCGGACATCAACGACCTCGAAGACGTCATGGTCAACTTCGACGGCATCACCTACGCCAAGGGCGCCAGCGTCCTGAAGCAGCTGGTGGCGTACGTCGGCGAGGACGAGTTCTTCCGCGGCGTGCAGGCCTACTTCAAGCGCCACGCCTTCGGCAACACGCGTCTGCCCGACCTGCTGGGCGCGCTGGAGGAGACCTCCGGCCGCGACCTGAAGAACTGGTCGAAGAAGTGGCTGGAGACGGCCGGCATCAACATCCTGCGTCCCGAGCTCGAGACCGACGACGCCGGTGTCATCACCTCCTTCGCCGTCCGCCAGGAGGCCCCCGCGCTGCCCGCCGGCGCCAAGGGCCAGGCGCTGCTGCGCCCGCACCGCATCGCGATCGGCCTCTACGCCCTCGACGCGGCGAGCGGCAAGCTGGTGCGCACCGAGCGCCTCGAGCTGGACGTCGACGGCGAGCTGACCGAGGTCCCGCAGCTGGTCGGCACGGCCCGCCCGGACGTCGTCCTGCTCAACGACGACGACCTGTCCTACGCCAAGGTCCGCCTCGACGAGCGCTCGCTGGCCTTCGTCACCGAGCACCTCGGCGACTTCGAGTCCTCCCTGCCGCGCGCCCTGTGCTGGGCCTCCGCCTGGGACATGACCCGCGACGGCGAGCTGGCCACCCGCGACTACCTGGAGCTGGTGCTCTCCGGCATCGCCAAGGAGTCCGACATCGGCGTCGTCCAGTCCCTGCACCGGCAGGTCAAGCTGGCGCTGGAGACGTACGCCGCCCCGGCCGACCGGGACGCCCTGCTGGCCCGCTGGACCGAGGCCACCCTGGCCCACCTGCGGTCCGCCGAGCCGGGCAGCGACCACCAGCTCGCCTGGGCCCGCGCCTTCGCCGACGCGGCCCGCACGCCGGACCAGCTGGACCTGCTCGAGGCCCTGCTCGACGGTTCCCGCAGCCTCGACGGTCTCGCCGTCGACGCCGAGCTGCGCTGGGCCCTGGTGCAGCGGCTCGCCGCCACCGGCCGGTTCGACGAGACGGAGATCGCCGCCGAGTACGAGCGCGACCGCACCGCGGCCGGCGAGCGGCACGCCGCCACGGCCCGCGCCGCGCGGCCGACGCCGGAGGCCAAGGCCGAGGCGTGGGCGGCGGTCGTCGAGTCCGACAAGCTGCCCAACGCCGTGCAGGAAGCCGTGATCATGGGCTTCGTGCAGAGCGAGCAGCGGGAGCTGCTGGCGCCGTACACGGAGAAGTACTTCGAGGCGCTGAAGGGCGTCTGGGGGTCCCGCTCCTTCGAGCTCGCCTCACAGATCGCGGTGGGCCTGTACCCCGGCATCCAGGTCTCCGAGGACACGCTGGCCCGTACCGACGCGTGGCTGTCCTCCGCCGAGCCGGTCGCGGCGCTGCGGCGCATCGTGACCGAGTCGCGTGCGGGCGTGGAGCGCGCCCTGCGCGCCCAGGCGGCCGACCAGGCCGCCGCCGGCGCGAGGTGACGCACCGCAGCTGACCCGCGGCGCGCGGGGAAGGCAAGGCGAGGAACGCAAGGAGGGGGCGCCCGGTACCACCGGGCGCCCCCTCCCGCGTCACGGGACCAGCGTCACGCGGCCGCGTCGCACCCCTGGGCGGCCAGCGCCCGGGCGAGGTCGTCGCGCGCCTCGAGGACCAGGCGCCGCAGCGCCGGCGCCGCGTCCTCGTGCGCCGTCAGCCACGCGTCGGTCGCCTCCAGCGTGGCGGCGGAGTCCTGGAGCCACGGGTACAGCCCCTGCACCAGGTCCTGGCCGATCTGGATCGACCGCTGCGCCCACACCCGCTCCAGCATCGCGAAGTACCGCTCCGCGTACGGCGCGAGCAGCCCCCGCTGGGACGGCTGGGAGAACCCGCCGATGGTCGCCTCCACCAGCGCGTTGGACAGCGCGTCCGACTCCACGAGCGCGTCCCACGCCTCGGCCTTGACCGCCTCCGACGGCCGCGCCGCCAGGCACCGCACCTGACGCCGCTCGCCCGACGCGGTGTTGTCCCGGGCCCGCTCCTCGGCGAGCGCCGCCTCGTCGGCGAGCCCGTGCGCGGCCAGCGGCTCCAGGAAGTCCCAGCGCAACTCCTGGTCGATCTCCAGGCCGTCGATCTTCTCGGTGCCGTCCAGCAGCCCCCGCAGCAGCGCGAACTCGCCCTCGGCCGAGGCGGTGGAGGCCAGGAACCGGGCCCAGGCGAGCTGGTGCTCCCCGCCCGCCTCGGCCGCCCGCAGCTCCCGCAGCGCGCCCTCGGCCAGCAGCCGCTCGCCCTCCGGCCGCCAGAGCGGCGTCGCGTAGCGCACCAGAGCGGTGCGGGCCCAGGCGTGGAGCATCTGCAGCACGCCGATCTCGCTCTCCACCCCGGCGAACCGCACCACCAGCGCCACGAACTCACGGGCCGGCAGCAGCGCGTCCCGGGTCATGTTCCACAGCGCCGACCAGCACAGCGCCCGCGCCAGCGGGTCCGTCATCGAGCCGAGGTGCTCGCGCAGCGTCGCCAGCGAGGTCTCGTCGAAGCGGGCCTTGCAGTAGGTGAGGTCGTCGTCGTTGACCAGCACCAGGTCCGGCGCGTCCGCGCCGGCCAGGTCGCCGATCACCGTGCGGGCGCCGGCCACGTCGGCCTCGGCGCGGGCGTAGCGGACCAGCTCGCCCCCGTCGACCCGGTACAGGCCGATCGCGACCCGGTGCGGGCGCAGCGTCGGGTGGGACTCGGCGGCCTCCTGCAGCACCGCCAGCTCCTCGACCCGCCCGTCGGAGTCCAGCAGCACCTGCGGGGTGAGCGAGTTGACCCCGGCGGTCTGCAGCCAGGCCTTGGCCCAGGACGTCATGTCCCGGCCGCTGGTCTCGCCGAGCACCGACAGCAGGTCGCCGAGCCGCGTGTTGCCGTAGGCGTGGCGCTTGAAGTAGCGGCGCGCGCCCTCCAGGAAGGCGTCCCGGCCCGCGTAGGCCACCAGCTGCTTGAGCACGCTGGCGCCCTTGGCGTAGGTGATGCCGTCGAAGTTGAGCTTGGCGTCCTCCAGGTCGCGGATGTCCGCGGTGACCGGGTGCGTGGAGGGCAGCTGGTCGGCCCGGTAGGCCCACGACTTGCGCATGTTGGCGAAGCTGATCCAGCCGTCGGTGAACCGGGTGGCCTCGACCAGGGAGAAGGTGCCCATGAAGTCGGCGAAGGACTCCTTGAGCCACAGGTCGTCCCACCACTCCATGGTGACCAGGTCGCCGAACCACATGTGGGCCATCTCGTGGAGGATGGTGGTGGCCCGCCGCTCGTAGGAGGTCCGGGTCACCTTGCCCCGGTAGATGTACTCCTCGCGGAAGGTGACCATGCCCGGGTTCTCCATGGCGCCCAGGTTGTACTCGGGCACGAAGGCCTGGTCGTACTTGCCGAACGGGTACGGGTAGTCGAAGTTCTCGTGGAAGAAGTCCAGGCCCTGCTTGGTGATCAGGAAGACGTCGTCGGCGTCGAAGTACGGGGCCAGCCCCTTGCGGCACATCGCGCCCAGCGGGATCTCCAGCCGGGTGCCGTCGGGCAGCTCACGGCTGTAGCTGTCGGTGACGTAGTGGTACGGGCCGGCCACGACCGCCGTGATGTAGGTGGAGATCGGCCGGGTCTCCGCGAACCGCCACACGCCGTCGGTGAGTTCGCCGGCGCCGTTGCTCCACGCCGTCCAGCCCTCGGGGGCGCGCACCTCGAAGCGGAACGGCGCCTTGAGGTCGGGCTGCTCGAAGTTCGCGAAGACGCGCCGGGCGTCGGCGGGCTCGTACTGCGTGTAGAGGTAGACCTCGCCGTCCTCCGGGTCGACGAAGCGGTGCATGCCCTCGCCGGTGCGGGAGTAGGCGCACCGCGCGTCGACGACCAGCTCGTTCTCGGCGGCGAGGTCCTCCAGCTGGATGCGCGAGCCGTCGAAGACGGCGCCGGGGTCCAGGTCGCGTCCGTTGAGGGACACCGCGGTGACGCTCGGCGCGATCAGGTCCGCGAAGGTCGCGGCGCCGGGCTCGGCGCAGCGGAAGCGGATGGTGGTGACGGAGCGGAAGGTCCGCGGTCCGTCACCCGTGTGCTCCCCGAGGGCCGAACGCAGGTCGAGCGACACCTCGTAGGCGTCGACCGACAGCAGCGCGGCCCGCTCGCGGGCCTCCTCGCGGGACAGATTCTCACCGGGCAAGGGTGGTCTCCTCCGGGTCTGGGCATCTGTGGACGATCAGCGGGTGATGATCGGCGACGATCCTTTCACGGGCGCCGGAACCGGGCATCCGGGAATTGACCGGGCCGGCGGCGTGTTGGGGCAGGCAGCCGACCGTCACACGCATCCTAGGAGCGCCATGTCCGAGACGACCGCCGCCAGGACCCCGGTGGACTTCTGGTTCGACCCGCTGTGCCCCTGGGCCTGGATGACCTCCCGCTGGATGCTGGAGGTCGAGAAGGTCCGGGACGTCGAGGTCCGCTGGCACGTCATGAGCCTCGCCGTCCTCAACGAGGACAAGCTCGACGAACTCCCGCCCGAGTACCGCGAGATGCTGGAGAAGAAGGCCTGGGGGCCGGTGCGGGTGGTGACGGCGGCCTGGCAGAAGCACGGGCAGGAGGTCGTCGGCCCGCTCTACACGGCGCTGGGCACCCGCATCCACAACAAGGGGGAGGGCACCACCCCCGAGGCCGTGGCCGGGGCGCTGGCCGACGTGGGCCTGCCCGCCGAGCTCATGGAGTACCACAACCAGGAGGACTTCGAGTTCGACGCCGAGCTGCGCGCCTCGCACCGGGAGGGCATCGAGAAGGTCGGCCAGGAGGTCGGCACCCCGGTCATCGCCGTGCCCGGCGACGACGGTGAGCAGATAGCGTTCTTCGGCCCGGTCGTCACCCCCGCCCCCCAGGGCGAGGAGGCCGCGCGGCTGTGGGACGGCACGCTGGCCGTGGCCTCTGTGCCGGGCTTCTACGAGATCAAGCGCACCCGCACCAAGGGCCCGGACTTCTCCAACCTGGTCTGAGACACCCGGCCGCCCCGGCGGCGTGCGGAACGCGAAGGCCCCGGCTCGCAGAGCCGGGGCCTTCGCGCGTGCCCCCGCGGGGGCGGGGTGCCGGGGGCGGGGTGCGCCGCCGTCAGCCTCGGCGCTCGAGCAGCTTCCAGACGGTCGGCAGCACGCCCATGGCCAGCGCGGCCTTGAGCACGTCGCCCAGCAGGAACGGGGTGAACCCGGCGGCGAGGGTCTGGCCCGCGGAGAGGTCGAGGGCGAAGGAGAGGTACGGCAGGCCCACGGCGTAGATCACCGCGGAGCCCAGCAGCATGGTCCCGGCCATTCGCAGCGGCGTGCGGTCCGCGCCGCGGCGGGCCAGCGCGCCCACCATGGCGGAGGCCAGCACCATGCCGATGACGTAACCGAACGACGGGGCGGCGACGCCCGAGGCGCCCTCGGCGAACCACGGCATGCCCGCCATGCCCGCGAGCAGGTAGACCAGCATCGACAGCAGCCCGCGGCCCGCGCCCAGCGCGCTGCCCACCAGGAGCACGGCGAAGGTCTGGCCCGTGACCGGGACCGGGGAACCCGGGATCGGCAGGGCGAGCTGGGCCGCGACACCGGTCAGCACGGCGCCGGAGAGGACGAGGGCCGCGTCCCGGACGCGGGTGGCGGGCAGCAGATCGGCGAGGACCTGCCCGGAGCGGGCGGGGGCGGCTGCGGTGCTCATGGGTCTCTCCGCGGGGTGGGGGATCGGCTCGCGCCGGGCCGGCACGAACAGGTGAACAGGCGTCACAGGAGCTTGTTCGAACACGACGACGCTATCCCAGGGAGTTCGGCGGCATCACCGTCCGTGCTCGACAAAGGCCGGATCGACGACGTCGTGGGTATCGCACAAATTACCCGCGTCGGAGCGCGACGAGGAGTGACGCTGGTCACCCCGGGGTCTTGTGGAGACCCGCCAAAACGGCCCGGAGGGTAAGCGGAATCTCACCCTCCGCATTGTGGCCGTTAGCATTCCGGTCCCGGGCCCCGAACCCGGACGGCGTCGGTCAGACTCGCTGCATGTCACGCACCACCCCAGAAGCCGCGGCGGGCACGGCCCCGTCCTCGCCGCCGGCCCCCGCGCCCGGTCCGTCCTCCCCGGATTCCGCCGCCCTCGGTCACGGCCTCAAGCAGCGCCACCTGTCGATGATCGCGCTCGGCGGCGTCATCGGCGCCGGGCTGTTCGTCGGCTCCGGCGCCGGCATCGCCGCCGCCGGCCCCTCGATCGTGATCGCCTACGCGATCTCCGGGCTGCTGGTCATGCTGGTCATGCGGATGCTCGGCGAGATGTCCGCCGCCTACCCCTCCTCGGGCTCCTTCTCCTCCCACGCGGAGCGGGCGATCGGCCCCTGGGCGGGCTTCACCTCGGGCTGGGCGTTCTGGGTGATGCTCTCCACGGCCGTCGGCCTCGAGGGCATCGGCGCGGCGAAGATCGTCACCGGCTGGCTGCCCGGCACCCCGGAGTGGATGTGGGTCGCCCTCTTCATGGTGGTCTTCACCGGGACCAACCTGGCCGCCGTGAAGAACTTCGGCGAGTTCGAGTTCTGGTTCGCCGCGCTCAAGGTGGTGGCCATCGCCGCCTTCCTGGTGCTCGGCGTGCTCGCCGTCGCCGGGCTGCTGCCGGGCAGCGAGGGGACGGCCGGCGCCGACCTCTCCGAGATCATGCCCGGCGGGACGCACGGCCTGATCGTCGGTCTGCTGGCCTCCGTCTTCGCCTACGGCGGCATCGAGTCCGTCACGGTCGCGGCCGCCGAGTCCGAGGACCCGGTGCGCGGCGTGGCGAGCGCCGTCCGCACCGCGATGTGGCGGATCGGCCTCTTCTACATCGGCTCGATGGCCGTGATCGTGCTCCTGGTGCCGTGGAACGACCCCGCGCTGGTGGAGAAGGGACCCTACGTCGCCGCCCTGGACACCCTGGGGATCCCCGGCGCGGGCCAGATCATGAACGTGGTCGTCCTGGTCGCCCTGCTGTCCGCGATGAACGCCAACACCTACACCGCCTCCCGGGTGGCCTTCTCCCTGGTCCGCCGCGGCCAGGGCCCGAGGGCGCTGGGCCGGGTCCACGGCGGGGTGCCGCGGGCGGCCGTGCTGGCCTCCTCCGCCTTCGGCTTCTTCTGCGTGCTGCTCAGCTACTGGCGTCCGGACGACGTCTTCGCCTGGCTGCTCAACATGATCGGCGCGGTCATCCTGGTGATCTGGCTCTTCGTCGCCGTCTCGCAGCTGGTGCTGCGCCGGCGTCTGGAGCGCCAGGAGCCCGAGCGGATGACCGTCCGCATGTGGGCCTTCCCCGTGCTCACCTGGGTCGCCGTCGCGGGCATCGCGGCGATCTTCGTGCTGATGCTCATGGAGTCCGGCACCCGCGTCCAGGTGTTCTCCACCGGAGCGCTGACACTGGTCCTGGCCGCGGCGGGGTATGTGCGACAGAGGCGGGCCGTGCGCGCCGCCGGGTAGCGGGACCCGCGTACCGCGCACCTGTTCGCCGGAACTTGGCGGAACGGTCAGCGTTCCTCGACGGCCCTGTAACAGGGGTCGGATGCTGCTCCGTTCGGGGGAGGCAAGGGGCATGACGCACGACTTCCCCCTGGACCCCCTGCGCTCCTCCCTCCCCCGAGGTCCCGGCTTCGTCCGAGCAGGGGAGACGCCCGGCGCCGCCTCCTCCGGGGCGCGCCTGCTGGTCACCTCCGCCGAGCTGCGCGCCCACGGCGTGACACCCGCCCAGGCCGGAGCCCGCTGCCGGCCGGGCGGCACCTGGCAGCGGATGCTGCCCGGGGTCTACCTGCTGCGTCAGGGGGCGCCCACCGGCGAGGAGCGTCTGCACGCCGCCCTGCTCTACGCCTCCCGCCGGGAGGCCTCCGCGACCGCCGAGGACCGGCCGCAGGCCACCGCCGTCCCCGCCCAGCCCCGGCGCGACGACGCGCTCCACGCGGACGCCGTGGTCACCGGCCTGGCCGCGCTGGCCCTGCGGAACTTCGCCTCGGCGCCCGCCCTCTCCCTGCTCGACGTCGTCGACGTGCTGGTGCCGCGCGCCCGCCGGGTCCGCTCCACCGGGTGCGCCCGGGTGGTGCGCACGGCGCGGATGCCGGTGCCGGACCTGGCGTCCGGGGTCCCCGTCGCCCCGGTCGAGCGGGCCGTCGCCGACGCGGTGGCGCACCTGCCGGAGGACGCCGGGCCGTTCGCCGTCCGGCGGCTGTTCACCGAGGCGGTCCACGACGGCCACTGCGAGCCGTCCGCGCTCTTGCGCGAGCTGCGCAGGGCCCGGCTGTGCGGGCGGCCCCGGGTGGCGGAGGCGATGGAGGTCCTGGTGTCGGAGGGACGCGAGGCCGCCGAGGAGCGGCTGTACCGCATGGCCTGGGAGCACGGGCTGCCCGACCCGGTGTGGAACGTGGAGCTCCGCGTGCCCGAGGGGCCCTCGCTGGGCGCGGTGGACGCGTACTGGCCGGAGCAGGGGGTCGCCGTCGAGCTGGACGCCCCGGGCGACCTCGGCAAGCGGGAACGGCTCGAGCGGCTCGGGGTCACCGTGGTCCGCGTCCCCCGGGTCCGGCTCGCCACCCCGCAGGGCATGGAGCACCAGGCCGCCCTGATCCGCACCGCCCTGACCGCCGCCGACGGCGGCCGACCGGCCCCCCTGCTCGTCCTGCCGCGCTGACATCGGCGCCGACGGAACGCCGCGGACGACGGAACGCCCGGCGCGGGGAGTCCGCGCCGGGCGTTCCATGGGGTCCCGCGGGCGTCACGCGCCCGGCACGCCCGCCTTCGGCCCGTCCGTCTTCGGCCCGTCCGCCGGGGCGGCGGCTGCGGCCTCGCGGGCCGGGGCGTTGTGCCCCAGCTTCTGACGGACCAGCGCGATGCCCACCACGATCGCCGCGACCAGCAGCGTCAGCAGCATGATCTCCTGGTTGCCGAACTCCGTGTCGAACAGCATGTAGCCGATCACGTAGACGATGAACGCGATGCACGCCCAGGTCAGGTACGGGAAGAGCCACATCTTCACGACCAGCTTCTCCGGCGCCTCCCGCAGGATGATCCGCCGCATCCGCAGCTGCGACACGCAGATCACGAGCCACACGAAGAGCGCGACGGCGCCCGAGGAGCTCAGCAGGAAGTGGAAGACCTTGTCCGGGGAGACGTAGTTGAAGAAGACCGCGACGAACCCGAACGCCACCGAGGCGAGGATCGCGGCCCGCGGCACACCGTTGCGCGTGGTGGTCGCGAACGCCTTCGGCGCGTCACCGCGCTGACCGAGCGAGAAGGCCATCCGCGAGGCGGTGTACAGACCTGAGTTCAGGCAGGACAGCACCGACGTGAGGATGATGAAGTTCATGACCTCGCCGGCGTAGGGGATGCCCAGCGAGTCGAGCGCGGCCACGTACGAGCCGTCCTCCGCGATCTTCTTCGAGTCCCACGGCAGCAGGGTGACGACCACCAGGATCGAGCCCAGGTAGAAGACGCCGATCCGCCAGATGATGCTGTTGGTCGCCTTGGTGACGGCCTGCTGCGGGTCCTCCGCCTCACCGGCGGCCAGCGTCGGGATCTCCGAGCCCATGAAGGAGAAGACGACCATCAGGACGCCGATCATGATGGCGCCCGGGCCGTTCGGCAGGAAGCCGCCGTGCGCGGTGAGGTTGGACCACGAGGCCTGCTCGGCGTCGACGCCCGGCAGCACCCCGAAGATCGCCAGCAGACCGACCAGGATGAACGCGCCGATGGCGACGACCTTGATGCCCGCGAACCAGAACTCGAACTCGCCGTAGTTGCCCACCGAGGCGAGGTTGGTCGCGGTGAGCACCAGCATCACGATGAGCGCCCAGGCCCACTGCGGGACGGCCGGCACCCAGCCCTCCAGGATCACCGCGCCCGCCGTGGCCTCCACGGCGAGCACGACGACCCAGAAGAACCAGTAGAGCCAGCCGATGGAGAACCCGGCCCAGCGGCCCAGCGCGCGGTCGGCGTGTGCGGAGAAGGAGCCGGAGGTCGGGTTGGCGACCGACATCTCGCCGAGCATCCGCATCACGAAGACGACGAGCGCGCCCACCAGGGCGTACGAGAGCAGGATGCCGGGGCCCGCGGCGGCGATGCCGCTGCTGGAGCCGACGAAGAGCCCGGCGCCGATGACGCCGCCGATGGCGATCATCGTCAGGTGCCGGTTCTTGAGGCCTGCCTGGAGGCCGGAGCCCCCATGTCCTCCTGGAGTCATGAAGTTCTTTCCTTTTCGCCGGGGTACGTCGGGCAACGCCGGGACGGTGCGTGTGAGGTTTCCCCTGCCCTCGTGAGGCATGCGGGGTCACCCGTGAACGAGGGTTCAGTGAATCGGAGGGAACGCGTTCGAGGAACCTTAGGTTCCGGATTGTTATCGCCGTTTTGCCTGCGGTCCTATGGTCCAGATCACAGTTTGCGAAGAGCGTGAGCCGTCCGCCGGCCGTCCCCCCACGCACACCGGCGGCCCGTGGCCGTGTCACACTCGGACCATGCGCGTCTATCTCGGCTCCGACCACGCCGGTTACGAACTGAAGAACCACCTCGTCGAGTGGCTGAAGGCCGCCGGCCACGAGCCGGTGGACTGCGGCCCCCACATCTACGACGCCCAGGACGACTACCCGCCCTTCTGTCTCCGCGCGGCGGAGCGCACCGCGGCCGACGAGGGTTCCCTCGGCGTGGTGATCGGCGGCTCGGGCAACGGCGAGCAGATCGCCGCCAACAAGGTCGCGGGCGTGCGGTCCTCGCTGGCCTGGAGCGAGCAGACGGCCGCCCTCGGCCGTGAGCACAACAACGCCAACGTGGTGGCCGTCGGCGCCCGCATGCACTCCCAGGAGGAGGCGACGAAGTTCGTCGAGATCTTCCTGAACACGCCGTTCTCCGGCGACGAGCGCCACATCCGCCGCATCGAGATGCTCGCGGACTACGAGAAGAGCGGGGACCTCCCGCCGATCCCGGCCCACCACCCCCAGCAGTAGTCGCACACGCCACGCCCCTGGACCTCGCCGGCCCCCGTACGACGTGTACGGGGGCCGCGCCGTGGACAGGGCAGAACGGAGAAGGCCCCGTGCCGGAAGGGCACACCATCCACCGGCTCGCCCAGGACTGCGCCGAGCGCTTCCTCGGCGCCCCGGTGCGCGTCAGCAGCCCGCAGGGCAAGTTCGCCGACGGCGCCGCCCTCCTCGACGGCGCGGAGATGACCTCCGCCGAGGCGCACGGCAAGCACCTCTTCCTCGGCTTCCGCGACGCCGACTGGGTCCACGTCCACCTCGGCCTGTTCGGCAAGGTCGCCTTCGGGCCCGTCCCGCCGCCCCCGCCCACCGACACCGTGCGCCTGCGCCTGACCGGCCCGTCCGCCGTCATGGACCTGCGCGGCCCCACCGCGTGCGCGCTGATCACCCCGGGGGAGAAGCAGGCGATACACCAGCGCCTGGGCCCCGACCCGTTGCGTGAGGACGCCGACCCGGACCTGGCCTGGCGCCGGATCTCCCGCAGCCGCACCACCGTCGCCGCCCTGCTGATGGACCAGAAGGTGGTGGCGGGCGTCGGGAACGTCTACCGCGCCGAGGTGCTCTTCCGGCACGGCGTGGACCCCTACCTGCCCGGCAGGGAGCTCACCCGCGGGCAGTGGGACGCGATCTGGGCCGACCTGGTGGAGCTGATGCGCGAGGGCGTCCGGCACAACCGGATCGACACCGTGCGCCCCGAGCACACCCCCGACGCCATGGGCCGCGCCCCCCGCGTCGACGACCACGGCGGCGAGGTCTACGTCTACCGCCGCCACGGCCAGGCCTGTCACGTCTGCGGGGAGGCCGTGCGCACCGCCGAGCTGGCCGCCCGCAACCTGTTCTGGTGCCCTGGCTGCCAGCCGACGAACGCGCCGGGCGTGTGACCGGCGCGCGGGAGGCCGGGGGGAGCGCCGCGGAGGGCGCCGGGGCCACCAGGGACCTCCGGCCCGAATCCGGCCCCGGACGGGGGACAAGTGGGACCACCCGTGCCAGGAGGGGGGTCCGCTGGATAGGGTCCCAAGCGATGGCAGCAGGACGGAAGCGGCGCTCGGCCGCAGACACGTTCACGGCCCGGATGAAGAAGCAGTTCCACCGGGCCCGCATCGGCCTGCGCAAAGCCGCCGTCGACTGGTTCCGGGGCGACGGGTCCGACTGGATCGCCTTCGTCGCCCTGCTCCTGACCATTCCCCTGATCGCGAGCCTGACCCTCGCCAACGCCGTCTGGTTCACCCCGGCGGCCCTGGTGCTGCCCATCGTGGCGGGCGGCCTGCTGCTGCGCCCCGCCAGCCTGCTCGCGCTGTACGCGGCCGCCGCGACGGCGCTGATCGTGGAGGCGCTGGCCCTGCGGCCCTATCCGGACGGCTTCGCGCGGGTCACCCCCGGCGTGGTGCTGGTGGTGGCCGCCTGCGGCTTCGTCGGCCTGATGGTGGCCCAGTTCCGCAGCCGGGTCGGCGTGCCCTGGCGGCGCGGCGGCACCATGCTCTTCGACCTGCGCGAGCGGATCCGCGCGCAGAGCGCGCTGCCGGACCTGCCCGAGGGGTGGCACCGGGAGATGGCTCTGCGTCCGGCCGGCGGCCAGTCCTTCTCCGGCGACTTCGTGGTCGCGGCCCGCACCAACGAGGGCCGCACCCTGGAGGTCGTCCTCACCGACGTCTCCGGCAAGGGCATGGACGCCGGCTCCCGGGCGCTGCTGCTGTCCGGGGCCTTCGGCGGTCTGCTGGGCTCCCTGCCGCCGCACGCCTTCCTGCCCGCCGCCAACGGCTACCTGCTGCGGCAGGACTGGGAGGAGGGCTTCGCCACCTCCATCCACCTGGTCCTCGACCTGGAGAGCGGCGACTACGAGCTCTACTCGGCCGGCCACCCGCCGGGCCTTCAGCTGTGCGCGGGCACCGGCCGCTGGGAGGAGAAGACCGCCGAGGGCCCGCTGCTGGGCGTCTACGACGGCGCCACCTTCGACCCGTGCAAGGGGTCGCTGCGCCCGGGCGACGTCCTGATGCTCTTCACCGACGGACTGGTCGAGACGGCCGAGCGGGACCTGGTCGAGGGCATCGACCGCCTCACCGGCGAGGCCGACCGGTACGTGGTGGGCGGTTTCCAGGGCGCCGCCTGGCACCTGATCGAGGCCGTCGCCAAGGACGTCAACGACGACCGGGCCCTCCTCCTCATCTCCCGCGCCGCCTGACGTCACCGGACCGGCCCCGTGCCCGTGGTCCCTCGCACGGCACAGCACAGCACGACGCAGCACGGCACATCACGGCGAAGGCCCCGCCCGCGCTCCTGGCGCGTGACGGGGCCTTCGCCGTGTTCCGTCGTCCCTCAGACCCCGGCGGGGACCTTGGAGCGCTCCCCGGCGCCCTGTCCCTCGGCGGGGGCCGAGGTCTTCCGGGCGTTCAGGGCGGCCTGGTCCTCGCGGAAGAAGCGGTCCAGGTTGGGCTCCAGCACCGGCTTCAGCAGTGTGCGCACCGGCTTGGTGCACAGCAGCGTCACCACGGTCACGGCGAGCACCGTGCACAGCAGCGCGCCCAGCGGGCCCTGAGCCCAGCCGTGGTCGAACCAGCCGAACCAGATGCCGCTCTTGATCAGGAAGCCGTGCAGCAGGTAGCCGGAGATGGTGCCGGCGCCCAGCGAGGTGAACCACAGCCGCCGGCCGGGCACCCAGGCGAAGAAGCAGGCCGTGAGCAGCACCGAGCAGCCGAACATGCCCAGCGTCATCAGCGGACCGATCCACCAGTCGCCGCCCAGCTCCTCGGCGGCGTCCCGGTGGTAGAACCACGCGGTCGTCATGTTGCCCTTGGCCCACCAGCCGACGACCAGCGCGAGGGCGAACACCGGCACCGCCAGCAGCCGCGTGCGCCAGGTGCGCACCAGCTTGAAGTGCTCCGGCTTCAGGCACAGACCCAGCACGAAGTACGGCAGGAACTGCAGCGCGCGCTGCATGTCCAGGTCGTTGCCGATCCTCGGCGAGACGGTCGCCAGCATCGCGATCGCCAGAGCCAGGACCAGCGGGTGGCGCAGCGACCGCCAGATCGGCGTGGTCAGCCGCCAGACGAAGAGAGCGGCCAGGAACCAGGTCAGGTACCAGGGGTCCAGCAGGCTGATCGGGGCGCCGGGCTCGTGCAGCCACTTGCGGAACATCGAGTACGCGAGCTCGAAGAAGAGGTACGGGACCACCACGCCGCTCACCAGACGCTTGATCTGGTGCGGCTTGAACGCGAAGGACCGCGAGAAGTAGCCCGAGATGACGATGAACGCCGGCATGTGGAACGCGTACACGACCATGTACAGCACGCCCATGGGGCGGTTGCCGTCACGGAGCGGTTCCCAGACGTGTCCCATGGCCACGAGGGCGATGGCCAGGTACTTGGCGTTGTCGAAGAAGGAGTCGCGCCCGTCGCCCGCTGGGAGCGATCTGGCCCGGCTTCGCTGCTGACTGCTGTGCGGCTGCGGCGCGTTCACCGGCGACCACCCCGCGGGCGGGGGTGGGCGGACCGGACGTTCGTCGTCGCACGTGAGGGGGACGAGGCAACGTGAAACATCTGAGGCACCCTAGCGTCGGTTGTACGAATCCGTAAAAACGCCGGGTCGGTGAATTACCGCCTCGCCCTCGGATACCCCCGTATTCACCTGCGATGTCTTCGATTTCTGTGACGATCGGCACAAGCTCGCAGCGGGACCATAGGTACCGAACAGGGCTTTTAGCTGCGCCTATTTCATCTCAAATGATGCCAAGTCGGGCATGGGCCCCATGGCTGTTCGTGAACGCCGTACGAGGGTTGCGTGCGTAGGGAAACGAATGTGCGGGGATTATCCGGATTACCTTTCGGAGGAATTGCCGAAGATTTCTTCCCTTACGATCGTCACTTTTCCCCTACGTCTCGAACATGCGGACGACGGGTGTCCCTGCTACCTCAGGGGCCGTACGTGCGGCGTGAGTTGAGTGGCACGATGGGTTGGCCGGGGGTGGGCCGGGTACACCCCCATGCGGCGCAGCGGACCGACCGAGGGTGTGATCAGACGTGGCCATTTCTTTGTCCGTGGTGCTTCTGCTGGGGATCGTCCTCGTTGTCCTGATCCGGGGCGGATCCCTGAAGGCGGGGCCCGCGGTCGTCGCCATGCTCTTCGGCTTCTTCCTCGCCTCCACGGGGATGGCCGACGACATTCAGCGGTTCCTCGATTCGCTGGCGTCGATGATCAACTCGATAAGCCTCTGACCGCCGCGACCGTCCTCCGGAGGCCCGGAAGAAGCGTTTCCCCCGGGAGGCACGCCGGTACCGGAAAAAGACGAAGGCCCAGTTGAGAGAGTCCTCTCGACTGGGCCTTCGTGTGCCTGGAGCGGGCGACGGGAATCGAACCCGCGTAGCTAGTTTGGAAGACTAGGGCTCTACCATTGAGCTACGCCCGCGAAGGGTTGCGCCGGTGGCCGGGCCACGGCGACAGAAGGCATGTTAGCGGGTCGTCGCACCCCCCTGCACCTTCCTTCGCGCGCCGCGCCCCCCGCGCGGCCGCCCGGCGCGGGTGACGGCCCGTCCTTCCCCCGGTCGGAGGGGCCGAATCCGGCGGCCGGCGACCCCCGCCGCGTGTACCCTACGGATCGCACCTGACGGGGTGTGGCGCAGCTTGGTAGCGCGTCCGCTTTGGGAGCGGAAGGCCGTGGGTTCAAATCCCGCCACCCCGACACCGAACGATCACCGGGCACCACCTTGGCGTCCGGTGATCGCCTTTTGGGCGGTGTGGCGGCTGCGGTTACTATGCAAGCGCGCCCGTGTGCAGTCAGCCGTGAAGCTTCAGAGCCTGACGCCGAAGCCGCCCCGGTGCGCGAGTCGCCGGACCGTTCTGGTCCCGGCAAACCCAAGCAGTCAGCCACAAGGAGACCGAACCGTGAAGAGCGCCGTGGAGACCCTGAACCCGACCCGGGTTCGGCTCACTGTCGAGGTGCCCTTCGAGGAGCTCAAGGACAGCCTCGACGCGGCGTACAAGAAGATCAACCAGCAGGTCACGGTGAAGGGCTTCCGCAAGGGCAAGATCCCGGCCCGCGTCATCGACCAGCGGTTCGGCCGCGGTGCGGTTCTCGAGGAGGCGATCAACGACGCCCTCCCGAAGTTCTACACGCAGGCGGTCAACGAGGCCGATGTCGACCCGCTGGGCCAGCCCGAGGTCGACATCAAGGACCTCAAGGACGGCGAGCTGCTGAGCTTCACCGCCGAGGTGGACATCCGCCCGGAGATCGAGCTCCCCGAGGACTTCTCGAACATCGAGGTCGAGGTCGACGCCGTCGAGGTGTCCGACGAGGACGTCGAGAAGTCGGTCGAGCAGCTGCGTGAGCGCTTCGCCACCACCTCCCCGGTGGAGCGCGCCGCCGAGGACGGCGACGTCGTGACCCTCGACCTCGAGGCCAAGGTCGACGGCGAGGTCCTCGAGGACGGCATCGCCAAGGACGTCAGCTACACCATCGGCTCGGGCGAGCTGCTGGACGGCATCGACGAAGCCGTCAAGGGCGTGGAGGCCGGTGGCGAGGCCACCTTCACCTCCGAGCTCAAGGGCGGCTCCGCCGCCGGCAAGCAGGCCGAGATCACCGTGAAGATCACCCAGGTCGCCGCGCGCGAGCTGCCGGCCCTGGACGACGAGTTCGCGCAGCTGGCCTCGGAGTTCGACACCCTCGAGGAGCTCAAGGCGGACAGCCGCTCGCGCCTCGAGAACATGAAGCAGTACGACCAGGCCACGCAGGCGCAGGAGCGCGTGCTGGACAAGCTGCTCGAGCTGATCGAGGTCCCGATCCCCGAGAAGCTGCTCGAGGACGAGATCCAGACCCGCAAGCACAACCTGGAGCACCACCAGCTCGGCCAGATGGGCCTCGACCTCGAGAAGTACCTCGAGATCCAGGGCAAGACCGCCGAGGAGTTCGACACCGAGACGCGTGACGCCGCGATCAAGGGCATCAAGACCCAGTTCGTGCTCGACGCGCTGGTCAACCGCGAGAAGCTGAACGTCAACCAGGAGGAGCTCACCGAGCACCTCATGCGGCGTGCGGCCTCCTCCGGCATGTCCCCCGACCAGTTCGCGCAGCAGGTCGTCCAGGGCAACCAGGTCCCGATGCTGGTGGGCGAGGTCGCCCGCGGCAAGGCGCTGGCGTCGGTCGTGGAGTCCGCGACCGTCAAGGACACCAACGGTGAGGTCGTCGACCTGAGCGACGACGAGGACGAGGTGGAGGGCGAGGCCGCCACCGAGGAGACCCCGGAGGCCTGATCCTCCCGGCTCCCGAGCCTTCCCGGGCCCTGCTCCCCGCGCCACCGTGCGCGGGGAGCAGGGCCCGGTCCTTTCCCCCCCGCGGCCCCGGCCGCAGCCCCGGCGGCCGCGGAGGGTGGGGCGGAGGTGTGGGGCGCGCTGGTGGGGGCAGGGGAGCGGGGCCGGGACCCGGGGTGGCCATGCGCTCACAGCGAACACTCCAGGAACCGGGATGGCACGTGACTGCCTGCGCGTTAGGGTCCATGAATACGAGGGCAGGGGAGTCCCCGTCGCCGCCGATCACCGCGGCGCGCTGCAGGGGCACGCACCACCCCCGCCCCGGCAGAACACGTGAGACGGCCCGGCGCCGTCGTAAGACGAGCAGGTGGATACGTGACGAATCTGATGCCCTCCGCCGCCGGCGAGCCTTCCATCGGTGGCCTCGGCGACCAGGTCTACAACCGGCTGCTCAACGAGCGGATCATCTTCCTCGGCCAGGCGGTCGACGACGACATCGCCAACAAGATCACTGCACAGCTGCTTCTCCTTGCCGCCGACCCGGACAAGGACATCTACCTCTACATCAACAGCCCCGGCGGCTCGATCACGGCCGGCATGGCGATCTACGACACCATGCAGTACATCAAGAACGACGTGGTGACGATCGCCATGGGCCTCGCCGCCTCGATGGGCCAGTTCCTGCTGAGCGCCGGCACCCCCGGCAAGCGCTTCGCGCTGCCGAACGCCGAGATCCTGATCCACCAGCCGTCGGCCGGTCTGGCCGGTTCCGCCTCGGACATCAAGATCCACGCCGAGCGCCTGCTGCACACCAAGAAGAAGATGGCGGAGCTGACCGCCTTCCACACCGGTCAGACGGTCGAGCAGGTCACCCGCGACTCCGACCGGGACCGCTGGTTCGACGCCGAGGAGGCCAAGGACTACGGCCTGATCGACGAGGTCATCTCGGCGGCTTCCAACATTCCGGGCGGCGGCGGCACCGGGGCCTGATGCCCGCGCCCGCACACCGGCCCTCCCCCGCCTCGCCTTCCAGGAGACAGAAGATGAATCACCACCCCGGCAGCGGCCTGTACGAGCGCACCCGCGCCGAGCTCACGGCCCCGGTCGCCGAGTCCCGTTACGTGATCCCGCGCTTCGTCGAGCGCACCTCCCAGGGCGTGCGCGAGTACGACCCGTACGCGAAGCTCTTCGAGGAGCGCGTGATCTTCCTGGGCGTGCAGATCGACGACGCGTCCGCCAACGACGTCATGGCGCAGCTGCTGTGCCTGGAGTCGATGGACCCGGACCGTGACATCTCGATCTACATCAACAGCCCCGGCGGCTCCTTCACGGCGCTGACCGCGATCTACGACACGATCCAGTTCGTGAAGCCGGACATCCAGACCGTGTGCATGGGCCAGGCCGCCTCCGCCGCCGCCGTCCTGCTCGCGGCCGGCACGCCCGGCAAGCGCATGGCGCTGCCGAACGCCCGCGTCCTGATCCACCAGCCGTACAGCGAGACCGGCCGCGGCCAGGTCTCCGACCTGGAGATCGCCGCCAACGAGATCCTGCGGATGCGCGCCCAGCTGGAGGAGATGCTGGCCAAGCACTCCACCCAGCCGGTGGAGAGGATCCGCGAGGACATCGAGCGTGACAAGATCCTCACGGCCGAGGACGCGCTGCAGTACGGGCTGATCGACCAGATCATCTCGACCCGCAAGATGAACAACGCCAGCGTTCGCTGACGCTGCGGGATTCCGCTGGCGGCACGGCCGTCTGCCGCCTCTTGGCGGGGTTCGCCCGGATCCGTTCCGGAGCGGACCCTGCCAAGGGGGGCCCGAACGGGGGGCCAGGCAAGGTACCGTCGACATAAGGCAGCACCGTGGAGACCAGGGACGCACCAGCGTCCGGGGGCTCCCAGGCGAAGGGGAAGCACACCGTGGCACGCATCGGTGACGGCGGCGATCTGCTCAAGTGCTCGTTCTGCGGCAAGAGCCAGAAGCAGGTCAAGAAGCTCATCGCAGGCCCCGGTGTGTACATCTGCGACGAGTGCATCGACCTCTGCAACGAGATCATCGAGGAGGAGCTCGCCGAGTCGAGCGAGACCCGGTGGGAGGAGCTCCCCAAGCCGCGGGAGATCTACCAGTTCCTCGAGAGCTACGTGGTCGGCCAGGAGGCCGCCAAGAAGGCGCTCTCGGTGGCTGTGTACAACCACTACAAGCGCGTCCAGGCCGGGGAGAACGGCGGCGGCCAGGGCCGCGAGGACTCCATCGAGCTGGCCAAGTCGAACATCCTCCTGCTGGGCCCCACGGGCTCCGGCAAGACGCTCCTCGCCCAGACGCTCGCGCGGATGCTGAACGTCCCGTTCGCCATCGCCGACGCGACCGCGCTGACCGAGGCCGGCTACGTCGGCGAGGACGTCGAGAACATCCTGCTCAAGCTGATCCAGGCGGCCGACTACGACGTCAAGAAGGCCGAGACGGGGATCATCTACATCGACGAGATCGACAAGGTCGCCCGCAAGAGCGAGAACCCGTCGATCACCCGTGACGTCAGCGGCGAGGGCGTCCAGCAGGCGCTGCTGAAGATCCTCGAGGGCACCACGGCCTCGGTGCCGCCGCAGGGCGGGCGCAAGCACCCGCACCAGGAGTTCATCCAGATCGACACGACGAACGTGCTGTTCATCGTGGGCGGCGCGTTCTCCGGGCTGGAGAAGATCATCGAGTCGCGGGCCGGCGCCAAGGGCATCGGCTTCGGCGCGACCATCCACTCCAAGCGCGAGCTGGCCGCCAAGGACCAGTTCCAGGACGTCATGCCCGAGGACCTGGTCAAGTTCGGCATGATCCCCGAGTTCATCGGCCGTCTGCCCGTGATCACCAGCGTGCACAACCTGGACCGCGAGGCGCTGCTCCAGATCCTGGTCGAGCCGAAGAACGCCCTGGTCAAGCAGTACCAGCGGCTGTTCGAACTCGACGGCGTCGAGCTGGACTTCGAGCGTGAGGCGCTCGAGGCCATCGCGGACCAGGCCATCCTCCGCCAGACCGGCGCGCGCGGCCTGCGCGCCATCATGGAAGAGGTCCTGATGTCGGTGATGTACGAGGTGCCGTCCCGCTCGGACGTCGCCCGCGTGGTCATCACCCCCGACGTGGTCCACTCCAACGTCAACCCGACCCTCATCCCGCGCGACGCGCGCGGCGGCCGGGGGACGGGCGAGCAGAAGTCGGCCTAGCCGGCTCGCGGTACCCAAGCGGCACACAACGGGAAGGGCCCCGGTCTTCACGACCGGGGCCCTTCCCGTTACCCGTTGCCCGGGGGCGCGACGACCGTCAGGCCGGCACCCGCACCTCGGCACGCAGCTTGGTGGCCAGGTCGGAGGCCTTCTGCAGGTCGACGCCCTTGCCGCTCATCATGTCGGCCAGGTCGATCGGCATGACGACGCCCAGGGTCGAGTGGTCGGCCCAGATGCACACCGGCATGTGGATCTCCTTGGGCTCGCCGGCTGCCGCCTCCTCGTTCTTGACCAGCATCTCCTGGCACTTCAGGGCGAACTTGTCGCTGCCGTAGTCCTTGGGGTCGCCGACCAGCTCGCCCTCGTTGTCCTTGGCGGCGCTCTTCTCCATCTCGGTGAACATGGCGTCCATGACGGATTCGGGATCCTCGATCTCGCCGTAGACGCCCATGAACTGCAGCATCTTCAGTGACAGCGGGTTGGCCTCGTCGCCGGCCTGGTAGGTGGCCTGGACGTCCTTGGCGTTCTTGACGCCGTGCTTCTCGGCGTCCTTCAGGTCCTCCTCGGTGAACCCGCCGCTGTCGGAGGCGCCCGTCTTGGCCTTCTTGTAGTCGCCCAGCACCGTCGCCGGCGTGGTCAGCTTGTGCGCGCCGTCGTCGGCGATGTCCGAGCCGCCGCCGCCGAGCAGGAAGTAGGCGCCCACCGCGATCGCGACCACCACGGCGGCGCCGCCGACGATCAGGCCCGTCTTCTTGCCGCCACCGCCGCCGGGAGCGCCCTGCGGGGGCATGCCGTACGGGGGCTGGCCGGGCTGGCCCGGCTGCTGGCCGTAGGGGCCGCCCTGCTGCGGGACGCCCGGCTGCTGCTGCGGGTAGCCGTACTGCGGCTGCTGGGCCTGCGGCTGCTGCGGCTGCTGCGGGTAGCCGTAGCCGGGCTGCGGGGGCTGCTGCGGCGGGGCGCCGTACGGTCCGGACTGCTGACCGCCCGGCTGACCGTAGGGGCCAGGCTGAGCCCCCGGCTGTCCGTAGGGCCCGGGCTGCTGGGGCTGCTGGCCGTACGGACCCGGCTGGTTGTAACTCATGGCTGGTTTCCCTCCCTGATGCTGTCCCGCGCCATCCTTCCCTACGGCGGGCCCGGCGTGCGCCCCCGGGCGCAGACCGTTACCTAGTAATCGCGTTTCGGAACAGGATGCGGACACCCCTAAAATGACCGGCGTGACCGAGAACTCTCAGCAGCCCACAGCGCCCGAAACCGAACTGCCGACCCAGTACACGCCGGCCGACGTGGAGGGACCGCTGTACGAGCGCTGGGTAGAACGCGGTTACTTCGAGGCGGACGCGAAGAGCGACAAGGAACCCTTCACCGTCGTCATCCCCCCGCCGAACGTCACCGGCTCGCTCCACCTGGGCCACGCCTTCGAGCACACGCTGATCGACTCCCTGACCCGCCGCAAGCGGATGCAGGGCTACGAGACGCTGTGGCAGCCGGGCATGGACCACGCCGGCATCGCCACCCAGAACGTCGTCGAGCGCGAGCTCGGCAAGGAGGGCAAGTCCCGCCACGACCTGGGCCGCGAGGCGTTCGTCGAGCGGGTCTGGCAGTGGAAGGACGAGTCCGGCGGCCAGATCTCCGGTCAGATGCGCCGCCTCGGCGACGGCGTCGCCTGGTCGCGTGAGCGCTTCACCATGGACGAGGGGCTCTCGCAGGCCGTCCAGACCATCTTCAAGAAGCTCTACGACGACGGGCTGATCTACCGCGCCGAGCGCATCATCAACTGGTGCCCGCGCTGCCTCACCGCGATCTCCGACATCGAGGTGGAGTACCAGGAGGACGACGGCGAGCTCGTCTCCATGAAGTACGGCGAGGGCGAGGACACCATCGTCGTCGCCACCACGCGTGCCGAGACGATGCTGGGCGACACCGCCGTCGCCGTCCACCCCGACGACGAGCGGTACAAGCACCTGGTCGGCAAGCAGATCAAGCTGCCGCTGACCGACCGCACCATCCCGGTCGTCGCCGACGAGCACGTCGACCCGTCCTTCGGCACCGGCGCGGTCAAGGTCACCCCTGCCCACGACCCGAACGACTTCGAGATCGGCCAGCGGCACGGCCTGCCGTCCATCGCCGTGATGGACGAGCACGCCGTCATCACCGTCCACGGCCCCTTCCAAGGCCAGGACCGCCTCGAGGCGCGCTCCGCGATCGTCGCGGCACTGCGCGCCGAGGGCCGGATCGTCGCCGAGAAGCGCCCGTACGTCCACTCCGTCGGCCACTGCTCGCGCTGCAAGACCACCATCGAGCCCCGGCTGTCCATGCAGTGGTGGGTCAAGGTCGGTCCGCTCGCCCAGGCCGCAGGCGACGCGGTCCGCGACGGCAAGGTCAAGATCCACCCGCAGGAGATGGAGAAGCGGTACTTCGACTGGGTCGACAACCTGCACGACTGGTGCATCTCGCGCCAGCTGTGGTGGGGCCACCGCATCCCGGTCTGGTACGGCCCGAACGGCGAGACGGTCTGCGTCGGCCCCGACGAGCAGCCGCCGGGCACCGAGGCCGAGGGCTGGCGCCAGGACAACGACGTCCTCGACACCTGGTTCTCCTCCGGCCTGTGGCCGTTCTCCACGCTGGGCTGGCCCGAGCAGACCGAGAGCCTCGCGAAGTTCTACCCGAACTCCGTCCTGGTGACCGGCTACGACATCCTCTTCTTCTGGGTCGCCCGGATGATGATGTTCGGCCTCTACGCGATGGACGGCACCCCGCCGTTCCACACCATCGCGCTGCACGGCATGGTCCGTGACCAGAACGGCAAGAAGATGTCGAAGTCCTTCGGGAACGTCGTCAACCCGCTGGACTGGATGGACAAGTACGGCTCCGACGCGCTCCGCTTCACCCTGGCGCGCGGCGCCAACCCGGGCGTCGACGTGCCGATCGGCGAGGACTGGGTCCAGGCCTCCCGCAACTTCGCCAACAAGATCTGGAACGCCACCCGGTTCGCGCTGATGAACGGCGCCACCGTCGAGGGCCCGCTGCCGGACGCGGCCGAGCTGTCGGCGACCGACCGCTGGATCCTTTCCCGGCTCAACTCGGTGGTCGCCGAGGTGGACGCGCTGTACGAGGACTACCAGTTCTCCAAGCTCTCCGACGCGCTCTACCACTTCGCGTGGGACGAGGTCTTCGACTGGTACGTCGAGCTGTCCAAGACCACCTTCATGGCGGGCGGCCCGGCGGCCGAGGCGAGCAAGCGCGTCCTGGGCGAGGTCCTGGACGTCACGCTGCGGCTGCTGCACCCGGTCATGCCGTTCGTCACCGAGACGCTGTGGACCACGCTGACCGGCGGCGAGTCCGTCGTCATCGCCGAGTGGCCGGCCGACAGTGGCTTCCGTGACGCCGGCGCCGAGCAGGAGATCGCCACCCTCCAGTCGGTGATCACCGAGGTCCGCCGCTTCCGCAGCGACCAGGGCCTGCAGCCGGGCCAGCGGGTCCCGGCCCGCCTCTCCCTGGACGGCACGCCGCTCGCCCCGCACGAGCCGGCGATCCGTCAGCTGCTGCGCCTCCAGCCGGAGGGCGAGGGCTTCTCCGTCACCGCCGGCCTTCCGGTCGCCGGGGCGACGGTCGAGCTGGACCTGTCCGGCGTGATCGACTTCGAGGCCGAGCGCAAGCGGCTCTCCAAGGACCTCGCCGCCGCCGAGAAGGAGAAGGCGCAGGCCAACGGCAAGCTGGGCAACGAGGCCTTCCTCGGCAAGGCCCCGGAGCCGGTCGTGGAGAAGATCCGCGGCCGCCTCGCCAAGGCCGAGCAGGACATCGCGCGGATCACCGAGCAGCTGGCGAAGCTGCCCTCCGCCTGATCCACCCGCACCGCACGACCGGCGGGCCGCCCCTCCCCGGGGGCGGCCCGCCGCGTTCATGTGGCGGCCCGCTTCGTGTAACCCGGCGGCTGTTCACTGCGGGGCATGAGCACCACCGCCACCGCCGGGACCGACGACCACGGCCACGAGGCGGCCCCTGAGGCGGCTCCCGAGGCCGCCGCCGCGGCCGTGCCCGGGCGGCGTGACGACGTCGACCTGCTGCGCGTCGTCTGCACCGCCGCCGTCGTCCTCTGCCACACCGCCGCCGCCTTCGTGGACGCCGGCCACCGCACCGTCGGCGTCGCCGCCGACTCGCTCACCCGGTTCGCGGTGCCCGCCTTCTTCGCCATGGCCGGCTGGGCGGCCCTGGTCGCCTCCCCGGTGCGCGACGAGCGGCAGCTGCTGCGCCGGGCGGACCGGATCGTGCGGCCGATGGCGGTGTGGACGGTGCTCTACGTGGCGCTCCGGGGCGGCGCCGAGGACGCGGTGGACGCCCTGTTCGGGTCCGTGGAGCCGGCGTTCCACCTCTGGTACCTGTACGTCCACGTGCCGCTGACGCTGGTGCTCGGCGCCGCCGTGCTGCTGGTGCGGCGGGCGGCCACGCCCTGGTGGACGCTCGCGTTGCTGGGGCTGTGCGCGCTCGGGGCCACGCTGCGCGGCGACCTGGCGCGGGTCACCGGACTGGAGCTGCCCGGGTGGGCGTGGGGGCTGTCGCCGTACCCCCTGGGCTACGCCCTCGCCGGGGCCGCGCTGCTCGGGACGGCTAGGGCCTGTCCGGCGGATCATGCACGTGGGTCGCGGGGTCTGGCACGCACTCCCCCACGCTCGGCTTCGCTCGCGCGGGAGGGACCCCCACGC
>NZ_JBEOVU010000033.1:0-90997 GCF_040295685.1 Streptomyces sp. NPDC002734
CGGGGTCTGGTGCGTGCGGCTGCAAGGCGGAGGAGGGAGGCGACGCGGAGCGTCGTCGACCGACGACAACGCCGCAGACGTGCGTGCCAGACCCCGCGACCCACGTGCATGATCCGCCGGACAGGCCATAGGGCGGACAGCGAACTGTGCGCGATCAGCACTCCCCCGGACGGCACCCCCAACTCCTGGAACCCGTCACGGAGTTCCCGGTACGTGATCGCCCGCATGCCGCCCCTTCGCCTTCGCCCGTCCCGCCGCCGGACATCCTAGGCAGGTTCCTCCTCCGCCCCCGGAGCGATGCTCGCCAGGGCCGTGAGGACGTGGGCGCGGGCCGCCGCGTCGAGCGACCGCAGGGAGTCGTCGATGAGGTGGCGGTAGAACTCCCGCTCCGCCGCGAAGGCCCGCCGGCCGACGGCGGTCAGTGCGAGGACGACGGTCCGGCGGTCGGTGGGGTGGCGGCGGCGCTCGAGGTAGCCGTCGCGCTCGAGCCGGTCAGCGAGGCTGGTCAGCGTCGACGGGGACAACCGCAGGCTGCGGCGCACCGAGAGGATCGGCGACTCCCCGTTGAGGCCGAGTTCCTGGATGAGCATCCGGGCGCGCAGGTCCAGCGAGGACGTCGGACGGGCGCGGTGCTCGGCCTCGATCACGTGGACGAGACGCATCAGCGCCTCGATCTCGCGGTCGGTAGCACCGGAATCCTGCTGGGGCATGTCCACCATGTCCTGATCCTACTTATACGCCGCCGAGCACACGATCGACGGCCGGGCTCCCGAACAAACCCTGCGGATCGAGCTCGCCGCGCAGCGCGGCGAAGTCGTCCCATCGCGGGTAGAGACCGCGCAGTTCGGCGGCCTCCAGGGTGTGCCACTTGCCCCAGTGCGGCCGGCCGCCGCCCAGCTCGACGCACGCCCGCTGCGCCTGCTCCCAGGCCTCGTCGACGTCGATGCCGGGCGACTGGACCGCGGCGCCGACCCAGGTCGAGGTGCGGCCGTGGGCGGGGTGCAGCCAGGCGGACTCGGCCGGGGAGACGCGGGTCTCGCAGGGGAAGGCGACGGGCGCCCCCGCGTCCTCCACCGCGGACATCAGCCGGCGCACGCACTCGGGGCCGGCGGCCTGCTCCACGGCGAACTCGAAGGCGTCGTGCCGGACGAACAGGGGCCGCAGGAAGACCCGGTCGTAAGTGTCCACGGTCGTCGCCGGCCTGATCCCGCGGGCGAACGCCCGGCTCAGCGCGGGCGCCGTGCCCGGCGCCCGGCGCGCCACCGTCCCCATGGCGCGCAGGCCGTGATTGACCTTCACCACGTCGCGGAACCACTCGGTCAGGGCCGACGGCCGGTCGACCGGGTCGGCGGTGCGTTCGGCGGTCCACATCAGCACCTGGTCGATGTACGGAAGGAAGTAGAGGCCGATGTGGTCGACGGCCGGCGGGTCCGCGAGGAGGGTGTAGGCCTGCTCGCGGGTGACGACCGCGTCGGACCTGCGCAGGCGGTACGCCGGCACGGCCTGCAGGGTGACCTGGACGACGACGCCGAGCGCCCCGAGGCTCACCCGGGCCTCGTCGAGCAGACCGGGATCGCGGTCGTCGCACCGGACGACCGAGCCGTCGGCGAGCATCAGTTCCATCGCGACCACCTGCGAGGCGAACGCCGGCGCGTGCAGGCCGGTGCCGTGCGTGCCGGTGGAGAGGGCGCCGCCGATCGTCTGGTGGTCGATGTCGCCCATGTTGGCGAACGCCAGGCCGTGCCGGTGGAGCGCGGCGCGGACCGCCCGCAGGGTGATGCCGCCCTGGACCGTCACCCGGGCCGAGGCCGTGTCGACGTGGAGCACCCGGTCGAGGTGACGCAGGGAGACCTGGGTCTCGGGGGCGACGGCCACGTCGTTGTAGGAGTGGCCGCTGCCGACGACCCGTACCCGTGAGCCCTCCGCGGCGGCCTCCGCGAGCACCCTGCGCAGCTCGCCGAGGTCGGCCGGCGCCACGACGTGCCGCGGGCGGACACGGTGGCGGCGGGGGAAGTTGGTCCAGGTCCCGTCCGCGGAGACCTCCGCGCCGGCGGCACGCCGGGGGCGTGCGCGGGAACCCGGACGTACAGCCATCAATATTCCTTGATTCGTAAGATCTCTTGATCGTAACTTCCGGGCTGCATACGATCCGCGTCACAGCCTGCGGCGTCAAGGGAGGGGACCCGATGGGCGTCACGATCGTCGATCCGACCGGTCACGGGGCGGCCCCGGAGTCGGTCCCCCGCGCGACCGTCCCCGCACTCCACGGGCTGACCGTGGGGTTCCTGAGCAACAGCAGGACGAACGCCGACAAGGTGCTCGAGGGCGTGGCCGCCGCACTGGTCCGGCTCTACGGCATCACACCGCGCCTCTACACCAAGAGGGTCCCCGCGATCTCCGCGGCCGGCGAACTCCTCGACCGTGTGGTGCAGGAGTGCGACGCCGCGGTGGTGGCGATGCTCGACTGCGGTTCCGGGGCCTCCTGGGCGGCGGCCGACATGGCCGCCCTGGCCGGCCGCGGCCTGCCGGTGTGCGGCATGACGTCCACCCTGTTCGAGGGCCTGTCCCGGCAGGTGCTGGCCGTCCGGGGCGCCGACGCGCTCGGGCTGGCCGTAGTCGCCCACCCGGTCGGCGGGATCCCGCAGCAGGAGGCCTTCGAGCGGGTCACCCCGCTCGCCGTCGACGACGTCGTCTTCGCCCTGACCACCGAGATCGAGCGGTACGCCTCGTGACCGCCCCCGAAGGGCCGGACCTCGTCACCCTGGCGGACGCGCACGACGAGGAGACCGCCGCCGAGCAGTTGTACCGGTGGGGATGGACGGACGGCCTGCCCGTGGTCGTGCCGACCACCGAACGGGTGGAGCGCTTCCTCACCGCGGCGACCCGGGACCCCGACGCCTCCCTCGGTCCTCTCGCCCCGCGCGGCGCGGAGCTGACCCTGCGCGGGCTCGCCGCGAACGCGGTGATGGCCGGCTGCCTGCCCGCGTACATGCCGGTGCTGGAGGCCGCGGTCGTCGCCCTTCAGCAGCCGGACTTCAACCTGTACGGCACCCAGACCACCACCCATCCGTGCGCGCTGATGGTCGTCGTCCAGGGGCCGGTCGCGGGCGAGCTCGCCGTCGCGGGCGGGGCGGGCTGCATGGGCTCCGGGTTCCGCGCCAACGGCACGATCGGCCGGGCCGTTCGTCTGGTCGCGATGAACGTCGGCGGCGCCCGTCCCGGGGACGGCCAGGCCGACGACATGGACCGGGCGACCCACGGCGCCCCGGCCAAGTGGTCGTTCTGCTTCGCCGAGAACCGGGCCGACAGCCCCTGGCCGCCCTTCGGCGCGCAGCTGGAGTGGCCCGACGGCTGGGACCCGGCGGACAGCCTGGTGACGGTGGCGGCCGTGGAGGGCCCGCACAACATCAACGACCACCGGTCGTCCACCGCCGGGAACCTGCTGCGGACGATCGCGGCGACCATGGCGACGCCCGGCGCCAACACCGTCTACCGCGGCGGCGACCAGTTCCTCGTGCTGGGCCCCGAGCACGCGCGGCTGCTCGCCGACGCGGGTCTGTCGCGTGCCGACGTCCAGCAGTACCTGTTCGAGCACGCCCGTGTCGACGCCACCCGGGTCGGCGCGGAGAAGCTCCAGGAGGCGAGCCTGTGGGGCGGCTACCGGTTGCTGCTCGAGGAGTGGGGGCACCGGGTGGCGATCGCCCGCGCGCCGCAGGACATCCGCGTCCTCGTCGCCGGCGGCGCCGGCAAGCACTCCGTGTGGATGCCGACCTTCGGCGCGACCTGGAGCCAGACCGTCCGGCTGCCGCGCTCGGCGGGGGACGGCTTCACCGTCGCGCCGCTCAACGAGACGGCCCGCTGGGCCGACGGCCTGGAAGCGATGTGAGCGCCCGGTGAGCATGTGGGCCGGCATCACCGACGGGACGGCCCTGCCCTCCGGCACCGTCGACGCGGTCGTCGTCGGGGCCGGGCCGGCCGGCTGGACGGCCGCCCTCTACCTGGCGCGGGCGGGCGCCGCGCCCCTGGTGCTGGCCGGCCCGACGCCCGGCGGCCGGCTCATGGACGCGGGCCCGGTGGAGAACTTCCCCGGCTTCCCCGAGGGCATCGACGGCCCCGTGCTGATGGCCCGGATGCGCGAGCAGGCGGAGCGTGCCGGGGCCACCGTGGTCACCCTGGACGCGGACGAGATCCGGTACGCCGCCGGCGACCCGTCCGCCCGGGACGCGGTCCACGAGGTCGTCACCGACGAGGGGACCGTGCGCACCCGCGCCGTCGTGCTGGCCACCGGTTCCGCGCCACGCCGCCTGGGCCTGCCCGGCGAGGCGGAGCTCAGCGGAGGGCGCGGCATCGCCTACTGCGCGATCTGCGAGGCGCCGCTGTTCAAGGGCCGTGACGTCGCGGTGGTGGGCGGCGGTGACACCGCGATGGAGTGGGTGCTGGCCCTGGCCGGGCACACGCGGCGGGTACGGCTGCTCCACCGGGGAGAACGGTTCCGGGCGACCCCGGTCCTGCTGGAGCGCGTCCGGTCGCTGGACAACGTCGAGATCGGCACCGGTCGCGTCGTGCGGCAACTGCTGCGCGGCCGCGACGGCAAGCTGGCCGGGCTGGGCGTGGAGGACACCGCCACCGGCGAGCGCACCGACCTCACGGTGCAGGGCCTGTTCGTGGCGATCGGGCACACCCCGCGCACCCGGCTGGCCGACGGGTTCCTGACGCTGACGCCGACCGGCCACCTGCACACCACCGGCCCGGGCGGGGCCACCGACCTGCCCGGGGTGTTCGTGGCGGGCGACGTCGTGGACGCCCGGTACCGGCAGGCCGTCACCGCGGCGGGCGCGGGCTGCGCCGCCGCCCTGGAGACCACCCGCTACCTGGAGGGCGTCCATTCCTGAGCAGCCGGCCGGAGGCCACGAAGGAGCGCCGCCGGTATGAGCACCGCCGAGAAGAGCCGGGTGACCCTCACCCGGGACGGTCACGTCGCGGTCGTCGAGACGCACGCCCCGCCGACGGGCTTCTTCGACCGCCACCTGCTCGCCGCGATCGCCGACGCCGGCGAGCGCGCGGCCGCCGACGGCGCGAGAGCCCTCGTGCTGTGCGCGGAGGGACGCCACTTCTGTGCCGGCATCCGGCTCACGGACGCCAGCGGCGCACTCGACCCGCGCGCCTCGGCCACCGCCGTCCACGAGCAGGCGGCACGGATCCTCCGGCTCGACGTCCCGGTGATCGCCGCGGTCCAGGGCGCGGCCGTCGGCGGTGGCCTCGGCCTGGCCTGTGCCGCGGACTTCCGGATCGCCGGGCCCTCGTCCCGGTTCGAGGCCGACTTCGCCCGCCGGGGCTTCCCCTGCGGCTTCGGGCTGAGCCTGACCCTGCCGAGGATCGTCGGCCGCACCCGCGCGGAACTGCTGCTCTACACCGGCCGCCCACTGGTCGGCGCCAAGGCCCTGGACGCCGGCCTCGCCGACCGCCTCGCGGATCCCGGCGACGAGCGTGCCGTCGCGCTCGACCTCGCCCACGAGATCGCGGCCACCGCCCCCTTGGCGGTCCGCTCCATGCGGGCCACGATGCGCGCCGACCTGCTCGACGGGCTCGAGGCGGCCCTCGCCCGCGAGGTGGACGAACAGCAGCGGCTCTGGCGCACCGAGGACGCGGTCGCCGGCGTCACCGGGTCCGCCGAACGCCGCGCCCCCCTCTTCCGCGGCCGCTGACCGGCGGCGGCCGCCCACGCGCCCCCGCCACCCGCACCACCCGCACCACCCGCACCACCCGCACCACCCGCACCAGGCAACACCCAGGAGGTATCGGATGACCCAGCACGTGGTGATCAGCGGGCTCGCCGACGGCATGGGCCGCCGGACCGCCCTGCTGCTCGCCGACCGGGGCGCGTCGATCGCCGGATTCGACGTCGACGAGACCGGTCTGACGTCGCTGGCGGAGGAACTCGACGCGAAGGGCGTCCGCCACCACCTCGTCCCCCTCGACATCCGCGACCGACCGGCCGTCCGGACCTTCCGCAACGACACGCTGGCACGATGGGGACATGTCGACACCGTCGTGTCCAACGTCGGCGTCCCGTTCTTCGGGCCGTTCGAGGAGGCCGACCTCGACGCGGCCCTGCGCGCCTTCGAGATCAACGTGATCGGCGCCGCCGCCCTGTTCCAGGCCTTCCTCCCGGGCATGCGGGAGCGTCGCAGGGGCAAGCTGGTCGCCGTCTCCTCGCTGGTCGGGCGGATCCCCTTCCCCTTCGAATCGGTCTACTCCTCCACCAAGTTCGCCCTGGAGGGCATGGTCCAGTCGCTGAGGTTCGAGGTGGAGCCGTACGGCGTACGGGTCGCCCTGATCGAGCCGGCCCAGGTCGCCACCGGCTTCGCGGCCAAGGCCCTCGTGCTGCCGGCGAAGGGCTCGCCCTACTTCGAGCGCGCCTCCCGCTTCGTGGCGCGTGACAGGGAACTGGTCGCCCGGGCCACCACGCCCGAGCAGGCCGCCGCCCGGATCGCCGCCGTCGTCCTGGCCGGGAGGCCCAAGCTCTTCCACCAGGTCGACCGGAGGAGCTCGCTGTTCCTCCGCCTCAACCAGTACCTGCCGACCCGGGTCCGCGACGCCGTCCTGCTCCACCACATGGGAATCAAGGACTGACCGGACCGCCGACGCCCTCCGGGTGGGCGGCTGTCCGTTACTCGTGGCGCATTCCCGTCGAACACACGTAGCATCCGCAGGTGACCACACATCCCACACACCCCGCCGGCTGGTACCCCGACCCCCAGGGAGCCCAGCAGCTCCTGCGTTACTGGGACGGCGCCCGCTGGACCGAGCAGACCGCGCCCGTCCAGGGCGCACCGCAGGCGGCCCCCCAGATGCCCGACCCCCGGGTGGCCCGGCAGGTCCAGCAGCAGGCCGGCGTCCAGGCCCCCGTGACCGGCACCGGCTCGATCTTCACCGAGCCGGTCCTGGTCGTGAACCAGAAAGCCAAGCTGGTCGAGCTGGTCAACGAGTACAAGGTGATGGACCAGCAGGGCGCCCACATCGGCTCGGTCGTCCAGGTCGGCCAGAGCACCCTGCGCAAGATCCTGCGCTTCGTCAGCAGCCTCGACCAGTACCTGACGCACCGGCTGGAGATCCGCGACGCCTACGGCCAGCCGCTGCTGCTGCTCACCCGCCCCGCGAAGTTCATCAAGTCCCGGGTCGTGGTGACCCGTCCGGACGGCACGCCGGTCGGCGAGATCGTCCAGCAGAACGCGATCGGCAAGATCAACTTCGCGATCACCGCGAACGGCGCCAAGCTCGGCGAGATCCGCGCGGAGAACTGGCGTGCCTGGAACTTCGCCGTCGTGGACCACACCGGCACCGAGGTCGCCCGCATCACCAAGACCTGGGAGGGCCTGGCCAAGACCCTCTTCACCACCGCCGACAATTACGTCCTGCAGATCCACCAGCAGCTGCCCGAGCCCCTGCGCAGCCTGGTCGTCGCCACCGCCCTCACGGTGGACACCGCCCTCAAGCAGGACGCCCGCGGCCTCGGGTGACCCGACCGACCGGAGCGGTCGGCCCCGGCCGCTCCGTGTCGTGCCGCGGTGGTGTTCCGCTCACAGGGTGACCTCGGTCGCCGGCCGCACGCCGTGACCGACCAGTTCCTGTTCCGGCGAACCGTCGGGCGCCGGGCCGTGGTCAGGGACGCTGCGTTCGGTCAACCGCTCCGCCGTGACGCGGCGTTTCCGCCACCGCGCCCAAGGCGGTCTCCAGCTGTTTCCGCAGGACCCGGTTCCCGATCCGGTCACGCTGCCGCCGCAGGACGTCGAGGGCGTCCTGACCGCCGATGTCGGCGAGGGCTTTGACGGCCGCCCCGGCCAGTCGGATGTTCCCGCACACCTCGGCGGTGAGTCCGGCGAAGCGCGTGGTCAGCACGTCGAGGTGCGGCACCGCGGCCGGACCGCCGGTCGTCGCGGCCGCCCAGATCAGGCCGCGGACCAGTTCGCCGTCGGTCGGGTGGACGAGGTGGCTCTGGAGGGGTCCGACGGCCATCGAGGGGACGACGTCCGTCACCCTCCACATCGGGCGTTCCTCGGCCAGCCGCCCCAGGACGTCGGCCAGCACGTCCCGCGCCGACGCCGCGTCCGCCAGGGCCAGGCACGTCCGTCGCCAGGTCCGGGTGGGGCGCGGCCCCGGGACGATCGGCAGGTGCCGCAGCAGGTCGGCCAGTTCGCGGGAGGGCGCGGAGGCCACCCGCTCCCGCAGCGGAGCGGCCCAGCGGTCGTCCGCGGGTATCAGCCCCTCGGGGATGCCGGCCTCGTCCACACGGGCCAGCAGAGTCCGCAGCCGATGTCCCGCCGACCCTCGTCCGGCCAGGTCCTTCCCATGACATTCCATGAGCTGCCTGTGCACGTGTTGCAGCCACGGCTCGAGTGCCCGACAGCTGTCCGCGTCCAGCTGTTCGACGACGTCCAGGACCATGCAGAGCGTGTCGCTGTACACGTGCTGCAGGTCCTTCTCCGTGACACGGTGCAGCAGCACCGCGAGCTCGCCGATGGTCCAGTCGCGCACCCGTGGCATGACGATGCCCAGTTCGTCCTGGTGGTGCCAGAAGGTCGTGACGGCGAAGGTGATGCCGAGCATGAGGCAGATGACCGCGGCCCGGCCCTCGTCGTCCGGGCAGGCAGCCAGCCATGCGTCGATCTCCGCCTGGATCCGTCTGTTCGCGGCGCGGCCGCGCTCGTCGATCGAGCTCCAGTTCCCTCGCGCCTCGGCCCGTTGCTCCTCCAGCAGGTCGACGAGCGGCCGAGCGCGGTGCGCGTCGTACAGCATGGCCGGATCATGGCACCGCCGACCGACAATCGGTCGGGCACCGCTGCGTCCGCTCCCCCACCCGACGCCGCGTGCCGGAGCGGGAGCTGATATTCAGGGAACGACGAGCGCGTCCCGACACGCAGGCCCCGGCGGCAGCCGCCGGCCGTCCGAAGGAGAGGTGGTCCCCGGTGGGTCTCCCCCGTACCGCTGTCGGCGACGAGGCCGGTGAGGTGCGCCGGTTCTGGAGCGGGCTCGGTCTGCCCGGACTGATCGACGTGCACACCCACTTCATGCCGGAGAGCGTCCTGCGCAAGGTGTGGGCGTACTTCGACACCGCGGGCCCGCTGATCGGCGGGCTGGGATGGCCGATCACCTACCGCGCGGAGGAGAACGAACGCGCGGCGCTGCTACGGGAGTTCGGCGTGCGGGCCTTCACCTCCATGGTCTATCCGCACAAGCCGGGCATGGCCCGCTGGCTGAACGGCTGGGCGGCCGAGTTCGCCCGCCGCACCCCGGACTGCCTGCACACCGCCACGCTGTATCCCGAGCCCGACGTCGAGGCGTACGTCCGCGAGGCGCTGGAGGCGGGCGCCCGGGTCTTCAAGGCCCATGTCCAGGTGGGGGCGTACGACCCGGCCGACGAGTTGCTGAGCCCCGCGTGGGGTCTGCTGGCCGAGGCGGGCGTGCCGGTGGTGACGCACTGCGGCTCGGGTCCCGCTCCGGGCAAGCACACCGGCCCCGAGCCTGTCGCCCGGGTGCTGGCGCGTCACCCGAGGCTGCGCCTGGTCGTCGCGCACATGGGCATGCCCGAGTACGAGGAGTTCCTCGATCTGGCCGATCGTCACGACGAGGTGCGGCTGGACACCACGATGGCGTTCACCGACTTCACCGAGGGCTTCATGCCCTTTCCCCGGCGGGCTCTGCCGCGGCTGGCCGACCTCGGCGACCGCATCCTGCTGGGGAGCGACTTCCCCAACATCCCCTACCCGTACCTGCACCAGCTCCAGGTCCTGGAACGGCTGGGCTGCGGCCCCGACTGGCTTCGCGCGGTGTGCCACGACAACGCGGCCGCCCTCTTCGGGCTCTGACGGGCGCGCCGGGCGCAGGGGTTCGGCGGACGGTGACCGTGCAGGTGGCCTGCTCGGGGGTCCGGGAGTGCGGGGTCGCACTGTTCGCCACCGCGACACGCTGCGGCGCGGACGCCACGGCGCAGGGGGGATCACCGGGTGGAGCCTGGAACGACGTCGCCGGGCGGCAGGGCCCGGAGCAGGGCGTCGAGGGCCGCCCGGTAGGCGTGCTCGGCCGGGGCGGCGTAGCCGACGACCAGTCCGTCCCCGGCCGGTGTGGTGGCCCCGGGGTGCCGGAAGGCGGCGAGGCCGTCCAGCGCGATCCCCTGCCAGGTGGCCGCCTTGACCACGGACGCCTCCGTCCCGGGCGGCAGCCGCAGGACCGCGTGCAGCCCTGCCGCGATGCCGGTGGCCGTGACGTGCGGGGCCCGCTCGGTGAGGGCGGTGACGAGCTGGTCGCGCCGGTCCCGGTAGTGCCGGCGCATCCGGCGGATGTGCCGGTCGTACCGACCGGAGACGATGAAGTCCGCGAGCGTCAGCTGGTCGACGACGCCCGCCCACGCCTCCCGCTCGCCCTTGGCGGCGAGCACGCCGTCGACGAGGTGCCCGGGCAGCACCATCCAGCCGATCCGTACCGCCGGGGACAGGCTCTTGCTGACCGAGCCGAGGTGGACGACCCGTTCGGGGTCCAGGCCCTGGAGTGCGCCGACGGGCTCCCGGTCGTAGCGGAACTCCCCGTCGTAGTCGTCCTCGAGGACCAGTCGGTCACCGGCGCGGGCCCAGTCGACGACCGCGGCACGCCGGGCCGGGTGGAGCGGTCCACCGGTGGGGAACTGGTGCGCGGGCGTGAGCAGGACGCCCCGCACCCGTGGCCTCACGTCGGCCAACTCCTCGATCCTGGCCCCCTGTTCGTCGATCCCCAGCGGCACGGTCCGCGCGCCCGCGCTCTCCAGGATGCCGCGGTGGAACCCGAGCCCGTACGACTCCACCGCGAACGGACCGCGCAGTACCCCGCCGGCCGCGCCGCGCGAGCCGTCGAACAGCAGCCGCAGCGCGTGCGCGACGCCGGAGCACACCACGATCCGGTCGGGGTCGGCCCGCACCCCGCGGGCGCGGGCCAGGTAGTCGGCGAGCGCGCGGCGCAGCTCGACGCGGCCGCGCGGGTCGCCGGGGCCGAAGGCGTCGTCGGGCGCGGAGCCCAGCGCCCGCCGGGCGGACGCCAGCCAGGCCGTGCGGGGGAAGGAGGCGGCCTCGGGCGCGCCCTGCCGGAGGTTGTGCGCCGGGCCGGCCGGCTGCCCGGCGACGCGGTGCGGCCTGCGGCGACGCGACGAGGGCGGGGCGGCGCGTTCCGCCACCCGGGTGCCGGAGCCCTGGCGCGCGGTCAGCCAGCCCTCGGCGACGAGCTCGGCGTAGGCGTCGGCGACGGTGTTGCGGGCCAGGCCGAGGTCGGCGGCCAGCGAGCGGTAGGGCGGCAGCCGGGTGCCGGGCGCGAGGCGTCCCTCGCGCACCGCCTCCCGCAGGGCGCGGATGAGCACGGCGCGGCGGCTGCCGGGACCGGACAGGTCCAGGTGCAGGTCACTGCCGACACGCGCCGCCGAATCGACCCATGATTCCGGCATGGCAGTGCACCCTAGCCGAGGTCGCCTGACGGCTCATGAGCGCTCGCCGGACCGGCCTTCGGACGGCCTTCAGGCGGCATAAGGCAGCCATCAGACGGCCTTCTGCGAGGCCGCCGCGTCGGGCCGCAGGTCGTCGAGGGTGAGCAGGTGGGCCGGGGGTCCGGACAGGGCCTCGTGGCGGGTGACGCCGAGGTCGGGGCCGACGTGGAGCAGTTCACCGGCGTCCAGCAGGCGCCAGTCGGGGTGGTCGTCCATGCGCTCGCTGGCGAGGACGACGGCGGGGTGGTCGGCCAGGTTCGTGGAGTGGACGCGCATCCGGCCGTTGCTGCCGCTGTGGTCGAGGTGCCGGCCGCCGTGGAGGCCGCCCGCCCCGCGTCGCAGGACGTACAGGTCGTGGGTGTCCGGGTAGCGCAGCGCCCACAGTTCCTGCGGCGTGACGAGGATCAGGTTGAGGGCGTAGACCGGCAGGTTCGCGGCGATCCAGCGGGCGGCCTGCCGGATCCCCGCGGTGACGTCGCCGTCGTGCCGCCGGGTCTCCCGGGTGATCAGGGCGAAGAACCGCTCGGAGTCGGTGTCGCCCCGCACCAGGGAGCGGTCCTCGCCCAGGTGGTCGTCGAGCGCGTCCAGGCCCTCGACGACCCCGTTGTGCGCGAAGAGCCGCCCCTCCTGTGCGAAGGGGTGGGTGTTGCGGGCGTCGAGGCCGCCGGTGGAGGCGAAGCGCAGGTGGGCGACGAAGGTCGCCGATTCCACCCGGCGGGCCTCCTGGGCGAAGGCGCGGTCCTGGTAGGCCGCGACCGGGGCCTTGTCGACGCGGGGGGCGCCGTCGGCGGTGAAGTGACCGAGACCGGTGCCGTCGGGGTCGCGGTGGCTCTGGTCGCTGAGGCTGTCGGGCGCGTCGAGGAGCCAGAAGGTGGCGTGCGTGCGGCGCGGGGCGCTGCTGAGACCGAAGAGACGGCACACGGCGTACCTCCGTAGGGGTGGGGCGGTGGTCCGCCGTCACCGGCGGCGGGCGGGGCGGGGGTGCGGGTCTCGGCACCGCCCGTCGTCAACCGCGGCCGGGACGGCCTGGGTTCCTGGTCTCGGCGCCGTGGGCGAAACCGCCGGCCTCCTCACCGCGCCGCGGCGCGTCCTGCGTCTCCAGCCGGCTCAGCGCGCGGCGCAGGTCCTCCAGGAGCAGATCGGCCAGGTCGTGGCTGAAGTCGACGCGGACCACGATGCGCAGGGCGGCCAGGTCGGAGCGGTTCTGGGGGAAGGTGTAGGCAGGCACCTGCCAGCCCCGTTCGCGCAGCGCCGCGGACACGTCGAAGACGCTGAAGCGTTCCTCCCCGTCGCGCACCCGGAAGGCGAAGACGGGGATGTCGCTGCCGTCGGTGATCAGCTCGAAGGGGCCCAGCCGCGCGATCTCCCCGGACAGCCGGGTGGCGACGTCGCGGCAGGTCTGCTGGACCCGCCGGTACCCGTCGAATCCCAGCCGCAGGAAGTTGTAGTACTGGGCGACGACCTGGGCCCCGGGGCGGGAGAAGTTCAACGCGAAGGTCGGCATGTCGCCGCCGAGGTAGTTGACGTGGAAGACCAGGTCGTCGGGAAGCGCGTCCCGGTCCCGCCACAGGACCCAGCCGACCCCGGGCATGACCAGGCCGTACTTGTGACCGGAGGTGTTGATGGAGGCGACCCGCGGCAGCCGGAAGTCCCACCGCAGGTCGGGGTCGAGGAAGGGGGCGATCATCGCGCCGGAGGCGCCGTCGACGTGGACGGGGACGTCCAGTCCGGTGCGGCCCTGGAGGTCGTCCAGGGCCGCGGCGATGTCCGCGACGGGCTCGTAGCTGCCGTCGAAGGTCGAGCCGAGCACGGTGACGACGCCGATGGTGTTCTCGTCGCACAGCGCGACCGCCCGGTCGGGCGTGAGGTGGAAGGTCTCCCCCTCCATGGGCGCGTAGCGGGGCTCGACCTCGAAGTAGTCGGCGAACTTCTCCCAGCAGATCTGGACGTTGCTGCCCATGACCAGGTTGGGCCGGTCGGTGGGCCTGCCCTCGGCCCTGCGACGGTGCTGCCAGCGCCGTTTGAGGGCGAGTCCGCCCAGCATGGCGGCCTCGCTGGACCCCGTGGTGGAGCAGCCCGTCGCGTGCCGGGTGTCCTCGGCGTGCCAGAGCCGGGCGAGCATGTGCACGCACCGGGTCTCGAGTTCCGCGGTCTGCGGGTACTCGTCCTTGTCGATCATGTTCTTCTCGGCGCACTCGTCCATCAGCCGCCGGGCCTCGGGCTCCGCCCAGGTGGAGACGAACGTCGCCAGGTTCTGCCGGGCGTTGCCGTCGAGCATCAGCTCGTCGTGCACCACCTGGTAGGCCGTGGCCGGCTCCATCTCGCCGGCCGGCAGCTCGTACCGGGGGACGCGCAGCGGCTCGCGGCTGAACACCGGGTTGACCTGGAGATCACGGCTCCTGCCGTGACCGTCGTGCTTCACCTTCACGCGCGCTCGGCCTTTCCACGAGGAGGGGTGGGTACGCCACTGCCAGGACTCCCCCGCGTGGCCCGTGACGAATCAGGCCGGCCCGCACCGGCCGGGGCCCGGCCGCCGGCGACAGCCGCACGGTTCGCGGCCCGGCCCGGGTTCCGAGGCGTCTCCACAGGGGTCCGCGGCACCGCACCGGAAGCCGGGCGGCGCGGACGTGCGCGTCGGAAGTTCCGCCGGACGGCGGACGGCGGAGGACGGCGAAGGACGGGGGCGGGCGGCGGAGGACGGGGGTGGGCGGAGGGCCCCCGGCGCGGCCCGGGACTCGCGTGCTTCTCACGGCAGCCCGGACGCGGACGCGAATTGACCCAGGAAACCGGCATGGAAATGCACCTCCACGGAGGTCTTTCCGCACCCTAGTTTCGAAGCATGACGAACACCACGCACACCACGACCGCTCCCGCCCCCGCCCTCTCCCCCGACGCCGCGGCCGGACACGACCACGCCCCGCGCCTGAACTTCGCGAAGGCGGCGCCGAAGGCCTTCCGGGCCCTCGTCGGCTTCGACGCCGCAGCCCGCGAGGGCATCGACCCGGCGCTGGTCGAGCTGATCCAGATCCGGGCCTCCCTCCTCAACGGCTGCGCCTACTGCCTCCACATGCACACCACCGACGCCCGCAAGGCCGGCGAGGACGAGGCCCGCCTGCACATGATCGGCGTCTGGCGCGAGGCCCGGCACTTCTTCACCGGGAAGGAGCAGGCCGCTCTCGCCCTGACCGAGGCCGTCACCCTGGTCTCCCGGGCCGGCGTCCCCGACGACGTGTACGCCGAGGCGGCCCGCCACTTCGACGAGCCGGAACTCGCCAGCGTCCTCGCCCTGATCCTCACCATCAACACCTGGAACCGCATCGCCGTCGCCACCGCCAAAGTCGCCGGCCAGGACGAGCGGGCCCGCTGATCCGGGACCCGGCGGCCCGGCGGCCCGGGCGAGGAGCTCGTCCGGCCGGGGTCGAGAACCGGTGACGTGGGGCGGTTACCCGGCCGCGGCCGCCGGGCCCTGCGAGAAGAAGGCGGCCGTCCGCTCCAGTCCTCGCGCGCCGAACATGGTGTCCAGGCTTGCGGCGGACTCGACGGCGGACGCCTCGCTGCGCGGGAAGAGCGCGGCCTCGTACGCGGCGAGCGCGGCCTCGATGTCGCCGGGGTGCGCGGCGACGGCGAGAGCGAGTTCGGCGCCGTCGAACATGGCCAGGTTGGCGCCCTCGCCGGCGAACGGCGACATCAGGTGCGCGGCGTCGCCGAGCAGGGTCACCCCCGGCACCCGGTCCCAACGGTGACCGACGGGCAGCGCGTGGATGCGCCGGGGCGTGATCGTCTCGGCGTCGGCGACCAGGCCGCGCAGGCCCTCGTCCCAGCCCTCGAAGTGGGCCAGGACGGCTGCCTTGGCGGCGGCGTGGTCGGTGAAGTCCACGGTGTCGGTCCAGCCCTCCTCGGCCCTGAGCGCGGCGTAGACGTGCAGGCTGCCGTCGGTCTCCAGGTGGGCGAGGAAGCCGCGCTCGTCGCCGAGGGCGAGGAGGAAGCCGCCGCCGACGACCTCGGCACTGCGGGGGTGGCGGGTGGCGGCCTCGAAGAGGTCGGTCTCCACGAAGGAGATCCCGGTGTACGCGGGCCGCGCCTCCGAGACGAGCGGGCGGACCCGTGACCAGGCTCCGTCGGCGCCGACGAGAAGGCCGGTGGTGACCGTGGAGCCGTCGGCGAAGTCCACCTCGTGGCGGCCCTCGCCCACCGCACGCACGCCGGTGGCCTTCCGGCCCCACCGGACCGTGCCCTCGGGCAGGGAGTCGAGGAGGAGGTCGCGCAGGTCGCCGCGGTCGACCTCGGGGCGGCCGCCGGTGCCGTCGTCCTCGTGGGCGACGTGGACGGCGCCGTCCGGGCCCAGCAGGCGCATGGCCTGACCGCCCTCGTGCACGATCGCGCGGAACCCGTCGTGGAGACCGGCGGCCAGCAGCGCCTTCTGGCCGTTCTCCTCGTGGATGTCGAGCATGCCGCCCTGGGTCCGGGCCTCGGGTGACTCCTCGAGGTCGAAGACGGTCGCGGCGATGCCGTGGAGGTGCAGGACACGGGCGGCGGTGAGGCCCCCGAGACCCGCGCCGATGATCGCAATGGGGTGGTGGGTGCTCGCGTGGTGGGTGCTCGCGTGGTGGTTCATGTGACGCCTCCGATGCGGAAGAGGTGCGGTACGCGCACGGAGGGAGACCCCCCAGGCGCCGGACACGGGACGACTGCGTCGCCCGATCTGACCTCTCCAAGGTAACGAACATGTTCGTTGCGAACAAGTTCGCCGGAGCGCATGCCGCAGGGCGTCGGGCCGAGGACGGATGACGACGGGCCGCGCGACCCCCGTGCGTCAGCTCGCGGCGTCCGGCAGCGGTGTGCGGGTGATGCCGTTGATCAGGACGTCGAAACCCCAGGCCATGCGGGCGGAGCCGGACCCGCCGAGCAGGTCGGGCAGGAGGGCCTTGATCGTCGGACGGGTGGTCCCGTCCGCGTCGCGCAGGGCGCGGGTGAAGGCGTCCCACTCCTTCCCGCCCGCGGGGTCGGCCTCCTGGGTCGCGTGCTCGGCGGCGGTGGCGGTCGCGTACTGCAGAAGGCTGTCGACGCCCCAGGCGACCTGCTCGCCGGGCGCGCCGCTGCGGGAGAGGAGCTCCAGGACGCGCTCGACGAGGTTCAGGTAGTTCTCGCCGCTGGGACGCGCCACCAGTGCGGACCGGGCCAGTTGCGGGTGCCGGAACAGCGCAAGGGTGTAGGAGGTCAGCACGGCGACGAGCTGGTCGCGCCAGCCCGCGCCCGCATCCTCGGCGTAGAGGTCGACCTCGCCCAGCAGGGCATCGAGGACGGCCGCGTGCAGTTCGGCGGTGTTGGCCACGTACACGTACAGCGAGGCCGGACCGGTGTCCAGCTCCTTCGCCAGACGGCGCATGGTGACCTTGTCGAGTCCCTCGTCCCGCATGATCCGCACGGCGGTGTTGACGATCCACTGCCTGGTCAGGGCGGGCTTGGCAGGCCGCTCACGACGGCTGACGGGCTCTTTTCCGGCTGGCATGCGGCGATCGTAGCGAACGCGTTCGCCCGGCCCTCCCGCCGTCCGGGCGTCCCGTCGTCGGGTCGTCCCGCCGTCCGAGCGTCCCGCCGTCGGGTCGTCTTGCCGCCCGCCCGCGAGGCAGGGGCGGGCCGTCACGGCCTCCCGAGGGTGATGGTGCGTGCCCCCTCCTCGAAGGAGGCGAAGCCCTGCTCCCAGCTCTCCCCCGGCCAGTGGTAGGTCACACGGCCCTCGGCGGGGCGGTAGTGGGCGGTGTACATCGTGCCCAGCCCCTGGTCGTACGCGTACTGGTAGAGCGGCGGCCGCAGCATCACCGCCACGTCGACGCCCGCCGCCCGCACTGCGGCGAGCCGTTCCTGGGTCCGCGAGAAACGCTCCTGCTCGTCCGGCACCGGCTGGTGCTGGTGGTTGGCGGCGCAGTGGCCGGGCGCCTCGGTCAGGGGGATGTCGGGCCCCACGTGCACGGTCAGGGTCCGGTGCGGGTCGACGAGGGTCACGTTCTGCGGGATCGCGACGGGTGTCGAGCGCAGCCTGTCCACCGCCTGGTCGACGGTGTCGCAGGTCTCCAGGAGACAGCGCAGCACGAGGGGCAGGGCGAACCCCGGCCCGTGCACGAACCGTCCGCCGAAGGTGAGGGAGACGGCGAGGCCGGCGTCGTTCATCCCGTCGAGCAGCCCCCACCCCGCGTCCTGCATGCCGATCACCGGCCGCAGGAAGCGGGAGGAGACGATGGTGCCCTCGCAGTCCTCCGGGGCGAAGTCGTAGTTCCTGAGCAGCGCGCCCGGTTCGCCGATCTGGGTGCAGCCGGAGAAGAACGGCCGTAGCGCCGCCAGGGTCAGGAGGGTTCCCGCCCAGGGGGCGTCCACCTGGGCGGCGAGCCGGTCGAGTGCCGGGACCAGTTCGGGCATGTGGACCTCGAACAGTCCGCGCGCCCGGGCCGCGCCCTCGGGCGTCCGGCCTTCCTCGGTCAGCCAGTCCTCCGCCCGCGACTCCATGTCCATGGTCCGCAGGTGCGCCGCCCATCGCCCGTCGCCGCCGTCGCCGATCTCCAGGGCGTGGAACGTCTTCACGTAGTGGGTCATGCGGCGGGAGTCAACCGTTCCCGGGGGCGTCACCACAATGCCCGCCCCCGGTTCCCCACGCGCCCGCCGCCTCGTGCACGCCCGCCACCGCATCGTCGGGGTGGAGCACCTCTCCCGGTGCGCGGGGACCGCGGACGCGAGGCGGTCGGCAGTCGCGGCCGCCGGCTGACGGAGCACCCGCGGTCACTCACGGGGCAGCCGAAGCGGTCGCTCCCCACTGCCCGAGCTCGTAAGGTCCGTACGTCAACGGGACAACGGAGGAGCGCTTCTCGTGCGGATAACGGTTGATGAGACGACGACCCAGGTTCTGGTGAAGGCGTACACCACCCTGCTGCTGGAGGACTTCACCATGCAGGTGGGGCGGCGGACGGCGCGCATCAAGAAGGCGACGGTCCACTGGATGTACCTGAACGGCGGTTGGCAGATCGACTTCGTGCACGTCTGGGGCCCGGTCATCCGCAAGAGCGATGGCGCCGAGTCTTCCCAGCACGTCTCCGAGGGCACCAGGCCCGCGGGCGCCGACGGCTCGGCGTACGGTGTCGTCACGCCCCAGGAGATCGTGGACGTGGCCCTCGCGAACACCCCGGACTGGATTCCCGAGATCAACGGGACGACGTACCCGCGTACCGCGAAACTCAAGAGCAGTCTGTAGCCGTGACGTTCGTGGCCCGACCCGAGGATCCTCAGTTCGTGACGGGCAGCACGTCCGGCGACAGCGTTCCCGCCCGCGCCGTCAGGCTGGTCATCCGCTTGCGGTGGTGGCGCCGGCAGAGGACCTCGTAGCCGATCTCGTCGGGCTGGTTGGCGACGTCGCCCACCATGACCTGCTCGCCCTCGACGACCATCACGCCGCCCACCGTGCGGGCGTTGTGCGTGGCGCGGGCCCCGCACCAGCACAACGCCTCGACCTGCAAGGTCTCGACGCGGTCAGCGAGTTCGATCAGCCGCTGCGAGCCGGGGAAGAGGCGGGTCCGGAAGTCGGTCGTGATGCCGAAGGCGTAGACGTCCATCTCCAGGTCGTCCACGATCCGCGCCAGCTGGTCGACCTGCTCCGGGGCGAAGAACTGCGCCTCGTCGGCGATGACGTAGTCGATGCGGCCGCCCCGCTGCAGCCGGTCCACCACGTACCCGTACAGGTCGAACCCGGTGCCGGCCTCCACCGCGTCCGTCACCAGCCCCAGGCGCGAGGACAGCTTGCCCTCACCGGCACGGTCGTCCCGGGTGAAGATCAGCCCCTCAAGGCCGCGGGCGGACCGGTTGTGGGCGATCTGAAGGGCCAGAGTCCTCTTCCCCGCAATCAACGGACCCGCGGCAGCCGGTGCGGCGGTCGCGGGTCCGCGGGCACATTGCCGCCGGCCTCCACATGGTCGCCGCGGACAGCTCGGTCAGACCCCGGTTCAGCGGTGGTGCAGGGTCTCCGCGGCCGCCGCCAGCACATGACGGTCGTGGTACCCCTTGTGCACGGGCGGGGGCTGCCGGCCCAGATCGAGGAGACTGCTCACGGCCGTCCAGGCGGTCCGCACCGAGTACTCGACGGTGAAGGCGGCCTCGTCGGGGAGCTCGGCGAAGTGTCCGACGAAGGCGAGGTTCACCGAGCCCCGGGGCACGACCCTGGGCCTGTCGTCCCGGGTGCGGCGCAGGAACGGTCCGGTGAAGTACGGGAGCAGGCAGGGCACGACCGTCGACGTCTGCCGGACGCGCGCCGCCACCGCCTCGCCCAGCGGCAGGTGGTGCAGGACCTCCTCCAGGATCTCCTGACCGGAGCACTGCGTCATCGGCTTGGGCGTCCGGGCGCCACGGCGGTCGGGGAACAGGCCGTAGCCCCACCAGACCGACACCCCTTCCGGCTGGTCACGGTGGACCGGCTGCCGGTCGGCGACGACGCTGAGCAGCCAGGGGGAGCCGGTGAGGGTCATCAGGCCGCCCCTACCCGTCTCACGGCCGCTGAACTCCGTCAGCGCCTCGAGGAACACGGGGTCCTTCGTGGTCACGGTGAACGACACCCCGAGGGACTCCTTGACGTTCTTGTCGAAGACCGCCGGGTCGCCGAGGTCCTCGCGGCCGCGGGCCATCCGGTGCCACAGGAGCCAGGCGTCCGAGCGGCGCGGAGGGGCGGGCGGCGGGGTGGTGTGCGAGCCGAAACCGGCGGCGTCGGTCACCGCGCCGTTGGTCACCAGAACCAGGTCCTCAGGCGCCACGGCGATCCTCTCCTTCTGTCCGTTCCTGGCGAGGTGGAGGGTCCTGACCGTGATGTCCTTCCGTCCCGGCGCCAGTGCGAGGTCGACGACACGGCAGCCCGTGTGGAAGGACACTCCGCGCTCGCGCAGCCAGGCGACCAGCGGAAGGACGAGGGAGTCGTACTGGTGGTACCGGGTGCGGTGGTCGCCGGACATGGTCGCGAACTCGGGCAGGAGGTGGGCGAAGCGCCGGAGATGGCGTCGGAACTCCACCGCGCTGTGGCCCGGCCGGAAGGCGAACGTGGTGGACCAGACCAGCCAGAAGGCCGAGGTGAAGAAGTGTTCGCCGAAGCAGTCGGTGATCCGCTCGCCGTCCAGCGACCGCTCGGGGAGCGCCAGCAGCCGGAGGAGCTGGAGCCGGTCGCGTTCGGAGAGGCCCGTCGCACGAGGGTCGACGGGCCTCCCCTCACCGTCGACGAGACGGGTGACGTCGTCCAGGGGGAAGCTCTCGTGGTCCTCCAGTATCTCCCGCGCCACGCTCACCGACGGGTCGTCGAGGCTCGGAATGCCCGACAGCAGGTCGAACGCGCAGTGTGATCCCGCGTCGATCAGGCGTCCGCCGGGCACGGTGTGTCCGGGTCCTGTCGTGCCGCCGGCGTTCAGGCTTCCGCCGATGTCCGGCCGTTCCTCGAAGAGGTGGACGTCCCCTCCGTCGAATCCGCCGTCACGGATCAGGAACACGGCCGCCGCGAGTGCCGCGACCCCACTGCCCACCAGATACGCCTTCGCCATCGCACAACTCCCTGGTCTCCGGCTCCTCGACCGCGGAACCGCTCGCCCTCAGCGTTTCCCGGGCACCGGTGTGCCGTCAGTGGGCCGGTCAGGCCCTCCGGCCGGTCCGACCGGCTCTCGCCGGCCGGGGTCTTCCGGCGGGAGTCACCGGACGGGAGCCCAGGTGGCCGCCACACGCGGCTGGGTGTCGTCGACGTGGAACGTCAGCGCGTTCAGCACTCCCACGACGCCCTCCAGCCGCCATGTCCGGTGAACGGCCTCCGCGGCCTGGCTGCGGCGCTCGATCCGGCCGTCGAGGGTGACGACGCCGTCGTGGACGGAAACGAGGACGGCGCCGGGCGCCAGTCCCAGCGCACCGGTGAGGACCTCCTCGGCCACCTGGCGGCGGAGGTCGTCGTCGGTGCGGAGGAAGACCCGCAGAAGGTCCCTGCGGGTGGCGATGCCGATGAGCCGGTCCTCCTCGTCCACCACGGGCAGCCGCTCCACACCACGGCGCTCCATCAGCCGCGCCGCGTCCGGCACGGACTGCTCCGGATGAACGGTGATCGCGGGGCTGGTCATGAGGTCGCCGGCGGTGACGGCTCCCCTGGGCTCGCTGCCGTCCCGGTAGGCCTGTGCCCGGAGCAGATCGGTCCCGGAGACCACACCCACGACCTTGTCGTCGTCGTCGACCACCGGCAGGCCGCTGATCCGGTGGTGGTCGAGCAGCCGGACGACTTCCTTGAACTGGGTTCCTCGGCGGGCCCGGACGACCTCACAGGTCATCACCTGACCGACGGTGCGGAATCTCATGATCTTCTCTCCTTGACGGCGGGCCGGGAGCGGACGCCGGCACGGGCACCCGCGGGGGCCGGCACGTCTTCAGCGTGCCGGTGCCGTGCCCCGCGCCGCGAGGGGCGCCCGGCCCTCGGCAGGGGGCCAAGGGTCCCCCGAACCGGTACCGCACGGCCCGTGCCCCGGCGGGCCCGCGACGGTGAGGCTGGAGGGGTCCCGGGGCGACCGGGTGACGACCGGCCCTTGCCGGGAGGACCGACATGACCGTTCGTGTGGGCATCAACGGCTTCGGCCGCATCGGCCGCGACTACCTGCGCTGTGTGCTCGACAGGGCCGCCGGTACGAACGCGGATCTGGAAGTGGTGGCGGTCACCGACCTCACCTCGCCGGAGGCGCTGGCGCACCTGCTGGCGTACGACTCGACGTACGGCCGGCTGGGGCGAAGGGTCGAGCACGACGACACGTCGCTGACCGTGGACGGCCGGCGGATCGCGGTGGCCCGCTGAAGGGCGTGCTGAGGGTGTCCGACGCCCCCATCGTCTCGCGGGACGTGGTCGGCGATCCCGCCTCGTGCGTCCTGGACGCGCCGCTCACCCAGGCCCACGGGGACCTGGTGAAGGTCTTCGGCTGGTACGACAACGAGTGGGGCTACGCCAACCGCCTGCTGGACCTGTCCGAGCACGTCGCGGCCCGGCTCCCCGAGGCCTGATCGCCACGGCCGGCCGGCTGCCTCCCCGGCCGCCGGCCGGCCGGTCACGCGCCGGGTGTGGCGGCGCCCGGTCCCTTCAGGTCGAACTGGACGTCGACGACGCCCTCGACCGCGCGGGCCAGACGGGCGGCGACGGGCACCATCGAGGTGTCCCGGAGCCGCCCGCAGAGCGTGACCACGCCGTCCGCGACCTTCACCCGCACCGGGGGCCTCAGGGTGGGGAACAGGTACGCGACGACCTCGCGGCGGACCTCCGCGGCGATCTCCTCGTCCGGGCGCAGGAACACCTTCAGCAGGTCGGCACGGCTGATCACGCCCTTGAGCATGCCCCGGTCGTCGACGACGGGGAGCCGCTTGACCTGCCGTCGCGCCATGACCCGGGCTGCCTCGGCGAGGGGCGCGTCCGCGCGGACGGTGACCGCGGGCGCGCTCATCAGCTCGCCCGCCGTGCGGGCGCCCGCCTTCGCCAGGTCGAGCAGCCGGTCCCTCTGGGTGAGGCGGTCGGGGTCGCTGTCGCGGAACTCCTCCTTGGGCAGGAGGTCGGCCTCGGACACGATGCCCACGACGCGGTCCTCCCCGGCCAGCACGGGCAGGGCGCTGACCCTCCACTGCTGCATGATCGCGACGACGTCCTTGAACGTGGCGTCCCGGCCGACCGAGACGACCGTGTGGGTCATGACGTCGCTGACCGTGTACCGACTGCCGCGCATGATCTTCCTCTCATCGTGATGTGACGGGCCCGGGCGGTCCGCCGGGCCCGGTGCCCGCGCCCGGTGGTACGGGCGCTGCTCCTGGCTCCAGCCTCGCCCCGTGCCGCGTCGTGGGCCACGGGCCGCTCGGGCCCGCTCCGGGGGTCGTTCGGCCCCGGCCGCTTCGCGGCTCCGGCCAAGGACCGGTGTCGCGCACCGCGTCCCGTACGGCATGCTTGCCCTGACGACACACATCGGAGGGGCGAGAGCGCAGTGAGGAACGAGCAGGCGGGAGACGGCCGCCGGAGTTCTGTCCCGCCGTTGCGGATGGACGAGTTGCTGAACGAGCTGCAGGAGCACGTCGAGCGGGTCCGCGGCGGCCGTGACCGCATGCAGACCCTGCTGGACGCCGTGGTGGCGATCGGCAGCGACCTGGAGCTCGAGGACCTGCTGCGCCGGATCGTGCAGTCCGCGGTCGACCTGGTGGACGCCGAGTACGGCGCCCTGGGGGTGCTGGGCGAAGAGGAAACGATCCGGCAGTTCATCACCGTCGGCATGGACGAGGCGACGATCGCGCGCATCGGTCACTACCCCCGGGGCCACGGCATCCTGGGGCTGCTGATCCGCGAGCCGCACCCGCTGCGTCTGGACGACCTCGGCGCGCACGGGGAGTCCGTCGGTTTCCCGGCAGGGCACCCGCCGATGCGGACCTTCCTCGGCGCCCCCGTGCAGGTGCGGGAGAAGGTCTTCGGCAACCTGTACCTGACCGACAAGCGCGGCGGCGTGCCCTTCGACGCCGACGACGAGGCGGTGCTGCGGAGCCTGGCCGCCGCCGCGGGCGTGGCGATCGACAACGCCCGCCTCTACGAGGACAGCCGCCAGCGGGAACGTCGCCTGGCCGCCAGCGAGGACATCACCCGTGCCCTCCTGTCGGGGGCGCCTCCGGAGGAGATCCTGCACTCGCTCGCCGACACGGTGCGGGAGATGACCGGCTGTGACCTGGTCACCCTGGCCCGGCCGGTCGGCGACGACAAGGGCCTGGTCGTGGAGGCCACCGCCGGGGTCGAGGCCGACCGGCTGCTCGGCCTCGCCCTGCCCCCCACCACGCTCGCGGCGAAGGTGTACGGCACGGGCGAGCCCGTCATCAGCGACGCGCTCAGCGAGGATCCCCGTGCCATGGGCGGCAGCGGCTCGCAGGTGGCGCTGGGGCCGGCCTTCTTCGTCCCCGTCGGCGACCGGAAGGGGGTGCGCGGCGTGCTGCAGGTGGCCAATCTTCCCGGCCGGCCGCCGTTCACCGAGGGGGCCGTCGACATGGTCCTCACCTTCGCCGACCAGGCGGCGCTGGCGCTGGAGATCGCCGAGCACCGGCGGGACGCGGAACACCTCGCCCTGCTCGGCGACCGCGACCGTATCGCCCGTGACCTGCACGACCAGGTCATCCAGCGGCTCTTCGCCGGCGCCCTGACCCTGCAGGCGGCACTCGGCCGGATCCGGGACCAGCCCACCGCCGCCGAGCGCATCCAGCGGGTCGTCGACGACCTGGACGACACCATCAGGATCATCCGCACCACCATCTTCGGCCTGCAGCACCGCGACCGGCAGGAGGGCGACGGGGGACTTCGCGCCCGGCTGCTCGCCCTGACCGACGAGGCCGCGCAGAACCTCGGCTTCCCCCCGGCCCTGCGCATGACCGGACTGCTGGACACCGACGTCCCCGCCGGGCACGCCGAGCACCTGGTGGCGGTGCTGCGTGAGGCGCTGTCCAACATCGCCCGGCACGCCGGGGCCACCAGGGTGGAGGTCGGCGCCGAGGCGTCCGAGGGAGCGCTGCGGCTGACCGTCGCGGACGACGGTCGCGGCATCGACCCGGCGGTCGTCCGGCGGAGCGGTCTGGCCAACCTGCGCAGCCGCGCCGAGGAGCTCGGGGGCGCCTTCCGGGTGACCCGCCGTGACCCGGCCGGGACGCTGCTGGAGTGGACGGCTCCGCTGCCCTCCGCGAGCGGGACGGCCGGCTGAGTCCGCGCCCGCGGACCGGACGGTCAGTGGGCCGCCATTCCGTGTGCGCGGAACCGCTCGCATACCCGCTCCACCAGCTCCGGGTCCGGGGACGGGGTGTCCTTCAGGGGGAAGGGGATGCCCAGCGCCTCGTACTTGGCCGCGCCGAGCTTGTGGAACGGCAGGACGTCGACCCGGTCCACGGTGTCCAGGCCGCCGGCGAACTCGGCGAGGCCGTCCACCGCCGCCATGTCGTCGGTCCAGCCGGGGACGAGGACGTACCGGATCCAGATCTTGACGCCGAGCCGGTTCAGCCGGGTGGCGAAGGACAGGGTCGGCGCGAGGGCCCCGCCGGTGAGCCGGCGGTAGGCGCGGACGTCGAAGGACTTGACGTCGAGCAGGACCAGGTCGGTGTCGGCGAGCAGCTCGTCGGTGGCCCGCTCGCCGAGGAGGCCTGAGGTGTCGAGCGCGGTGTGGAGGCCGGCCTCCTTGCAGCGGCGCAGGACGGCGCCGGTGAACCGGGGCTGGAGCAGCGGCTCGCCGCCGGTGAGGGTGACGCCGCCGCCGGCCGTGGTGATGAACAGCCGGTAGCGGTCGATCTCTCCCATCACCTCGTCGACGGTGCGCTCCTGTCCGTCCCGCATCCGCCAGGTGTCCGGGTTGGCGCAGTACAGGCAGCGCAGCGGGCAGCCGCTGGTGAACAGCACGAACCGGGTCCCGGGACCGTCCACGCCGGTGGACAGATCCCAGGAGTGCACCCGGCCGGTGACGGGCCCCGTGGGCACGGTGGTCACAGGGCACCGTGGAAGGTGCGGCTGATCACGTCGAGCTGCTGCTCACGGGTCAGGCGGACGAAGTTCACTGCGTATCCGGAGACCCGGATGGTCAGTTCCGGGTACTTCTCCGGGTGTTCCATGGCGTCCTCCAGGGTGGCCCGGTCGAGGACGTTGACGTTCATGTGGAACCCGCCGGCTCCCGTGTAGCCGTCGAGGATGCCGACCAGGTGCCCGGCGCGCTCGGCCGGGACGTGGCCGAGACCCTCGGGGGTGATGGTGGTGGTCAGGGAGATGCCGTCGCGGGCCTGCTCGAAGGGAAGCTTGGCCACCGAGAGTGCCGAGGCGACGACACCGTGCCGGTCCCGGCCGTTCATCGGGTTGGCGCCCGGCGCGAACGGCTCGCCCGCGCGGCGGCCGTCGGGGGTGTTGCCGGTGTGCTTGCCGTAGACCACGTTCGAGGTGATGGTCAGGACGGACTGGGTGTGCTCGGCGTCCCGGTAGGCGGGGTGCGTGCGCACCTTCGCCATGAACGACTCCACCAGGCCGACGGCGATGGCGTCGGCGCGGTCGTCGTCGTTGCCGTAGGACGGGTACTCCCCCTCGGTGCGGAAGTCGACGGCGAGTCCCGTCCCGTCGCGCAGCACCTTCACCCGCGCGTGCTTGACGGCCGAGAGGCTGTCGGCGGCGACGGAGAGGCCGGCGATGCCGCAGGCCATGAAGCGGTGCACGGGGTGGTCGTGCAGCGCCATCTCCAGGCGTTCGTAGGCGTACTTGTCGTGCATGTAGTGGATGACGTTGAGCGCGTCGACGTACGTCCCGGCCAGCCAGTCCAGCATCCGGTCGTAGGCCGCCGACAGCTCTTCGTACTCCAGGTACTCGCCCGTCAGCGGCTCGGCGGCCGGGGCCACCTGCTCGCCGGTCATCTCGTCCCGGCCGCCGTTGATCGCGTACAGCAGTGCCTTGGCGAGGTTGACCCGGGCGCCGAAGAACTGCATCTGCCGGCCGACCGCCATGGCGGAGACGCAGCAGGCGATGGCGGTGTCGTCGCCGTTGCGCGGGCGCAGCAGTTCGTCGGACTCGTACTGGACGGCGCTGGTGTCGATGGAGACCTGGGCGCAGAACTCCTTGAAGCCGGCGGGCAGTCCGGGCGACCACAGGACGGTCATGTTGGGTTCGGGGGCCGGGCCCAGGGTGTAGAGGGTCTGCAGGAACCGGAAGGAAGTGCGGGTGACCAGCGGCCGTCCGTCCTCGCCGATGCCGCCGATCGCCTCGGTCACCCAGGTCGGGTCGCCGGAGAAGAGGGCGTCGTACTCGGGGGTGCGCAGGAAGCGGACCATCCGGAGCTTGATGACGAAGTCGTCGATCAGCTCCTGCGCGCGGGACTCGTCGATGACCCCGTCGGCGAGGTCGCGCTGAAGGTAGACGTCGAGGAAGGTCGAGGTCCGGCCCAGCGACATGGCCGCGCCGTTCTGCTCCTTCACGGCGGCCAGGTAGCCCAGGTACAGCCACTGCACGGCCTCGTGCGCGGTGGAGGCGGGCCGGGAGACGTCGCAGCCGTAGGCGGCCGCCATCTCGGTGAGCTCCCTCAGCGCCTTGACCTGCTCCGCCAGTTCCTCCCGGTCGCGGATGACGTCCGCGGTGGAGGGCCGCTCGTCCAGTAGGGCGCGTTCAGCCCGCTTGGCCTCGATCAGGCGGTCGGTGCCGTAGAGGGCGACCCGACGATAGTCGCCGATGATCCGGCCACGGCCGTAGGAGTCCGGGAGCCCGGTGATGATGCCGACCTTGCGGGCCGTGCGCATCGTCGGGGTGTAGGCGTCGAACACGCCGTCGTTGTGGGTCTTGCGGTACTTGCCGAAGATCTCGGAGACGACCGGGTCGGGCTCGTAGCCGTAGGCGCGCAGGCCGTTCTCGACCATGCGCAGGCCGCCGTTGGGCATGATCGCCCGCTTGAGCGGGGCGTCGGTCTGGAGCCCGACGATCAGTTCACGGTCCCGGTCGATCCAGCCGGGGGCGTGCGAGGTGATCGTGGAGGGCGTGGCGGCGTCGACGTCGAGGATCCCGCGGCGGCGCTCCTCCGGGAACAGCGCGCAGACCTTCTCCCACACCGCGCGCGTGCGCTCCGTGGGCCCGGCCAGGAAGGACGCGTCGCCGTCGTAGGGGGTGTAGTTGGCCTGGACGAAGTCACGCACGTCGACGCGCTCACGCCACCCGTCGCCGGTGAACTCGCGCCAGGCGTCGGCGTTCCGGGGGGTGGTTGTCACCGTCGCGGTCATCACGGGTCCTCTCGTCGGTCCTGACTTCACTTCGATGGTCGTCCCACGGGGCGGGAGACGGCAGTGCCCATGAGGGCATCGCCGCGGTCCCTGCGGCCCCTGCCGACCGGGACCTTCGGCCCGGCCGGCAGGCGGGTCAGTCGTGCGGGACCACGGCGACGGGGCAGCCGGCATGGTGCAGTGCGGCGTGGGCGACGGAACCGATCCGCGCGCCGACACGGTGGCCGGTCTCCCGGCGGCCCACCACCAGGAGCCCCGCGTCGCTCACCTCGTGCAGCAGGACGGACGCCGCCCTGCCCTCGGTGACCCACCCGGTCACCGGCACGGTCGGGAACTTCGCCCGCCAGAAGCTGATCACGGCGGCCACCTTGTGTTCCGCGTCCGCCCGTGCCCGGGCCTGCGGCTCCGGTTCCACGGCCTCGGGCGGGACGACCAGTGAGGCGTCCGTCAGAGGCCAGTCGGTGCGGAAGGCGTGCACCACGCGCAGCCCGGTGTCGCGCCGGCGGGCCGCCTCGAAGGCGAACTCGATCAACTCGTCGCAGGGGTGCGCCGTGTCCAGACCCAGCACCACCTCGCGGCAGGGCGTCTGCGGTATCTCGTCCGGGGCGATGCCGTCCACCGCCGGGAGGTGCTCCGCGGCGACGCCTCGGCCGGCCCTGACCAAGACCACCGGACGCGGGGAACGGGCCACCACGCGGTGCGACACGGAACCCGTGACGAAGCCGCCGAGTGCGCCGAGACTGAGCGAACCGAGGACGAGCATCTCGCTGTCGGCGGCCGCGGCGGTCAGGGCCGTGACGGCCGAGTCGCACACCAGCCGCCCGTGGATGTCCGCACCGGCGTGCGCGCTCCGCAGTCCCTCGACCGTCTGCCGCAGGGTCGCCTCGGCCCAGGCGTGCTCGCTGCTGTCCTGGGGAACGTGCGGCGTGGGACCGACGTGGGGGTGCCAGGCGTGCACCACGGCGAGACCGGTCCCCCGCCGCACCGCCTCCCGGGCCGCCCAGTGCGCGGCGGCGAGGCTCGCGGGTGATCCGTCGATCCCTACGGTGATGACGTGCGACATGAGGTTTCCCCTCCTGGGGCGGGTCCTGGGCCTGGATCTTCCGGACGCTCTCCGGACGTCCTCGAGCCTGCGCCATGAGGGGCCGCGCGCCCACGGACCGTCCGGCCCGAGGCACGGGTCCCAACGGCCCCGCCCCGGGGCCCGGTCGGCCCCTGACCGCGCCGGCGGGCGGCGGCAAGGCTTGTCGCACAGCCCCGGAGATCGCAGGGAGTGGAGCACATGACTGCCAGGAACACCCGAATCCGTGACCTCACCGACGCGGTACGGGTCCGCGCCGACGGCGACGTGGACGAGGAGTCGCTCGCGTACGTGCGGGAGAAGGTCGCCACCGCCCTCGGCCGGCCCGGACTCGGACCGGTGAACGGCGAGGTGCGCGTGCTGAGGGCCTCGGCTCCCCACGTGGAGCTGCCGTGGTGGGCCGGCGCCGACCTCCAAGTGGGCGAGGACCTCGTCGTCGTCCACGTCCGCGAGGCGACCGTGCGGGAGCTCGCCGACCGTCTCCACGACCGGCTGCGGGGCCGTGTGGAACGCGTGGCGCACCGGGCGGAGGACGCCCGCAGGACGTCCGCGCCGCCTCCGTGGCGCGGCGGCCCCGGAAACTGAGCGGCCGTCCGGTGGTCCCCGGCCGGGCAGGGCCGACCGGTCCCTGCCCGGCCGGGCCGTACGGGCCGCGTCGAGGCCCTTCGGCATCCGGATCCGCATCGCGTTCGACGGGAGAGTGGATGACGGAAGCGGCCACTGCGGCTTCGGCGCCGCACCACACCACTCGCCCGGGGCACCTCACCGCTCGCACCACCACCCGGCCAACCAGCTCCCCACGGAGGCAGACCCATGACCCGACAGCACACGCCGACCAGCGTCACAACCGCGACCGAGGCGCCGTCGGACGCCGCGGTCGCCGTCGACCGCCTCGTCGAGGGAGGCCTGAAGGCCCTCGCCGACTACGAGTCCCTGACCCAGGAGCAGGTCGACCACATCGTCGCCAAGGCGTCGGTGGCCGCCCTGGACCAGCACACGGCGCTGGCCCGGCTGGCCGTCGAGGAGACGGGGCGCGGGCTGTTCGAGGACAAGGCCGTCAAGAACATGTTCGCCTGCGAGCACGTCACCCACAGCATGGGGAGCATGAAGACCGTGGGCGTCGTCGCCCGCGACGACATCGAGGACATGGTGGAGATCGCTGAGCCGGTGGGCGTGGTGGCCGCGGTCACCCCCGTCACCAACCCGACTTCCACCACGGTCTTCAAGGCGCTGATGTCGCTGAAGACCCGCAACCCGGTGGTGTTCGCCTTCCACCCGTCCGCCCAGCGGTGCAGCGCCGAGGCGGCGCGGGTGGTCCGTGACGCGGCGGTCGCCGCGGGGGCGCCGGAGAACTGCGTGCAGTGGATCGAGGAGCCGTCGGTCGAGGCGACCGGCATCCTGATGAAGCACCCCGGGGTCGCGCTGATCCTCGCCACCGGCGGCAACGCCATGGTGAAGGCCGCCTACTCGGCGGGCAAGCCGGCGCTCGGCGTGGGCGCGGGCAACGTCCCGGCCTACGTGCACCGCAGCGCGAAGCTGTCCCGTGCGGTCAACGACCTGGTCCTGTCGAAGTCGTTCGACAACGGCATGATCTGCGCCTCCGAGCAGGCGGTGATCCTCGACGCGGAGATCTACGACGCGGCGCTCGCCGAGTTCCGCACCCTGCACGCCCATCTGGCGACCGCCGAGGAGAAGGCGAAGCTGGAGGCGTTCCTCTTCCCGGCGGGCCGGGCCCCGGGCGGCGGCTGCGAGCCGAAGGTGAACGCCGCCGCGGTCGGGCAGAGTCCGGTGTGGATCGCCGAGCAGGCCGGTTTCAGCGTGCCGGAGGGCACTTCGCTCATCCTGGTGGAGGCCGGACGGGTCGGCCCGGACGAGCCGCTGACCCGGGAGAAGCTCTGCCCGGTGCTGGCCGTGCTGCGGGCCGAGGACGAGCGCCACGGCTTCGACCTGGCCGCCGACATGGTCGCCTTCCACGGCCAGGGCCACAGCGCCGTCGTCCACACCGAGGACCGTGCGGTCGCCGAGGCGTACGGCCGGCGGATGAAGACGGTCCGCGTCATCGTCAACTCCCCGTCGTCGCAGGGTGCGATCGGCGGCGTCTACAACGGCCTGCTGCCCTCGCTGACGCTGGGCTGCGGCTCCTGGGGGAGCACCTCCGTGTCGAACAACGTCTCCGCCCCGCAACTGCTCAACGTCAAGCGGGTCTCCGCCCGCCGCAACAACCTCCAGTGGTTCAAGGTGCCGCCGAAGATCTACTTCGAGCCGCAGTCCATCCGCTACCTGGCCTCGATGCCGGACGTCCACCGCGTCACGGTGGTCACCGACGCGACGATGACCCGGCTCGGCTTCGTCGACCGGATCAGCCGGGTACTGCAGCGGCGCAGGGAGCCGGTGGTGGTGCAGATCATCGACAACGTGCAGCCGGAGCCCAGCATCGACTCGGTGCGCGAGGGCGCCCGCCTGATGGGCGACTTCCGCCCGGACACGATCATCGCGCTGGGCGGCGGCTCCCCGATGGACGCCGCGAAGGTGATGTGGCTGCTGTACGAGCAGCACGCGGCCGGTGTGGAGGTCGACTTCGCGGACATGCGGCAGAAGTTCTCCGACATCCGCAAGCGCGCCTTCCGCTTCCCGGAGCTGGGCCGGCTGGCGAGGCTGGTGTGCGTGCCGACCACCTCGGGCACCGGCGCTGAGGTCACCCCGTTCGCCGTCATCTCCGACCCGGCCACCGGCAAGAAGTACCCGCTGGCCGACTACGCGCTCACCCCGAGCGTCGCCATCGTCGACCCGCTGCTCACCGCGGCGCTGCCCCCGGCGCTCGCCGCCGACAGCGGCTTCGACGCCCTCACCCACGCGATCGAGGCGTACGTCTCCGTCTACGCCAACGACTTCACCGACGGCCTCGCCCTGCACGCGATCCGGCTGATCTTCGGCAACATCGAGGCGGCGGTGAACGACCGCGACGGGGCGCCGGAGGCCCGGGAGAAGATGCACAACGCCGGCACCATCGCGGGCATGGCCTTCGGCAACGCCTTCCTCGGCATCGTGCACGCCATGTCCCACACGCTGGGCGCCACCTTCCACATCGCGCACGGCCGCACCAACGCGGTGCTGCTTCCGCACGTGATCCGCTACAACGGCACGGTACCGGCGAAGCTCACCGGGTGGCCGAAGTACGAGAGCTACCGGGCGCCCGAGCGGTTCCAGGACATCGCCCGCACGCTGGGTCTGCCCGCCGCCACCCCGGCCGAGGGCGTGGAGTCCCTCGCCGCGGCCGTGCAGCAGCTGCGCGACGCCGTCGGCATCGAACCGACGTTCAGGTCGCTCGGGGTCGACGAGGAGACGTTCCTGGCGGCTCTGCCCCAGCAGGCCCTCAACGCCTACGAGGACCAGTGCGCGCCCGCCAACCCGCGCATGCCGATGCTGGACGACATGCAGGCGATCATGCGGACCGCCTACTACGGCTGACGGCGCGTCGGGCCGGGCCGGCTGCTGCCGGCCCGGCCCGGCCCGCACGGAGGCCGGGCAGAACCTTCGCGGTTCCGCCCGGCCTCCGTGTGCGTTGCGCCGCCTTCAGGGCCGGGTCCCTCACACGCGGGCACCGCCGAGGACCTCGGCCAGGCCCCGGCGCGGCGTGGAACGCACGTACGGCGGGTGTCCCAGGCGGAGGATGACCTGCGGGTACTGCCCGGCGGTGAGCGTCCGCCGGACGCGTTCCCGCAGTTCCGGCACCTCCAAGGGCTGGGTGTGGAAGGCCGCCATCACGCCGAGTCCTGCCGCGTGCAGCAGCATCCGCTGAAGGGCCTGTCCGGCCGTCAGCCAGGTGGACGGGTCGTCCCGATCGGTGGCCAGCAGGACCACCTCACCCGTCCGCGCTGACCAGGGCCGGGGATGCCGAGGGCTCGCGCCGGCCAGACTGGCGTAGTCGCGACCGGCGAGAGCGGTCGCGTCGGGGTGACGCACGCCGGCGTCGGCCAGCACCCCGTCACGCCTCGGCCGCACGGGCTGCCAGGCCCATCCCGCCTGTTCGGCGGCGAACCGTTCGTCGGCCCGGTGGGCGTCCTCCCCCGCACGTACCAGCGCGGCCACCAGGCGGCGGTCCACAGCGTCCCCCACGACGTGCAGCCGGGCGCCTTCACAGTCGGCCTGCTCACGCAACGCGGCGACGAGGCCGGCGGGCAACGGCTCCGGCAGGAACGGGCCGTGCGCGGTGTGCCGCAGCCCCAAGGCGTCGAACAGGCGCTGTTCCTCCGCTGTGGGCCGGGTGTAGGCGCCCCAGGCGACCGTGGCGAGGTGAGCGGGCTGCCGCAGGTCGGGGAAAACACGCACAAGGGGCCGGAAGCCGAGGTGGAGCATGGCCAGCCGCACGTTGAACAGGGCCGCCCCGCAGCCGAGCAGCAGTTCCCGCCCGCGGGGGTCGGCGAGCGGCAGGCAGCGACGGGTGTCCGCGTGCAGTTCGAGATCCCTGTCGCCGTCCGCGACGAAGCGCCAGGGCTGGGTGTTGTGGAGCGACGGCGCGGTCACGGCCGCGCGGACCAGGTAGGCGGAGGAGTGACTGATGGGTGTGCCGGTGACGGGCATGAGCGGTTCCCCGCTTTCGGTGTCGGGAGTCCCTCGGACTTCAGTGTCTGCCCGTGAGGTCCTCGTCCGACAGGGGCGACCGGGCACCGCTGCGGGACCATCGGCCCAGCTCACGGGATGGTTGCCACTGCCCGGGCGGGAGTTGCGGCGGGACCGGACGTCCTCGCTCGAACGGCATGCCAGGCCGCTCCCGCGGCAGGAGCTCCGGGGGCGCCTTGAGGGAACGACGACGCCGTGGCACATCCGTCTCCCGTGCCGTGCCCGGCCGTCCGAGCGCCCGGCACGGGGCGGGGCGGACGCCCCAGCGCCAGGGGTTCCCGCCAAACAACGGAGGACGCCGGATGCCGTTCTCGGCGCGGTCCGGCGGGGCTCACCGGTGTCCTGGCCGCCTGGAGGCCGACGGGCAGGGCCGAGCCCAGGCCGTGGCCGACCGTCCCTCGCTACGCGGCATACCTGGGTCGTCGCCCGGGGTCCAGCTGCCATCGTTGCTGTCACCGCCGGTCTCTTCCTCACCTGTGCAGGTGAACTGTCCACTGTCGGGGCTCGTCGCTCGCGGGTGCCCGCGAGGAGGGACTGCCGGCGTACCCGGGGCGCGCCATCCGTCACGCGCTTGCCGGGCCGCTGGGCCCGGTCGGGCCGAGTGTTTCACCGGGCCGGAGCGGACACGAACGGACCGGGGCGCCCCGCCCACGAACGGAGGCGCCCTGGTCCGACGAGCGTGTGGGACTCAGAGCAGCCAGCGGTTGCGGCTGACGAAGGGCAGCTGCGCCCAGGCCCGGCCCAGGCCCCAGGTGGCACCGGCACCCGCGAGGGCGATCAGGACGACGGCGTAGATGAGGCGGTAGTCGGCGAACGGGTTGGTCGACATGCTCGCCGACCCGTCGGACAGGTGCTTGGCCGGCGGCCACTCCGTGATCCACATCAGCGCCATCATCGCGGTGCCGGCAGCGGCGGTGAGCCGCAGGCCGACGCCCGCGATCAGGGCGAGGCCGATGCCGCCCAGGCCGAGCATGAACAGCCAGTCCGCCCAAGCGGTGCCCGCCCACTCGTGGAAGGTGGACTCCATCGGCCCAACGGCGACACTGCTGAGGAAGCCCTTGGTCGGCGAGCCGCCGTCGATCCAGCCCTCGCCGGACTGCGTGGCGTAGCCGAAGCCGAACGTCTTGTCCAGGAACGCCCGCAGGAAGATGAACCCGGCCAGCAGGTGGAGCCCGGCGAACACGTACGCGCTGGTCGCGGTCGCGGCGGCGGCCGCCTCATCCGCGGAGGTGGGAGCCGTCTGGCCCTGCGCCGCGACGGGAAGCGGAATCCGAGATGGCGGTGCGGATGCTCATGAACTGCCATGATGCCCATCCCTCCGAGGGAGCGGCGCCTGAGGTGTTGTCCTGCTCGTTGCGGCTTCAATATCCCGCGCCGTCGGCGCCCGCCGGAGGGGTTGCAAGGCCCCGGACAGCGGCGCGAACGACCCCCTGTCCGAAGCCTGTTGGCATCGGTCAGCCGTCCCAGGACCAGTCGGCGACTTCAGGCAGGTCGGTGCCGTGGATGCGGATCCACTCGTGGTGGCGCAGGCGGGCATCCTCCATCCGCTGCCGTACAGCCGCAGCACGCACCGCGAGGCCGGGCACACGGTCGATGACGTCCATGACCAGGCGGTAGCGGTCGAGGTCGTTGCGGACGACCATGTCGAACGGCGTGGTCGTGGTCCCGATCTCCTTGTAGCCACGCACGTGCAGGTGCTTGTGGCCGGTGCGGCGATAGGCCAGGCGGTGGATCAGCCACGGGTAGCCGTGGTACGCGAAGATCACCGGCCGGTCGGGGGTGAACAGGCCGTCGTACTCGAAGTCGGTCATACCGTGAGGGTGTTCCTCACTCGGCATGAGCCGGGCGATGTCGACGACGTTGACCACCCGCACCGCCAGTTCCGGCAGATGGGTGCGCAGCAGCTGAGCGGCAGCCAAGACCTCCTGTGTGGGTACATCTCCGGCGGCCGCGAGCACCACGTCCGGCTCCCTCTCGCCGCTGTCCGTACCGGCCCATTCCCAGATCCCGGCGCCGCGCGCACAGTGGACCTTGGCCTGCTCCATCGTCAGCCAGTCGAAGCAGGGCTGCTTGCCCGCGACGATGACGTTGACGTAGTCCTTGCTGCGCAGCGCGTGGTCGGCCACCGACAGCAGGGTGTTGGCGTCCGGCGGCAGGTAGACGCGGACGACCTCGGGGCTCTTGTTGAGGATGTGGTCGACGAAGCCCGGGTCCTGGTGCGAGAAGCCGTTGTGGTCCTGCCGCCACACGTGTGAGGTCAGCAGGTAGTTCAGGGAGGCGATGGGAGCGCGCCAGGGCATGCGGCGGGTCACACGCAGCCACTTGATGTGCTGGTTGACCATCGAATCGACGATGTGCACGAACGCCTCGTAGCAGGAGAACAGCCCGTGCCGGCCGGTCAGCAGATAGCCCTCCAGCCAGCCCTGGCAGGTGTGCTCGGAGAGGATCTCCATCACCCGGCCGTGGCGGTCCAGGTGCTCGTCCACGTTCCGGGTCTCCGCCTGCCATGCCTTGCCGCTGGCGCCGTAGACGGCCTGGAGCCGGTTGGAGGCGGTCTCGTCCGGCCCTACCAGCCGGAAGTCGCGGCGGTCGGTGGTGCCTCGCATGACGTCTTCGAGCAGGTCGCCGAGGACGCGGGTGGGTTCGTGCAGGGTCGCTCCGGGTTTGTCGACGGGGACCGCGTAGCGCTCCAGCGGCGGCAGGGGCAGTTCACGCAGCAGCAGTCCGCCGTTGGCGTGTGGGGTGGCGCCGAGCCTGCGGGCGCCGTCCGGGACACAGGCCAGGACGTCCGGGCGGGGGCTGCCGTGCTCGTCGAACAGTTCTTCAGGGCGGTATGAGCGCAGCCAAGCCTCCAGCTCCCGCAGGTGGTCGGGGTTGTCGCGGACGGCTGACAGCGGGACCTGGTGGGAGCGCCAGGTTCCCTCCACCGGCAACCCGTCGACCTGGGCCGGGCCCGTCCAGCCCTTCGGTGTACGCAGCACGATCACCGGCCAGCGGGGGCGCTCGGTCGTACCGTCCTCGCGTGCGGCCCGCTGGATCGCGGCGATGCGGTCCAGGGCGGTGTCCATGGCCTGCGCCATGGCTCGGTGGACGGAGGCCGGGTCGTCGCCGGTGACATGGACGGGGTCGTGGCCGTAGCCCCGGAGCAGTTCGTCGAGCTCGGGCTCCGGGAGCCGGGCGAGAACCGTGGGGTTGGCGATCTTGTAGCCGTTGAGGTGCAGAATCGGCAGGACGGCGCCGTCGTGGACGGGGTCGAGGAACTTGTTGGAGTGCCAGGACGCCGCCAACGGCCCCGTCTCGGCCTCGCCGTCGCCGATCACGCAGGCCACGACCAGATCGGGATTGTCCAAGGCGGCACCGTAGGCGTGCGCGAGTGAGTAGCCAAGCTCGCCGCCCTCGTGGATCGAGCCGGGGGTCTCGGGTGCGACGTGGCTGGGGACGCCGCCGGGGAACGAGAACTGCTTGAACAGGCGGGCCATGCCGGCCGCGTCCCGGGTGATGTCGGGATACGTCTCGCTGTACGAGCCCTCCAACCATGAACCCGCAACCACCGCGGGACCGCCGTGACCGGGGCCCCAGATACACAGCGCGTCCAGGTCACGGGCCCGGATGACGCGGTTGAGGTGGGTGTACACGAGGTTCAGGCCGGGTGAGGTGCCCCAGTGGCCGAGAAGGCGCGGCTTGACGTGCTCGGGGCGCAGCGGATCGGTCAGCAGAGGGTTGGCCATGAGGTAGATCTGGCCGACGGACAGGTAGTTCGCGGCGCGCCAGTGGGCGTCCAGCGTCCTCAGCTCGTCGTCGGTGAGTGGGGCAGACGCCTGTTGCGGGTCGACGGACATCCTGGGTTCCCTTCCGGATCGGGGTCGGTCGGAGGTATATGCGGGTCCGTACGTCCCCACCTTCCCCCGTTCGCCGGATCCCCGACAGGGTCGACCGGGCCATCCGCCTCGTGCGGTCTGTCAACGGGCCGTCGGCACCGGCACGGGGCAGTGGGCGTGCTGCAACAGGACCTCCGCGACCGGGCCGAGCGACGGACTGAGCCGGCCCGCGTGCTGCCGCGTCCCGATGGCCACGACGCCGACCTCGTGGGTGCCCTCCATCAGAGCATGGGCCGGACCGGTGCGGACCGTGCGGCTGGCGGCCGCCAGCCTCGCGCAGCCAGGTGATGCTGAACCGTGGGACGGCTTCTTCCGCCCGGTCGTGGCGGGCCTGGCGCTCCTGGCCGGGACTTGCCGCGGCAGTCAGCGACGGCAGTTCGGGGGTGATGTGCCGGTGCGTCGCTGAGTGCAGGACGCGCAGCCGGGCCCGCCACGTGCCGCCTCCTCGAAGGCGTCAGCGGCTGCGGCCTCGTCGGCATCGCTCCCCCAGGCCGAGCAGCACCTCGCGCTGCCTTTCGCAAGGAGTGGCTACCGCGGGCGACCACCAACGGACCGTGCACGCGTGCGGCCAGTCGCCGGCTCACCGAGCCGGCCAGTAAGCCGGTGACACTGCCGAGCCCGCGGGTGCCCACGACGGTGACGGCCACGCCTTCGCTCCCCGCTGCCAGTGTTGCGACGGCACCGCCCTCCACGGCGCTGGTCTCCACCAACAGCACCGAGGTGGCGTTCGTGGACCCGCTCGGCGGCCGGGGCCAGAACCGGCTCTCCTCGTCGCGGTCAGCCACGGCGTAGACGATACGCAGCGCGGTGCCGCGGCGCACCGCCTCCTCGGCGCCCCAGTCCAGGGCGCCCAGTCCAGCGCCCGTACCGCGACCAGCGAGCCGTCCATTCCGACGACCACATGATCATCAGTCATCGCCCTGCTCCCGTCCGTTCCTCCCCCTGGAGGGGGCGAGTGCAGTAACGCACTGGTCGGCCGGTCGGGTGGACGTGGATGTGGATGTGGTGACGTTTTCACGAACGATGCTCATCGTCCGCGAACGCTGCAGGCAGAGGCCGACAGAAGCCGACTGCACGCCGTCCGGCCCGCTTCGTCTGGCCGGTGGGCCCTGTGCCCCGACGGATGGGGGAACGGGAGGGACGAGACGTTCAGGCAGTGAGGTCCACGCCGTACAGGCTGCGTCCGCCGACGACCTCGCGACCGGTGACCAGCTCCGGCTCGATGCGGATGAAGACCTCCTGCGACGCGGGCGCCCAGGAGACCGGTCCCGTGCGAGCGAGGCGCTCATGCTCGGCAGGGTCGGTCACCACCGACGCCGAGCCCGTCACGACGACGCTCCAGCCTGATTGCCGGACCGCGTCGACGTCGTCGGCCTCGAAGGCGACGACCGCTCCGTCGATCGCACGGACCAGTTCCGAAACCGCGGAGGTGCACAGCAGGACCGTGCCATCGCCATCCAGGCTGAAGTTGACCGGCAGCACGGCGGGCAAGGCCTGGCACGTGTAGACGATGCGGCCGACGGGCACCTTGGCCATCAGCCGGAGACACTCCTGCCGCCCGAGTTCGCGGAAACCGTCATTGGGGTCCATGAGCCAGCCCATCCTTCGCCTGGTACAGCATTTTCGCGTCCTTCCACCCTGGACCAGGTGAGGCCCGGAGGTGAGGGGCCATGGGTCCCGGCCATCCCGGAGAACGACCCGTGGCACACCCCGGTCGAGGGCCGTGAGGACAGCCGCACGGGCCGTCGGCCCGTCGCGTTGGCAGAGGCGGTCGTGGGTGATGACGCCCCGCCCCATGGAACGGGTCCGGGTAGAACCGGGTGGCAGAGCACCGGCCCGATCCACCCTTTCATCTCTGCCTGTTGCCCCTCATGTCTGCTCGGCCCGCGCTGAGGCCGCAGGACCGTCGATGTGGAAAGCCATGCCCTTCGGAGGGACACGCGGGCGAGTCACCATCCGAAGTGGCGTCCTCACATGACGCGGCGAGTTGCGTCCCGCGACCACAGCAGCCCTGGTCGCAACGCCGACCCTCGCAGCCCCGCCCATCCACGCTTTCGTACAGCCACGGGCCTGTCAGCCAACGGTCAGATCCCGGCGCACAAGCGTTCCCGACCGCCCGTGCACGATTTCGTACGCCGCGTCGCGGGCGCCGATGGCGGCCAATGCTCCGGTGCGTTCGACGAACCGGGCTGCGGCCTCCGCCTTGGGGCCCATGGAGCCGGCCGGGAAGTCTCCCCGGCGCAGGTCGTCGGGCGTTGCGTCGAGGATGGGCTGTGGGTCGCGGGTGCCGTAGCCGGCGTAGACGCACGGCACGTCGGTGAGAATGAGCAGGAAGTCGGCCCCGACGTCTTCGGCGAGCAGGGCCGCCGTGAGGTCCTTGTCGACGACTGCCTCAGCGCCGGTCAGTGCACCGGTGTCGTTGTCGGCGGTGACGGGCACGCCTCCGCCACCGGCGCAGATGACCAGGGCACCGCTGCCCAGAAGTTCGTGAATGGTTTCGGTCTCCAGGATCCGTTCGGGCGACGGTGAGGGGACCACGCGGCGCCAGCCAGTGTCGTCCTTGGCGATGTGCCAGCCCTGCTTGCGGGCGAGCGCTTCGGCCTTCTTGCGGGAGCACACCTGGCCGACGAACTTCGTGGGCCGGACGAAGGCAGGATCATCGGCCCGTACGAGGGTGTGCGTGACCAGCGCGGCAATCCGACGCCGCGGCAGTGCGTCGTGCAGCGCACGCACCAGCAGCGAACCGATCATGCCCTGTGTCTGGGCGCCGAGCAGGTCCAGCGGATACGGAGCGCTCAGCCCCGGATCGGCGGCGCTCTCTTCGGCGAGCAGACCGATCTGCGGTCCGTTGCCATGAGTGATGACGATCTCGTGTTCGAGAGCGAGGCCGGCGATCGCGGTGGTCACCCGGTCGATGTTCGTCTCCTGCACGTCCGCGTCAGGGCGTTCGCCCCGGTGCAGTAGGGCATTGCCGCCGAGGGCGATGACGATGCGCATGGGTTTGGTCCTCCAGGGTGGCCACGATGAGGGCGCGAGGGTGTGCAGCCGGTTGTCTGCCTGGCCCGAGGCGGGCGAAGGCACAAACCCTGGCAGTTCCCCCGTCTGGGTAGCAGGTATTCAGGAGGTGACGGGTCGGCCGGGGACAGCGGTCGAGCGGGGCGGGCTGTGCGTACAGGGGTGCCCGGGTGGCCGGTGGCTGCCGGCGTCCTGCCGCGGGCTTGCGCTGTGGCTCCGGTTTCTCCTGTCCGTCGATGTAGGGGTCCGCTCGAGTCAGCGGGGGGACTCTGGCTCTCGTCGGCGACAGGTCGTTGGTGCGCACGACGTCGCTGCGTCCCTGGCGTCAGTGCGTCGAGCGCTGCACTGAGCACGAAGGTGACCGCCGTGGAGCCCGCCAGGAGAACTGAGAAGCGCTTCCAGGGCTCTGAGGTCAGTGGCGTAGTCACCATGCCTCCCGTCGCCGCGTCGTCTGTCGTCTTCATCGAACATCCAGAACCCTTCCGGCAGAGGATGCCGAAGGACCCGGACATGGTGCCGGAGGGCCCAGCCACGGGGCGCCGCCGAGATTCCGACAGAGATGGGCAGACCGGCCCGCTCGGTGCTCAGATGATTCTTGAAGACGCAGGGCCCTTCTGCTCTGGGGCCTGACGGAAGGGCATGCGCACGGTATGCGCAGTCTGCATGTATCGGTTCAAGCCATTCGACAACGGCATGATCTGCGCCTCCGCGCAGGCCGACATCCGGACACGGTGATCCCCATCGAGTCACTCGCTGGGTTCCGCGACCGTCTCGTTCTCCAACTGGCCGGTGTGCTTAGCGAATGTACGCATTTCGAGTGACGCGACCCCTGCCGCGTTATGCCATCTTCTTCCGGATGTGACCCAGGTGCCGACGTGCCCGGGCGCTGGTATCGGAGGAGCGGGAATGAGAGTGGACGGACTGCGGCGAGTCCAGGCTGTCGTGGTGGCGCTTGCTGCGGTGGCCCTGCTGGCCGGCTGCGGAAGCGGCGACGAAGCGACCGGAGACGGCGGAAGCGGCGCCGTGACCGAGGACTCGGCAAAGGGGACGGCGTCGGGAAGACCGAACGACGGCCCGCTGAACGCTGCTGCCCTCGAGAACGCAGCGGTCACCGAAGCGGACCTGCCCGAATACACTTTCACCGTCTTCAAGCAGGGCACCGTCCTCGGTAGCAAGGGGAAGCCGGCCAAACCGGCGGCCTGCCAGCCCATGGAAGACATCCGGCTGCGCTCCCCCGAACCGGCACCGACCGCTGCGGCAGCCCGCTCCGTCCACCCGAAGACGGACACGAAGGCCACCGACATCACGCTGTACGCCTACGCCAAGGCGGCCGACGCAGAGGAACTCCTCACCCGTGTCCGTGACGCGGCGAAGAGCTGCACCGGGTACGAGGACGACATGGGCCTCAACCCGACCGTCACGGCCCTCCCTGTCCCCGACCCGGGTCCGGCCGATGAGGCGTTTGCCTTCAAGCGGGAGTCGTCGGGAACAGCGCACTGGTACCGGGTGACGCGTAGCGGCTCCAATGTAGCCGTCTTCAACTGGCAGGGCCTGGTCGCACACAAGAGCGCGGGCGAGGCCCCGGACGAGGTGATCACCGCCCAGCTTGAGAAGCTGACGGAGACAGCGGGCACGGGCTGAGCTTCTTCATTGCGCGGATTTCTTCCCGGTTGTCCATACGGCCACAGTAGGCGTGCCGCGCGTTCCCTGAGAGACCCTGCTGTTACCTCCATAGGCAGTAACCCCCGACGCTCCCCTGCACGGCACTGTGCGCACGTCAGGGCAACCGCACTCCGGTGAGGAGGTTCAGCTCGTCGAGCAGGGCATCCTGGAAGCCGGGGTCGGAGGCGGCCGCAATGGGCGCCCGGCGGCGCCGGTGGAATCGTCGACGACTGGGCACGGCGAATCGCCGACGACCTCACGCGCGGCAGCATGGGCGACTGACGCGGTCCCCGCCCCCCAGGCTCCGGTCCGCCGCGGCAAACATCCGCACAGACAGGAGCCGTCGGCAGCGTGCTGATGGACCCGCTGATGGTGGAGCGACCGACAACCAGCACTGGATGTCCCCGGCCGTGTCCTTCTCGGCCTGGACGACCCGCAGCATGCGCGAGAAGGCTCCGTCCAGAGCCCCGGCCTGCGGAAAGGCGTGCACAAGGTCTGCCGGGAGCCGTACCGTTCCGGCACATCGCGCCAGGCCGATCCGGTCCCCGGTTTCCACGCGATCCCGTTCAGCACCACCCGGTCGTCCGAACGAGGCCGTCCCGCGACCCCCGAACTCGGCGGTAACCGCGACAACACCGCCCACTCGGCAACCGAAAACTCATGACGACGCACCATGACAAGCACGGCCCCTCATGCCATGGAGACTTCTGCAGACGGTTCCCGGCGCCGCAGCGGGCGGCCGGGCATGCGGCTTCACGAGGCGGCGCGCTCTGTGCCGGTGTCGGCGGTGGCCGGGAGGTCTGCCTACAACCAGGCAGAGAGCGGGCGGCTCGACGGGCGAATCGTCGCCGTTACGGACGCCGCGCCTTCTTCGAGGAGGGCAACCGCGCCAGCAGCCGGGTAGGGCCACGGGTTCACGGCCATGGCCGGCTCGGGATGACGCGGCACCACGGGCGGCCGTGTGACGGCCAGGGCCGTCATGTCGTCCAGGGCGGGTCGAGGAGGCTCGGCCGGCCGTGCACGGTAGCGCCCTTGCCTCACCGGCCGGGCACTACGGCGAGCGCCTTCGCCACGTCGGCCGCCCAGCTCTCCACGGCGTCGAAGTCGCGGAAGTCCCCGCCCTGCCCGTTGCGCAGGATCATACGAGCCATCCACCCCTGCGCGCCCTCCTGCAGGCAGCCCCCGAAGGTGACGTGTCCGTAGGCGTCCAGCCGTGTCATGGCCCTGTGGACCCAGGGCACGGGAGGTATCTCCCGCTGCGAGGCCGTGGAGTCGAGCGGGCCGCTGCTGAAGAACCACAGCGGACGCGCCGCCAGCGCCCGGCGGTGGCGGCGGACGAAGCGGCGGGCGTCCTTGTGCCATTGGCCGAGGTACAGCGCGCCGCCGACCACCACGGCGTTGTACGCGGCCACGTCGGTCACCGATGCGGCGGGCAGCGCCTCGGCGTCCAGGTCCGCCTCCTGCAGTGTCCTGGCCACACTCTCGGCGATGCGTGTCGTCGATCCGTTGGTCGTCCCGTAGGCGACCAGCACCTTGGCCGTCATGACGGTCCCTCCTTCACAGCCGGCGCAGCCAATCTTCGCCGCCTCCGTGGGCAGCCGCACTCTCGGGCTTCAACCGGGAGTCGTCGACGCGGTGGCCGAGCTGATCGACGACGGCGACGACACCGTCGATCTTCCGGGCCATGGACACGGCGGCCTCCGCCTCGCTCCGGCGCTCCAGGCGTCCCCGCAGGGTGACGACGCCCTCGGCCACGAAGACGTCGACGGCCCGGGAGGACAGCCACAGTCCGTTCTCCACCACCTCACGGATCACCTTCTCCCTGAGGGCCTCGTCGGTGCTCAGGAAGACCTTCAGCAGGTCGCGTCGGGTGACGATGCCGACCAGTCTGTCGTCCTCGTCCAGCACCGGCAGCCGGTCGACGTGCCGCCGCACCATGGTCCGGGCGGCCTCGGCGACGCTCTCGTCGGCGCGCACGGTGACCGGCGAGGGGGTCATCAGGCCGCCCGCGGTACGAGCCCGGGCCTTGGCCGCGTACCGCCGGGCGGTGGGCGTCAGGGAAGGGAACCGGAACCTGCGGGCCGGTTCGTAGGGAAGGGGGGCCTTCGCCTGGTGGGCCATCAGGTCCGACTCGGAGACGACGCCGATGACGTGCGCCTCCTCGTCGACCACGGGCAGTCCGCCGATCCGGTGTTCGGCGAGCAGCCGGGCGACCTCCTTGAACGGGGTGTCGTACCCGGCCCGGACGACGTCGGCGGTCATGACCGCACCGACCTTGGTCTGCTTCATTGCGGTTCCTCCTGGACGTGAGCGGTGCCGAGACGGGTCATCGCCGGTTCGGCGCCGGCCGTGTCCGCACGTCGAGCACGGTGACCCCGGCCGGGAACGGCGGGGACGGGACGGAAGTCGCCTCAGCGAGGACGCCACCCTGGGCGGGTCCTGCTGACGGCGGAGGCGACGGACGGGTCCGGGACCAGGACCGCGATCCGCCGATCATGGGTCGGGCACGACGACGACGGGGCACTGGCCGTGGTGCAGGACCTGGTGGGCGACGCGCCCCAGATGGGGACCGAGGTGTTTCGGACGGCGGCGGCCGATCACCAGCAGGCCGGCCTCCTGGGAAGCGGCAAGCAGCATCCTTCCTGCCGAACCCTCGACGGTCCGCCGTCGCAGCTCAAGGTCCGGTGGGGCGTCGGCGAGTGCGGCGCGCAGCTGGCCGGCGGCGCGTTCCGCGTGCATCCGCTCCGGGTCACCCGCGAGCAGCGGGTGGTCGGCCGTCCGGTGAGAGGGGCAGCGCCAGGCCCGTACGGCGGTCAGCGGGACCTGGCGCCGTTGTGCCTCCTCGTAGGCGAAGCGCAGCGCGGCCGTCGGAGTCTCGGTCACCCCGACGACGACGCCGGTGTGTCGCGCGTCAGGGTTCCGGTCGCCGCGGGCCACGACGACCGGACAATGCGCGCGGGTGGCCACGCTGAGGCTGACGGACCCCAGCAGGGCGTCGGCGACGGCGCCGCGCCCGCGGGTGCCGACGACCACGGCGAAGGCGGAGCGGCTCTCGTGGATCAGGACGTACTCCGGTTCCTCCACGGTCACCTCGGTGGTGACGGAGAGGCCCGCCCGGCGTCGCACCGCCCGCAGCGCGGCGACGCGGAGAATGTCCTCGCCGCTCACTTCTCCAGGCAGCTCGCGGACGTCCTCGGCGAGTGCCGGCCCCTCGTAGCGTTCCCAGAGGGAGGCGTGGACGAGCCGCAGGGACAGACCGTGCAGGGCGGCCTCGTCGGCCGCCCAGTCGACGGCCCGCAGGCTCTGCTCGGAGCCGTCGACGCCGACGACCAGGGGCAGGCGCATGGTGCTCATCCTCCGCTCCCGAGGTCGAAGACGATGCGGGCCTTGACCTCGCCTCGCAGGACCTCGTCGACGGCCTCGTTGACCGCGGTGAGTGGCCGGGTCTCGTGGACGACCCGGGTGCGGCCCGCGGCGTGCAGGCGGAAGACCTCGTCGAGGTCCTGGCGGGTGCCGACGATGGAGCCGATCACCGAGGTGCCGTTGAGGACGGTGTCGAAGATCGGGATTTCGAGCGTGCCGTGGGCGGGCAGGGCCACCATGACGAGCTTCCCTCCGCGCCGCAGGCCGGAGTTGACGGCCGCGAAGGCGGCCGGGTTCACGGCGAGGGCGAGGGCCGCGTGGGCGCCGCCGTGCCGCTTGAGTTCGGCGGCGACGTCCTGGGTGCGGGCGTCGATGACGATGTCGGCGCCGAGTTCCCGGGCCAGTTCCAGCTTGTCGTCGGTGACATCGATCGCGGCGACGGTGGCGCCGGCGATCTTCGCGTACTGCACGGCGAGGTGGCCGAGGCCGCCCACACCGGATATGGCGACGAGCTGGGCGGGGCCGACGCCCGCGACCTTCAGCGCCTTGTAGGTGGTGACACCCGCGCAGGTCAGCGGGGCGGCGTCGAGGGCGCTGACGCCGTCGGGCACGGCCTGGGCGAAGTCGGCGCGGGCGAGCATCTTCTCGGCGTACCCGCCGTCGCAGCCGTAACCGGTGTTGACCTGGCTCCCGCACAGGGTCTCCCAGCCGGACAGGCAGTGCTCGCACCGCCCGCACGCGCTGCCCAGCCAGGGGACGGCCACGCGTTCGCCCACCGACAGATGGGTGACGCCTTCGCCGAGCTTCTCGACGATGCCGACGCCCTCGTGGCCCGGTACGAACGGCGGGACCGGCTTGACGGGCCAGTCGCCGTGCGCGGCGTGGATGTCGGTGTGACACAGTCCGGACGCCTCGAGGCGGATGCGGACCTGTCCGGGCCCCGGCTCGGGGTCCGGGCGCTCCTCGATGACGAGCGGCGCCCCGAACTCCTTGACCACTGCTGCCTTCATGGTTCTCTCTCCTTACTTGCCGGCCGCGTCAGTCGTGGGGGACGACGGCGACGGGTGCGACGGCGTGGTGCATGACCGCCTGGGCGACGGACCCGATGTGCGCGCCCAGCGGGCCGCGGCGGATCCGGCGGCCTACGACGACCAGCGAGGCCTCGTCGGAGGCGTCGATCAGGTGCTCAGCGGGGCTGCCCAGGCGGCACGCCTCGACGACCTCGACGTCCGGGTACTTCTCGCGCCACGGCCGGAGCGTCTCGCTGAGCGCGGCGGCCTGCTCCCGGGTGATGTCCTCCAAGGGCACGACCGCGGGAGAGGCGCTGTACACGTAGTAGGGCGCCAGGTTCCAGCCCTGGACGACCACGAGCGGGGCCCGTCGGCGCAGCGCCTCCTCGAAGGCGAAGGTCATCAGCTTCTCGTCGGGGCCGCCCGTGGCCAGTCCCAGCACGACGGGCCGGAAGCCGGTGGCCTCGGACGGCCTGCCGGTGGCGTCCTCGATGTGCTCGTCGGCGGCCTTTTCCCCGGCCCGGACCAGGATCACGGGTGTCCCGGTACGACCGACGACGGAGCGGCCGACGGACCCGACGAGGAAGCCGCCGATCCCGCTGAGCGCCCGGGATCCGAGGACCAGCAGCTCCGCGCCACGGGCGGCGTCGACGAGCAGTTCTCCCGAGGAGCCGCTCGGCTGCTCGGTGCCCACCTCGACACCGGGGTACCTGGCCTTCAGGTCCTGGGCGGCCTCGCGGGGCAGACGTTCCGCCCAGTGGCGGTGCGTCTCGAGCGCCTGGCGCAGGGACTCGCCCATCGGCTCGGGCATCGGCTGCCGGACGTGGACCAGCCTCACCTCCGAGCCGCGCAGCGCGGCCTCCCGGGCGGCCCAGTCCGCGGCGGCGCGGCTCTCGGCCGAGCCGTCGAATCCCACAATGATCGTTCCGGGCATGGAGCCCACCTCCTGAAGGTGTGGTGCGTGTTCTGTACGGGTGTTCCGGTCGGCGGACCGGTGTGACGGGCCGGTGTGACGGGCCGGTGCGGTGGGCCGTGCCCTCTCCACCGCACCGGCGGGGTTCAGCGCAGCCACCCGTGGTCGCGGACGACGGGGAGCCGGGCCCACAGCCGGCCGAGGCCGAGGGCGTCGCCTGCGGAGGCGGCGGCCAGGGCGACGAGCAGCAGCGCGTAGATCAGGTGGTAGTCGACGAACGGGTTCGTCGACATGCTCGGGGAGCCGTCCGACAGGTACTGGGCGGGCGGCCACTCGGCCACCCACATCAGCGCCATCATCACGGTCCCGGCGAGGGCCGTGAGGCGCATCGCGACTCCGGCGGTCAGCGCGAGGCCGATGCCCAGCAGGCCCAGCATGAACAGCCAGTCCGCCCAGGCGGCTCCGGCCCACGCGTGGAAGGTGGTCTCCATCGGCCCGACGGAGACATGGCCCAGGAAACCCTCGGTGGGCGAACCGCCGTCGACCCATGCCTTGCCGGACGGGGTGGCGTAGCCGAGGCCGAAGGTCTTGTCGAGGAAGGCCCACAGGAAGACGAAGCCCATCAGCACGCGGGCCGCGGCGAAGGCGTAGGCCCGTGCGGTGAGCACCTCGACGCGCGCTTCGGTGCGTGCCGCCGGGGCGGTGCCGGAGGCGGCGGAGTTCCGGCGGCGGCGCAGGGACGGCAGGTGCCGGCCGGCGCTGCCGTTCGTGTGCTGGTGCACGGCCATGATGGGTTTCCCTTCGTGGGGTCCGGTCGTTCCTGACGCCACTCACTCTCCCGCCCGTCCGCTCCTCGCACCGGGTGCCGCAGGGGCCACGGCGGGGTGCTGAACGTCCCTTGCCGGCCGGGACGTTCGGCGCACTCACGCGCCGGGCCGGCCCCGCCACAACGTGAAGCGCCGCCCGGCGGGGCCGGGCGGCGCGAGGGTCGGGCTGGGGGTGGGCGGGGTCGGGGAAGGCGTGGACGGGTGGGCGTAGACGACGTCCGGGGCGGGTGTCGTCGGGGCCGCGGCAGGCGTTCGTCCGACGCCAGGCCCGCAGGGCTCGGGCTCGGCCTGTGGGCTGGTCACCGTGCGGCGTGGGACCACTGGCGAGTTCGCGCGGGCCGGGCCGGCAGCAGGTCCGGCGCCGGCACGGTGAGGGCAAGGGTCCCCGGCGCGGGCGGTCCTCGGCCATGCGGCGTCCGGCCCGCGCGGGCGTGGCGGCCCGACGGCCCTCCCCCGTCACCCCTGGTCGATCTCGTGTGCGGCCGGAACGCCGGTCAGTCGTGCGGAACCACGGCCACCGGGGCGGCGGCGTGGTGCAGCAGTGCCTGGGCGACCGGGCCGATGTGGGCGCCGGCCGCCGCCCGGCGGATCCGACGGCCGACGACGACCAGCGCCGCGTCGCCCGACGCCTCGATCAGGTGGGATCCGGCTCCGCCGACGACGGCTTGCGCGATCACCTCGACGTCGGGGAACTTCTCCCGCCACGGCCGCAGCACCTCGGACAGCTCGCGCGGAGCCCGCGCGGCCATGCCCTCGCGCATCTCGGGCATGAGGTCTCCGCCGTAGAAGTAGGGCGGGATCGTCCAGCCGTGCACGACCCGCAGGGGCGCCCCGCTCCGTGCGGCGGCCTCGAAGGCATAGGCGATCACCTCGTCACCGGGCTTCTCCAGGTCAAGGCCCAGGACGATCTCCCCCGTGGCCGGGACGCCGGCTCCGTCGCCCGCCGGCCGCTCCGCCGGTTCCTCCGCGTACACGCCCGGCCGCACGACGACCACCGGCCGCTCGCTGCGGGCCAGCACCGCCTGGGAGAAGGAACCGAGCAGGAATCCGGCGATCCTCCCCAGACCACGCGAGCCCAGCACCAGGAGCTCGGCGTCCTCCGCGGCATCCAGCAGCGACGAGACAGGCTGTCCGGTGGTCTGCCGGCTCTCGACCCGCAGCTCGGGGTGACGGCGGACGAGATAGGTGCGCGCCTCGTCGAGGAGCCGCGCGGAGTAGGCCTGCCGCAGGTCACTCGGCGGCATCGGCGCAGCCAGGGTCACGGAGACGTGGACGGCCGGCTGCCAGTCCTCGGCGTTGACCAGCAGCAGGGGCAGGTCACGCCGGAGCGCCTCGCGGGCAGCCCAGTCGGCGGCGGCCAGGCTCTCCGGTGAGCCGTCCAGGCCGACGGTGATGGTGCGGGTCATGGGGACCTCCTTCAGACTCCTCCGAGTCTTCGCTTCACCACCCCACCGTCGGCAGGGGCCACTGGTCCCACCTCGACGGCCGAGGGTCCCCGCCCGTGGGCCCGGGGGTCCTGCCCGTGGGCCCGGGGTCCCCGGCCTCGGCGGCCGCCGGGTGCGGTGGGGTCAGTCGGTCCGCTGCCGCAGGCGGTCCTTCGCCTGCGTGGCGATGACGGCGGCCTGGATGCGCCGCTCGACGCCGAGCTTCGCGAGCAGTCGGGAGATGTGGTTCTTCACCGTCTTCTCGGCGAGGTAGAGCCGCTGGCCGATCTGCCGGTTGGTGAGCCCGTCGCCGATGAGGGCCAGGATCTCCCGCTCCCGCTCGGTCAGCCCCGCCAGCTCGTCCTGCTGCTCCTCCTCCTTCTTCTCCGGTCCGCTCCGCAGGCGGGCCATCAGCCTGGCGGTGGCGCTCGGGTCGAGCAGCGACTGGCCCCGGGCGACCGCGCGCACGGCCGACAGCAGGTCGGAGCCCTGGATCTGTTTCAGAACATAACCGGACGCGCCCGCCATGATCGAGTCCAGCAGCGCCTCCTCATCGTCGAACGAGGTCAGCATCAGGCAAGCCAGCTCGGGCATGCGCGACCGCAGTTCGCGGCAGACGGTCACCCCGTCGCCGTCCGGGAGACGCACGTCGAGCACGGCGACGTCCGGTCGCAGGGCCGGTACGCGTATCAGCGCCTGTTCGACCGTGCCGGCCTCGCCCACCACGGACAGGTCCGGCTCGTCGTCCAGCAGGTCGCGCACCCCTCGCCGTACCACCTCGTGGTCGTCCAGCAGGAAGATCCGGATCGGGTCCCCGGTACCGGGCCGCTCGGCGTCCGTCATGTCATGCTCCCTGTGTCGCGTCGTGCGGGTGCCCGTTGCGGGACCTGGAGGATGGTACCCGCGGCCTCTTCCCCGCCGCGAGCTCTCCCACCGTGGGCTGTACCACCGTGGGCGAGGGCGGCCCGGCCCGGAGACGAACCTCAGCCGGAGATCGGCGGCACCTGGGTCGGCACCCACCCGGACGTTCTCGAGCTGCTCGCCTCACCGAAGGCGCCCGCTTGCACCGCCTCCTCGGCCCCGAACAAGGCGCAGGTCGTCTTCCGGGAACGCGCTAGGCAATACAGCTAGGGAGTGTCCGACCGATGAGCGCGGGAGAAGGAGCGGCGTCCGGTGCGTGCGATCGCAAGGCACCGGCGCCCTCGTAGCGGAGCTGCCAGGGCGGTTCGGCAACGCCGCGAGCGTGCGTGTCAGACGCCGCGACGCCGCGGGCATTGGTCAGACACCCCCTAGTCCCGTCGGCGGCATGGAACCGCTCGCCAACCGTCGCTGGGGCCACTTCGGTGACCGCACCCGGCAGGTCCTGCACGAGGAGGGATTCCCTGACGACCACACGCCCCCGGAGCACCCGGCATCAGTCGCCCCCAGCGAGGGCGCCCTCGCTCTGCTCGCCGCTCAGGCAGTCACGGGCACCGGGCTGCGCGCCGAACACCTCCAGGGTCCCTGGCTCGGCGGCCTCACGGCCAAGCCCTACCCGGCCGTGGCCTGACGACCGGATCGGGGGAACGCGCAATCGCGCGAAGCTGGATCAGGGCCTGGGGTCGGTTCCGTGCGGCCCGGAAGGGCGTATCGACCGGGACGGACAACCAGTCCAATGGTTCCGCTCTTGGAGTCTGACGCCCACGCATCATCCTCAAAGGCAGTCGGCAGAACCTACAGGCAGCACGTCCGGCGACAGCGTCCCCGCCTGTGCCGTCACACTGGTCATCCTCTTGCGGTGGTGACGCCGGCACAGGACCTCGTAGCCGATCTCGTCGGGCTGGTTGGCGACGTCGCCCACCATGACCTGCTCGCCCTCGACCACCATCACGCCGCCCACCGTGCGCGCGTTGTGCGTGGCCCGGGCGCCGCACCAGCACAGCGCCTCGACCTGCAACGTCTCGACCCGGTCGGCGAGTTCGATCAGCCGCTGCGAACCGGGGAAGAGACGGGTGCGGAAGTCGGTGGTGATGCCGAAGGCGTAGACGTCCATCTCCAGGTCGTCCACGATCCGCGCGAGCTGGTCGACCTGCTCGGGGGCGAGGAACTGCGCCTCGTCCGCGATCACGTAGTCGACCCGGCCACCGCGCTGGAGCCGGTCCACCACGTGCCCGTACAGGTCGAACCCGGACCCCGCCTCGACCGCGTCGGTCACCAGCCCCAGACGCGACGACAACTTGCCCTCACCTGCCCGGTCGTCACGGGTGAAGATCAGCCCCTCCAGCCCGCGAGCGGAACGATTATGTGCTATTTGTAGCGCCAAAGTTGACTTTCCACAGTCCATCGTTCCGGAGAAGAAGACCAACTCAGACATCAGCAACGCGGGTCCTTCCCCGACGAACCTACGTGGACAACGCCGTCAGCGCGGACAAGACCGCAGCCCAACCGGCCAGCACCGTCCGCCGCCCGACCAACCTGTGGCGAATACCCAAGAGAGTCGGTCGACTTGCCGCAGTCCATCGTCCCGGAGAAGAACACCAGCTCTGGCATGACAGGTCGAAGGCCTTTCGGTCAGGTCGGCGCGCCGGGAAAAAGGGGAAGGGGGCGGAGGCGGGGAGGCAGACGAACGGGGACGGCGTGCGCCGTCAGGTGCGGACTTCCAGGAGGGGGACGAGCTGCTCGGCCGGAGTCATCGAGCCGTGGTTCCCGGTCATCAGGGACTCCTTCGGCTCCCGCTCGGAAGCGATCAGCAGGACGTCGTCGCGGGCGGCGGCGATCACGTCGCCGAGGCGGGCGTACACCCGCTCGTCGATGCGCGGACCGAACCAGCCCGCCGCGATCGCCTCGTCCCGGGAGGCGATCCAGAACTGCTCGCCGAGGACCTCACGCCACACGGTGAGCACGTCGTTCGCCGCACCCGGCACCGCGTAGACGTGACGGGCGCGGCCCTCGCCGCCCAGCAGGGCGACTCCGGCCTTGAGCTCCCAGTCCTCGTCGACGTCGATGCGGTGCTCCTCGTCGAAGGGCACGTCGATCATGCCGTGGTCGGCGGTGACGTAGAGGGCGCTGCGGGGCGGCAGTTGCTCGGCGAGGCGCTGCACCAGGCGGTCGACGTAGCCGAGCTGGCCCCGCCAGGTGTCGGAGTCGACGCCGAACCGGTGCCCGGCGCCGTCCACCTCGGAGTAGTACGTGTAGACCAGGGCGCGGTCGGCCGCGGCGAGCTGCTCGGCCGCGAGGTCCATCCGCTCCTCACCGGCGAGGCGGCCGTGGAAGGTGCCGCCGCTGAGCGCGACCTTGGTGAGCGGGGTGGACTCGAAGGCGGGCGACGACACCTGCGCGGCGTGCACGCCGGCCGCCTCCGCCATCCGGAAGACGGTCGGGTGGGGCTGCCAGTCCGCCGGAGAGGTCCACGGGTGCCAGCGCAGCTGGTTCATCAGCGCGCCGGTCTCCGGGTTGCGGACCGTGTAGCCGGGCAGGCCGTGGGCGCCCGGCGGCAGGCCGGTGCCGACCGACGCCAGGGAGGTCGCGGTGGTGGCCGGGTAGCCGGCCGTCAGCGGGCGGCCGGTGCCGCCGCGCGAGGAGGCCAGCAGGGACGTCATGAAGGGCGCCTCGTCCGGGTGCGCCTTCAGCTGCTCCCAGCCGAGGCCGTCGATCAGGAAGACGCAGGCCCGGTCGGCCGGGGCCAGCTCCGGCATGGCGGCCGTGACACCCGGCACGCCCATGCCGGCGGCCAGGGTGGGCAGCAGGTCGGCCAGCGATCCGCTGCCGTACTCGGGGACCGGGGCGGAGGACAGCGGCAGCGGCTCCGGATAACCGGAGGCGGGCGCGGCGTTGGCCTGCTCCCAGTCGTCCCATGCGGCGTGGGACATCAGCGCGCGGTGTCCGCGATCGCCTCGGAGAGCGCCTGCGCGAAGGCGAGGGCCTGGGCGACCGTCTCCGGGCCGTCACCGGCCTCGCTGACGCGCAGGGTGAGGTCGTCGGCGGTGGAGCTGCCGGTGTAGCCGTGGTCGGCGTCGCAGTTGGGGTCGCCGCAGGCGGCGGGCTCCAGGTCGAGGCGGGCGACAGCGCCCCAGCCGATGGTCAGCACGACCTCGCGGGGCAGCCGGCCCGGCGTGTACGTCTCCGGGTCGGCGACGACGCGGCTGACCACCACGGAGGCGATCTTCTCCAGCTTGACCGACTCCGTGGACGTCGTCGCGTACGGCGAGGGCGAGGTGCTGTCGGCGTTCTGCTCGTCGGTGTGGCTGACGATGAAGCGGTTGCCGGTGAGCACCAGCACCGTCACGTGGCGGCGCACCTCGTTGGCGTCGAAGGTGGTCTCCTGATGGACCAGGAACGACCGGACGGGCTCGCCGCCCACGGCGGACTCCACCGCCTCGGCCACGAGGGCCGGGTAGTAGCCGCTGCGCTCGATCGCCGCGCGCAGCCCCTGGGTCGTCGTACTGGTCTTGGCCATGCCGTCCATCCTACGGCGGCGCACGGACTGTCCGGACCGCTCGGGAGCGCTCCGGTCCGTCCCCGCGGGGCTCCGGGCCCGGCCGGTCAGTACGCGGGCAGCGTACGCGGCCCCTGGTCGTCGCGGGCGGGCGGGGGCGCCAGCCGTACCGAGGCGCCGAGCACGCTCACGCCGCGCGGGGCGACGACCACGGGTTCCAGTGTGACGGCCACCACCTCCGGGTGGTCGTCCACCAGCCGCGACACCCGCAGGAGCAGCTGTTCGAGGGCGTCGGTGTCCACGGGGGCGGCGCCTCGCCAGCCGAACAGGAGCGGGGCGGTGCGCACCGAGCGGATCATCGAGGCGGCGTCGCGGTCGGCGACCGGGATCAGCCGGTGTGAGAGGTCTCCCAGGAGCTGGGAGGGGGCGCCGGCCAGGCCGAAGGAGAGCACCGGCCCGGCCGCGGGGTCGATCACCGCGCGCACCACGGTGTCCACGCCGCGCGGCGCCATCTGCTGGACCACCGGGCGGACCTCGTCGGCCCCGCCGAAGAGGTCGGCCAGCTCGGCGAAGGCGCGACGGACCTGGTCCTCGTCGGCGAGGTCGAGGCGGACGCCGCCGAGGTCGGCGCGGTGCCGCAGGTGGGGGGCGGTGGTCTTGAGCGCCACCGGGAAACCGAGCCGCCCGGCGGCGGCGACGGCCTCGTCCGCGGTGGCTGCGGGGACGGCACGGCGCACGGGGATGCCGTAGCGGCGCAGCAGATCGCGGGTGTCCTCGGGCCCGAGGTCCGGGCCCACGGAGGCGGGGGCCCCGGCCGGGGGACCGTTCACGTCGGCGGGGGCCGGGCCGCTCACCCCGGCCGGGGCGACGGAGCCGTTCACGCCGGCGGGGGCCACGGCGTCCGGGCCGCTCGCGTCCGCCGGGGCCGCGGCGGTGCGGGCGAGGAGGGCGGTGACGAAGGCCGCGGTCTCCTTCTCGTCGATGTCCTCGTACTCCGGCACCCTCCCGGAGTCCGCCGCCGACCGCCGCCAGTCGGCGTACCGGACCGCCTCCGCGAGGGCGCGGACGGCGCGCTCGGCGGCGGGGTAGGCGGGGATCAGCCGCTGACGGCTCTCCTCGGGCTTCTCCTCGCCGCCCTCACCCGCCGGGGTCCGCGGCGGTTCGGTCCCGTCGGCGAGATGGGCGCCCTCGCCGGACCGGGACCGGGGCGCGGTGACCGCGGCGGCGGACAGCGCCTCGGCGAGGCCGCCGAGCTCGACGTGCACGACCAGGACGGGTTTGTCGGGCGTCTGCGCGCCCGCGGTGCGCAGCGCCTCGGCGAGTTCCGCGTCGGCGGCGGCGCCTCCGACGCCGGTCGCCTCGTCGATGCGCGGGATGGCGGTGACCACCACGGCGTCGCAGCCCGGGTCGGCCAGTGCGCGGGAGAGCGCCCGGTGGAAGTCGTCCGGGGTCGCGGCCGTGGTGAGGTCCAGCGGGCGCTGCGGCTCCAGGCCCTCGGCGAGGCAGGCGTCGTAGGTGAGCAGGCCCAGCGACTCGGAGTTGCCGAGGATCGCCACCCGCGGCCCGCCCGGCAGCGGCTGACGGGCCAGCAGCAGCCCGGCGTCGACCAGTTCGGTGATGGTGTCCACGCGGATGACCCCGGCCTGGCGCAGCAGCGCGGAGACGGTGTCGTGCGGCAGCCGGGTCGCGCGCACGGCGTGCCCCTGCGGCACGCCGCTGTGCCGGGCTCCCTGCACCACGACCAGCGGCTTGGCGGCGGCGGTGCGCCGCGCGAGGCGGTTGAACTTCCGCGGGTTGCCGATGGATTCGAGGTACATCAGCGCGACGTCGGTCTCCGGGTCGTCGTACCAGTACTGCAGCACGTCGTTGCCGGAGACGTCGGCGCGGTTCCCGGCCGAGACGAAGGTGGACACGCCGGTGACCCCGGTGACGCCGCCGTCGCGCCGGTGCAGGCGGGAGAGCAGGGCGACGCCGATGGCCCCGGACTGGGTGAACAGGCCGATCCGCCCGGCCCGCGGCATCTCGGGTGCGAGGGAGGCGTTGAGGCGGACCCCGTCGGCGGTGTTGACCACGCCGAACGCGTTGGGGCCGATCACGCGCATGCCGAACGCGCGGGCGCGGCGCACGAGTCGGCGCTGCCGCTCGAGCCCTTCGGGGCCGAGCTCGGCGTACCCGGCGGAGAGCACCACCATCCCCTGCACCCCGTGCGCCCCGCACTCGTCGACCACCTCGGGCACCCGGTCGGCCGGCACGGCCACCACGGCGAGGTCGACGGGTCCGTCGATCTCGGCCAGCGAGCGGCACGCGGGAACGCCGTCGACGTCGGCGAGGTCCGCGGGGAAGGCGGCGTTGACGGCGTGCAGCGCGCCGGTGAAGCCGCCGTCGCGCAGGTGCTCCAGCACGCCGCGGCCGACGCCGCCCGGAGCGCGGCTCACTCCGATCACGGCCACCGACCCGGGTGCGAGCAGCCGGCGCACGGAGCGCGCCTCGGCGCGCTGTTCACGGGCCTGCTGGACGGCGAGCGAGCGGTCGGTGGGCTCGAGGTCGAGGTGGAGGCGGACCACGCCCTCCTCGAAGCTGCGTTTCTGGGCGTACCCGGCGTCCGTGAACACCTTGATCATCTTGGTGTTGCCCGGCAGCACCTCGGCGGCGAAGCGGCGCACGCCCCGCTCCCGGGCCACCGCGGCGATGTGCTCGAGCATCGCGGAGGCGACCCCGCGGCCCTGGTGCGCGTCCTGGACCAGGAAGGCGACCTCGGCCTCGTCGGCGGGCGCGGAGGCGGGCATGCCGTCGGCGTCGACCCGGTCGTAGCGGACGGTGGCGATGAACTCGCCGCCCACGGTGGCGGCGAGGCCGACCCGGTCCACGTAGTCGTGATGGGTGAACCGGTGCACGTCCTTGGCGGACAGGCGTGGGTACGGCGAGAAGAAGCGCAGGTACTTCGACTCGTCGGAGACCTGCTCGTAGAAGCTGACCAGGCGTTCCGCGTCGTCCTCGGTGATGGGCCGGACGTGGGTGATGCCGCCGTCGCGGAGCACCACGTCGGCTTCCCAGTGCGCGGGGTACTCGTGACGGTCCGACGGGCTCTGCATGCGGCAAGCCTACGGCTCGTGGCCCCGATCGGGGCGCGTGGTGACGCGCGCGACGCGCGCGGACGGTGAGGACAGGAGGTACCGGAGATGCCCGAACGCCGGGTCAGGGTGGCCGCGCCGGACGGTCTGCACGCGCGGCCGGCCGCACGTTTCGTGCGGGCCGTGCAGGACTCGGGGCTGCCGGTGCGGGTGGCCAGGGCGGACGGCGCGGGGGTGGGGCCGGTGAACGGCGCGTCGATCCTCGGGGTGCTGGGGCTGGGGGTGCGCCGCGGCGAGGAGGTGGTGCTGTCCTGCGAGGGCGCCGGGGCGGGTGCGGGGGCCGGGGGCGCGGAGAAGGTGCTCGGCGACCTGGCGGAGCTGCTGTCCGTGGACCGTCCGGAGCGCCCGGGGGAGGCGGAGCTGTGAGCGGGGCGGGACCGGGGCCCGTCGAAACGCGCCGCGCGCGAAATACCCCGCGCGAACAGGAACACGAATGCATCGCACCCCACGAATGGCCGCACGGCGAGAATTGCCGAGCCGACCCCGGAAAGGGCGCACCGAACAACGGAGCGGGAATTGCACCCGCGCACCCGCCTCTTGTATACGGCCCCCTTGTTAATTACGGAGGCCATTCATGTTTACGGCATGTTGCGAGGTCCTCACGCTGTCCGTGCGCGCCGCGCCTCCGCGGTTCTGACCGGGAATGCGCAGCCGGTACAGCACGGTCGAGCGCTCGGTGTGCAGTGCGGTCACCTGCCGGGCCCGCTCCCCGTCGCCCCGGGCCACGGCGTCCACGATGGCGCCGTGCTCGGCCCAGGTCTCCACGGGCGCGGGCAGCGGATCGAGCGCGTACATCCAGGCGATCTTGTGCCGCAGCTGGGTGAGCGTGGCGGTCAGCGCGGCGCTCCCGCAGGCCTGGGCCAGCGTCTCGTGGAACCAGCCGCCCAGCGACCGCAGCTCATCCCCGTATCCGCGCCGGGCCCGCTCCTGACCCAGCCTGACCAGGCCGCGGAGCACCTTGAGGTGGGCCTCGGTACGCCGCTGGGCGGCCCGGGCGGCGCCCAGCGGCTCCAGCAGCAGCCGCATCTCCAGCAGGTCGGCGGCCTCCTGCTCGGTCGGCTCCGCCACGCAGGCCCCGGCGTGCCGCCGGGTGACCACGAAGCCCTCGGCCTCCAGGGTGCGCAGCGCCTCGCGGACCGGGACGCGGGAGACGCCGTAGCGGCGGGCGAGGAGTTCCTCGGTCAGCCGGGTCCCGCGCTCGTGGACCCCGGCGACGATGTCGTCCCGGATCGCCGTGCATACCGAATGCGCGGGAATACGCATGCCGACCTCCGCCTCGATGAATAAGGCGACTCTAAGGCAATGCGCGTGAATTTCCGACGGGAAGTCGCACGGGAGAGGGAATTTTCGGCCGCTCCGCCGCCCGGTGCGCCCGGATACCGTACGGAACGACGAAAAAGCCCCCCGTCCCGGAAACCGGGCGGGGGGCTTTCGCGTGGGTGACGTCAGAGGTTCACGCCGTGGGAGCGGAGGTAGGCGACGGGGTCGATGTCGCTGCCGTACTCCGGGGAGGTGCGGGCCTCGAAGTGCAGGTGCGGGCCGGTGACGTTGCCGGTGGCGCCGGAGCGGCCGATGTGGGCGCCCGGGGTGACCGCCTGGCCGACGGCCACGCTGACCGAGGACAGGTGGCCGTACTGGGTGTACGTGCCGTCGTGCATCTTGATGACGACCTGGTAGCCGTAGGCGCCACCCCAGCCGGCCTCGACGACGGTGCCGCGGCCCACGGAGCGGACCGGGGTGCCGGAGGCGGCGTGGAAGTCGATGCCGGTGTGGCTGCCGGAGGACCAGATGCCGCCGCCCGCCTGGTAGGAGGTGGAGACGTAGGACCCGGCGATCGGGCTGACGAACATGTTGAGGCGGCGGAGACGCTCACGCTCGGCCTCGCGGGCGGCGCGCTCCTCGGCGGCCTCACGCTCGGCGCGGGCCTTCTCGGCGGCCGCGGCGCGGGCGGCGGCCTCGACGGCGGCCCGCTCCTGGGCCTCGGCCTGCTCGTCGATCTGCTCGGCGACGGAGTCGCCGATGGTGACGACGGGAAGCAGGCCGGTGGTCTCGGCGGGGGCCTCCGCCGCGACGGCGGGCGAGGCCAGGGTGCCGACGACGCCGGTGGTGGTGAGAGCGGCGAGGCCTGCCAGGCCGGCGGTGGTGCGGCTGGTCCGGCCGGGACGACGGTGCCTGCCGGGGGCGCAGTTGAACGCCATGAAGTGGCTGAGTCCTTTCCTTCCCTCTCGCCTGCCGGGTTAGCTGTCGGGTTCGGAGCAGGAAGGTCTCCTACGGGTTCCTCCCGCGTGACGGAAGGCGCCCGATTCACCCCAGGGGTACCGCTCGGTTGGGTCCCCGGCTCCCCTGGCTCGCGCCGTACGGGGATTAGGCGATGACTGCCCGGCGCCGCGGATGCGGAGCACAGGTGTGGCGGGCAGCCGGATCGAAGCTAGTTGGGTGATCAATCGGATAACAAACGGATCAAGACTTTTGTAGCGCACGCCACAGGGCAAACCGGACCCTTCTACGCGCATCGCACGGCTCCCGGACGAGCCGGCGCCGGACCGAACGAAGCGGGCCCCGGCGGCCGTAAGGCTCACCGGGGCCCGAAACCGCCCTGAACGGGCCGCTACTCGGCGCTCACCACGGTCACCTCGCCGATGCCCAGCTCCCGCACCGGGCCGGCGATCTGCGCGGCGTCGCCGACCAGGACCGTCACCAGACGGTCCACCGGGAAGGCGCTCACCACGGCCGCGGTGGCCTCCACCGTGCCGGTGGCGACGAGCTGCTGATAGAGCGTCGCCTGGAAGTCGTCCGGCAGGTGCTGTTCCACCTGGTCGGCCAGCGTGCCGGCGACCGCGGCGGCCGTCTCGTACTTCAGCGGCGCCACGCCCACCAGGTTCTGCACGGCGGTGTCCCGCTCGGCGTCGGTCAGGCCGCCCTCGGCGAGGGTGCGCAGCACCTGCCACAGGTCCTGCAGCGCGGGGCCGGTGTTGGGGGTGTCCACCGAGCCGCTGATCGCCAGCATCGCGGCGCCCGAACCGTCGGGGGCGGAGCGCAGGACCTGCCCGAAGGCGCGGACGCCGTACGTGTAGCCCTTCTCCTCGCGCAGCACCTTGTCCAGACGGGAGGTGAGCGTGCCGCCCAGGCAGTAGGTGCCGAGCACCTGGGCCGGCCAGACCCGGTCGTGCCGGTCCGGGCCGGTGCGGCCGATCAGCAACTGGGTCTGGACGGAGCCGGGACGGTCCACGATCACCACGCGGCCGGTGTCGTCCGACGTCACCGCCGGCACCGCGCGCGGGGCGGCCTGGGAGCCCTTCCAGGCGCCCAGCGTCTCGGCCAGCAGGGCGTCCAGGTCGACGCCGGTGAGGTCGCCGACCACCACGGCGGTCGAGGTGGCCGGACGGACGTGCCGCTCGTAGAAGGCGCGCACGGCGGCCGCGTCGATCTTCTCGACGGTGTCCTCGGTGCCCTGACGGGGGCGCGCCATCCGCGAGTTCGCCGGGAAGAGCTCCTTGTACAGCTCCTTGGCGGCACGGCGGGCCGGGTTGGCCAGCTCGTGCGGGATCTCGTCGAGCCGGTTGCGCACCAGGCGGGAGACCTCGTCCTCGGCGAACGCCGGGGCGCGCAGCGCGTCGGCCAGCAGGCCCAGCGCCTTGGGCAGCCGGGAGGCGGGGACCTCCAGGGAGACCCGCACGCCGGGGTGGTCGGCGTGCATGTCCAGCGTGGCGCCGCACCGCTCGAGTTCGGCGGCGAAGTCCTCGGCGGAGTGCTTGTCGGTGCCCTCGGCGAAGGCGCGCGCCATGATGGTGGCGACGCCGTCCAGGCCGAGCGGCTCGGCGTCCAGCGGGGCGTCCAGCAGCACCTCGACGGCCACGACCTGCTGGCCGGGGCGGTGGCAGCGCAGGACGGTCAGGCCGTTGTCGAGGGCGCCGCGCTCGGGCGCGGGGAACGCCCACGGCTTGGGCTCGCCGGCCTGCGGCTGGGGGTGGAACTCCATGGTGGCCAGGTCGGTCACTTGGCCTCCTCCTCTTCGTCCTCGTCGCCTTCGGCGTCCGCGCCCTCGGGAGTGATCGGTTCGTACACCAGGACCGCCCGGTTGTCGGGGCGCAGGCGGGCCTTGGCGACCTCCTGGACCTCCTCCGGCGTCACCTCCAGCACCCGCTCCACGGCGGTCAGCGCGAGCTGCGGGTCGCCGAACAGGACGGCGTACCGGCACAGTTCGTCGGCGCGGCCGGAGACCGTGCCGAGGCGGTCCAGCCACTCGCGCTCGAGCTGCGCCTGGGCGCGCTCCATCTCCTCGGCCGTCGGGCCCTCGGCGGCGAGCCGGGCGAGCTCCTCGTCGACGGCGGCCTCGATCACCGGCACCTCGACGTCGCCGGAGGTCTTGACGTCCAGCCAGCCCAGCGAGGGCGCTCCGGCCAGCCGCAGCAGGCCGAATCCGGCCGTCACCGCGGTGCGGTCGCGGCGCACCAGGCGGTTGTAGAGGCGGGAGGACTCGCCGTAGCCGAGGATGGTCAGCGCCACGTCGGCGGCGTCGCAGGCGCGGGTGCCGTCCTCGGGCAGGCGGTAGCCGGCCATCAGGGCGCGGGCCGGGACCTCCTCGCGGACGACCTCGCGGATCTCCCCGCCGACGACCTCCGGCAGCGCTCCGTCCCGCGGGGCGGGCTTGCCGTCGTGGGAGGCGATGGAGCCGAAGTACTTCTCGACCCAGGCCAGGGTCTGCTCGGGGTCGATGTCGCCGACCACCGACAGCACCGCGTTGTTGGGCGCGTAGTAGGTGCGGAAGAACGCGCGGGCGTCCTCCAGGGTGGCGGCGTCCAGGTCGGCCATGGAGCCGATCGGGGTGTGGTGGTACGGGTGGCCCTCGGGGTAGGCCAGCGCGAAGATCTTCTCGAAGGCCGTGCCGTAGGGGACGTTGTCGTACCGCTGGCGGCGCTCGTTCTTGACGACGTCGCGCTGGTTCTCCATCGACTCGTCGTCGAGGGCGGTGAGCAGGGAGCCCATCCGGTCGGCCTCCAGCCAGAGCGCGAGCTCCAGCTGGTGGGCCGGCATGGTCTCGAAGTAGTTGGTGCGCTCGAAGCTGGTGGTGCCGTTGAGGGAACCTCCGGCTCCCTGCACCAGCTCGAAGTGACCGTTGCCCTTCACCTGGGCCGAACCCTGGAACATCAGGTGCTCGAAGAGGTGGGCGAGGCCGGTGCGGCCCTGGACCTCGTGCCGGGAGCCGACGTCGTACCAGAGGCACACCGCGGCGACCGGGGTCAGGTGATCCTCCGAGAGCACCACGCGGAGCCCGTTGGCAAGGCGGTGCTCGGTAGCTGTGAGGCCTCCTGAGCCTGCCTCGGCTGTGGCCGTGTGACCCATGGGCATGTACGTCCCTTCGCTCGCCTGAAACTTGTATGTCCGGACTGCCTGTCACTCTATGCAACCGAGGGCGGTTGCCGTGAGGTTCCCGATACGTCACATTGCCGCCCGATCCGGGGACACTCCGGCCCGTCGGGAGCTTCTCCCGCCGCCTGGACGGCCGCGCGGTGGCCCCGCCGGGAGCTTCTCCCGCCGCCTGGACGGCCGCTCCGGCGGCCGCGACCCCGATCGCCCCGGGACGCGCGGGTGTGCTGGGATGGGCGCCGTCCACCGGTCGGCGTCGTCCGCCGTGAATGAAGTGAAAGGACGTTCCATGCGCAAGGCCTTGACCGCCGCCGCCCTTCTGGGGCTGGGCGCTCTGCTCCTCTCCGGCTGCTCCGGCTCCGACGGCGACGACGGGGCGAAGGGCCCGGCCGCCTCGAAGGCCGCTTCGAAGGCCTCGCAGCCGGCCGAGCGGTCCTCGCAGGCCGCGGCCCCGGAGCAGGGGTTCGACGGCACCTGGCGCCCCATCAACGACAGCCCCGTCGAGACGTTGAAGATCACCGGGGAGAAGGTCGTCACCACCGGCGAGCTCGCCTGCCCGGGCTCCCTCGAGGGCGTCGGCACCGACAAGCCGCGGATCACCCTGGACTGCGCGAAGCCGGACCCCGCGCGCACGAAGGGAACCCTGAAGATGAAGTCCGACGGCTCCGCCGTCGTGATCGAGTGGGACGGGCCCGAATGGGGAGGAATGATCGACAGCCTGCGCCGGGCCTGAGCCCCGGGCGCCCGTCCCGGGGCGTCACCGGCGGGGGCGCGGTCCCAGGTGTCGGCGGCGAGGGCCACAATGGTGCGCGACAGTCCCCGTTCATGCTCGCAAGACCGTGAAGGAGCCCGGCAGCGATGGCCCGCCGCAGCACGAAGACAGCGCGACCCGATGACGATGCTTTCGAGGAGCGGATCCTCGACATCGACGTCGTGGACGAAATGCAGGGCTCCTTCCTCGAGTACGCCTACTCGGTCATCTACTCCCGCGCGCTGCCCGACGCGCGTGACGGTCTCAAGCCGGTGCACCGGCGGATCGTCTACCAGATGAACGAGATGGGCCTGCGCCCCGACCGCGGGTACGTGAAGTGCGCCCGCGTCGTCGGCGAGGTCATGGGCAAGCTCCACCCGCACGGCGACACGTCGATCTACGACGCGCTGGTCCGGCTCGCCCAGCCGTTCTCCATGCGCGTCCCGCTGGTCGACGGCCACGGCAACTTCGGTTCCCTCGGCAACGACGACCCGCCGGCCGCCATGCGGTACACCGAAGCCCGGATGGCCGACGCGACGAGCCTGATGACGGAGTCGATCGACGAGAACACGGTCGACTTCCAGCCCAACTACGACGGCCAGGAGCGGGAGCCGGTGGCGCTGCCCGCCGCCTTCCCGAACCTGCTGGTCAACGGCGCCTCCGGCATCGCCGTGGGCATGGCGACCAACATGCCGCCGCACAACCTCGGCGAGGTCGTCGCCGCCGCCCGGCACCTGATCCGGTACCCCCACGCCGACCTCGACGCGCTGATGAAGCACGTTCCCGGCCCGGACCTGCCCACCGGCGGCCGCGTCGTCGGCCTGTCCGGCATCCGCGACGCCTACGAGAAGGGCCGCGGCACCTTCAAGATCCGCGCGACGGTCGCCGTCGAGCAGGTCACCGCCCGCCGCAAGGGCCTGGTCGTCACCGAACTCCCCTTCTCGGTGGGCCCGGAGAAGGTGATCGCCAAGATCAAGGACCTGGTGAGCTCCAAGAAGGTCCAGGGCATCGCCGACGTCAAGGACCTCACCGACCGCGAGCACGGCCTGCGCCTGGTCATCGAGATCAAGAACGGCTTCGTCCCCGAGGCCGTGCTGGAGCAGCTGTACAAGCTGACGCCGATGGAGGAGTCCTTCGGCATCAACAACGTCGCCCTGGTGGACGGCCAGCCGCTCACGCTCGGCCTCAAGGAGCTCCTCGAGGTCTACCTCGACCACCGCTTCACCGTGGTGCGCCGCCGCTCGGAGTTCCGCCGCGGCAAGAAGCGCGACCGGCTGCACCTGGTCGAGGGCCTGCTGACCGCGCTCATCGACATCGACGAGGTCATCCGACTGATCCGCTCCAGCGACAACTCCGCCCAGGCCAAGCAGCGCCTGATGGAGGCCTTCGCGCTGTCGGAGATCCAGACCCAGTACATCCTCGACACACCGCTGCGCCGCCTCACCAAGTTCGACCGCATCGAGCTGGAGGCGGAGAAGGAGCGGCTCACCGCGGAGATCGCGGAGCTGACCCGGATCCTCGACTCGGACGCCGAGCTGCGCAAGCTGGTCTCCGCCGAACTGGCCGCCGTCGCTAAGAAGTTCGGCACCCCGCGGCGCACCGTGCTGCTGGAGTCCGCGGACACCCCGGCCGCCCTGCCGCTCCAGGTGGCGGACGACCCGTGCCGGGTGCTGCTCTCCTCCACCGGCCTGCTGGCCCGCACGGCCGACGCCGACCCCTTCCCCGCCGTCAAGAACGCCAAGCGGGTCAAGCACGACGTGATCGTCTCCGCGGTGGACACCACCGCGCGCGGCGAGATCGGCGTGGTCACCTCCACCGGGCGGCTGCTGCGCGTCAACGTGGTCGACCTGCCGATGCTCCCCGAGATCGCGGCGGGCACCACGCCCAACCTCTCCGGAGGCGCCCCGCTCGCCGAGTTCGTCTCCTTCGAGGACGACGAGACGGTGATCTGCCTGACCTCGCTGAACGAGTCCTCCCCCGGCCTCGCGGTCGGCACGCTGCAGGGCATCGTCAAGCGCGTGGTGCCGGACTATCCGGCGGGCAAGGACGAACTCGAGGTCATCGGCCTCAAGGAGGGCGACCGGATCGTCGGCGCGGTGGAGCTGCGCACCGGCGACGAGGACCTGGTCTTCATCACCGACGACGCCCAACTGCTGCGCTTCCAGGCCTCCCTGGTCCGCCCGCAGGGCCGCCCGGCGGGCGGCGTGGCCGGCATCAAGCTGGCGGACGGCGCCAAGGTCATCTCGTTCACCGCGGTGGACCCGGGCCAGGAGGCGGTGGTCCTGACCGTCGCCGGCTCGCGCGGCACGCTCGACGACTCGGTGCAGACCACGGCCAAGCTGACGCCGTTCGACCAGTACCCGCGCAAGGGCCGGGCCACCGGCGGCGTGCGCTGCCAGCGCTTCCTCAAGGGCGAGGACTGTCTCTCCCTCGCCTGGGCGGGCCCGGCACCGGTGCACGCCGCGCAGAAGAACGGCATGCCGGCCGAGGTGCCGGAGATGGATCCGCGACGCGACGGTTCGGGCGTGGGCCTGCCGAAGACGGTCGCGGTGGCCGCCGGTCCCGCGTGACCTGACCGCCTCCGCCAGGGCCCTCCGCGACCTTCGCGGGGGGCCCTGCCGTTCCCCGCCCGGGGGCTACTCCTCGGGCGTGACCAGCTCCGCGTCGTCCTCGGGCGCCACCAGGTCCGCGTCGTCCTCCCCCTGCACGTACCGCAGCACGCCCCACATGCCGTGCTCGTCCGCCTCCCCGGGCGTCCCGCCCACGCAGCCGGCGAGCTCCTTCTCCAGCCCCGCCGCGTCGATCCCGGACCCGATGAGCACCAGGGCGGTGCCCCGCTCCTCCCGCCGCTTCCACGGCTCGGGGTAGAAGCGCAGGAACCGCCCGACGGCGTGCACCAGGTACCGGTTGCCCGGGTCGTACGCGCCGAAGTCCACGTACCCCTTGATCCGGTACAGCCCGTGGGGCCGCTCGTCGAGGAACCGCATCAGCCGCCGCGGGTCCATCGCCCGCGCCGACGTGAAGGACACGCTCTCGTACCCGGCATGCAGGTGCCCGCCGTGCCCGTTCCCCTCGGCGCGCTGCTCGTCCCCCTCGCCGTGCTCGCCGCCGCTGCCGTCGCCGTCGCCGTAGAGGTCCACGTCGTCGAAGGACAGCTGCCCGACCCGCTCCTGCGACGGCCGGCAGTCGAACAGGAAGTCCGGGTCGACGCGCCCGTGCGTCGCCCGCACCACGGCGGCCCCGTCGGCCGCCTCCCGCACCGTGCGCAGCACGGCCTCCACGTCCTTCGCCCGGTCGGTCTTGTTGACCACCACCAGGTCGGCGAGGGCCAGGTGACGGTCGATCTCCGGGTGCCGCTCCCGGGTCTCCCCGAACTCGGCCGCGTCCACCACCTCCACCAGCCCGCCGTAGACGACCTCCGGCTGCTCGCTGGCCAGCACCATCCGCACCAGTTCCTGCGGCTCCGCCAGCCCGCTCGCCTCGATCACGATCACGTCGATCCCCGAGGGCGACCGGGCCAGCCTGCCCAGGTACTCGTCCAGTTCCCCGACGTCCACGGCGCAGCACAGGCAGCCGTTGCCCAGCGACACGGTGGAGTCGCCCAGCGCGCCGGCCACCGCCAGGGCGTCGATCTCGATCGCGCCGAAGTCGTTCACCACCACGCCGATGCGGCTGCCGCCGCTGTTGTGCAGCAGGTGGTTCAGGAGGGTGGTCTTCCCCGCCCCCAGGAACCCCGCCAGCACGACGACCGGAATCTGCGGGGTGTGCGGGGTCCCACTGCTCATGACGCGCCCTCTCTCGTCGCACCGCGCGCCCCGGCGCACGCTGCTCACTTCCGATCGACTCCCAGTGCCGCCGCCAGGATATGAGGCCTGCGAAACGGCTTCCGGTGAACGATTGTTCGCTGCCACCGATGGGCAAACGTTTCAGCATGGCGCCGGTCCGGGTGACCCGCACGTCCCTCCGTGCGCCTCCCTCTCCGCCTCCCGCCGATCAGAGCCGCTCGGGATCCTGGGGAGCGGCAGCACGCAGCATCGCCCACCGCCCGCCGGTCCCCGCCCGTGTCGACCCGCACCGACCCGACGACCGGCGCGGGGTCGTCCGATACGGGGGATTGACATGGCCACACAGTTTTTACGCTCACTGGCGGTGGCGTGCCTCGGCGCCGCCGCCGGCGCGATCACCGCGACCGCCGTCCAGCGCCGGGCGCTCGACGAACTCCGGGCGGCATTGGACCAGCACCTGACCCAGACACGCGCCATGCGACGCGAGGTCAACCTCACGAGCCAGCAGCGTCAGCATTGGGCGCTCCTCAGCAAGGCCATCGACGACCCCGACCTCGCCGAGGTCCTCGACGTCTACGAGGGCCCCGGCCTCACCCCTCGCAAACGCCGCCAGTACCTCTTCGCCAACGCCCTGTACACGAACATGCTGTTCTACTACCGCATCGGCAACATGACCAAGGAGGAGTTCTTCGGCTTCGCCCGGAGCACCCTGCAGAACGCTCCGTTCAGGGAGTACTGGCACGACACCCGACACCACCGGGTGAGTCTGCCGCCCTCCACGGAAGAGGCCCAGCTCGGCGCATTGATCGACGGTCTGCTGCAGGAGCTGGAGCAGGCGGAGGACGAAGACTGGTGGGTGGTCGGCATCCAACCGTCCGAGTCGGAGGACGAGCACTGAGCCAGGCATGCGGACGCAGCCGACGGAGGCTGTGACTCGGTGGCGAAGACGCACGCCGACCTGCCATTTCACTCTCCCGGGCGGATGCCAACCGCTACGCTCCTCGTTGTTCACCACGCGCACGGGCCCCGTCTGGCGATCGCGTACCAAACTGCTCCACAAGACAGTCACGCCACAAGTACCACCCGCACCCCACGAGGGTTTCCCGAGCTGGGCACGGGCGCGCGCACCTCCACGCCTTGGTCGAAAGGGAAACTCAACAGTGAGCAAGATCCTCCGCCGTATCGGTGCGTCTCCACGTGAGAGAGGCAGCGTCAACGGTGCGACCTGCCCCGACATCTTCGAGCTGGAGGACGGCAACTTCGCCGTCATCGGCACCGAGGCGACGGCGGATCTGGACAGCCATCTCCCCTCGGACGCGGCACGGGCGGACTACGAGCGGATCGTCGTGATCAGCCGCGAGACCCTGGTACGAGCCAAGGCGGACATCCCCGACGTGTAGCACCGACAGCCACGTGGGTGGCCCCGGCGCGAAGGCGGCGTCGGGGCCACCCACGCTTTCCCCTCCGTCCCCCGAACGCGCCCCGCCAGACCGCACGCGTCCCACCAGCCAGGTTAGGCTCACCTGTGTGAGTAGGTGCGCAACCGTGTCACGGGCCCTGGACGAGCCGATCGCCGGGACCGCGGTGCACGCGCGGACGTGGCTGCTGGTCGAGCAGCCCGGTCCCTGGGGGCCCAAGGCGCTCACGGAGAGCCGGCTGGACCCCGCGCTGGGGCGTGCCCTGGAGGACGCCGCGGAGGGCAGCGGGGTGCGGGTCGCCCTGATCCGGCGACCCGGGCCGCACGCGGACCACGGGACTCCCCCGCTGCGGCGGGTGTACGCCGCGCACACGGCCCCCCGCAACGACTGGGTGCTGGGCGCCCTCACCCGCGAGCCCGAGCGACTGCTGGACATCGACTTCGCGGCACTCGGCCGCGGCGAGCCGGAGGCCTTCGGCGCCGCCCTGCCCGATGCGTCGCCGCACACCGGCTTCCCTCTGGCGTTCGTGTGCACCAACGGACGGCGGGACCGCTGCTGCGCCCTGCTGGGCCGGCCGCTCGCCGCCGAACTCGCCGCCTCCCATGTGACGGGCACCTGGGAGATCACCCACCTCGGTGGCCACCGCTTCTCGCCCACCCTGCTGGTCCTGCCGCACGGGTACGCGTACGGCCGGGTCGACGCACCGGCCGTGAAGGAGATCCTGCACCGCGCCAGGGACGGTCAGGTGGTCACCGAGCACTGCCGGGGCCGCTCGGCCTGGGCGCGGCCGGGTCAGGCGGCGGAACTGGCCGTGCGGACACGGATCGGGGAGACCTTCGCGGACGCCCTGGACGTCACTGGCGTCCACCGGGTCCCGGCAGGCGCCGCCGAGCAGGACCCGCCGCTGTGGGAGGTCGTCGTGACGCACGCCGACGGCCGCCGATGGCGCGTGGTCGTCGCCGAGGCGGCGGCCGCGCCGCCCCGCCCGCAGAGCTGTGGGGCGCCGCTCGGCTCTCCCGCGCGTATGGACGTCGTCGAGGTGCGCGAGACGACCTGACCGCCCTGGACGGCGGTGACGTCGCGGACGGCCGGGAGCCCGGCGCACCCACCTGCGTGCGCCGGGCTCCCGGCAGGTCTCCGGCACCCGAAAGACGGCCGGGGCGCCCCCGAGGGCGCGGGGTCGGGGTCAGACCGCTCCCGCTCCGGTCAGCGACCGCACCTCGGTCTCGGCGTGCTTCGCCTCGTCCGGCTCCTCGGAGGAGGTCACCGTGCCGACCCATCCCGCCACGAAGCCCAGCGGGATGGAGATCAGGCCCGGGTTCTCCAGGGGGAAGAACGCGAAGTCCGCGCCGGGGAACATGGACGTCGGCCGGCCGGAGACGACCGGCGAGAAGACGACGAGCGCCACCGCCGGGACGAGGCCCCCGTACACCGACCAGATGGCGCCCCGGGTGGTGAAGCGGCGCCAGAAGAGCGTGAACAGCAGCACCGGAAGGTTGGCCGAGGCCGCCACGGCGAAGGCGAGACCGACCAGGAAGGCGACGTTCAGTCCGCCGGACAGCAGGCTGAGGCCGATCGCGACGACGCCGATGCCCACCGCGGCGACGCGGGCCACCGCGACCTCGCTGCGCTGCTTGGCGCCCTTACGGCGGAACGAGGCGTACAGGTCGTGCGCGACCGACGCGGACGAGGAGAGCGTCACGCCGGCGACCACCGCGAGGATGGTGGCGAAGGCGACCGCCGCCACCACCGCGAACAGCACCGGACCGCCCGTCGAGTCGGCTCCGCCGCCCAGGTTCAGGGCCAGCAGGGGCACCGCGGTGTTGCCGGCCTCGTTCGACCTGCGGACCTCGTCGCTGCCGACGATCGCCGCGGCGCCGAAGCCCAGCAGGATCGTCATCAGGTAGAAACCGCCGATCAGGCCGATCGCCCACACCACGGAGCGGCGGGCGGCGCGGGCCGTGGGCACGGTGTAGAAGCGCGACAGGATGTGCGGGAGCCCGGCCGTGCCGAGGACCAGCGCGAGGCCCAGGCTGATGAAGTCCAGCCGGTCCGTCCAGCTCCCGCCGTACTCCAGGCCCGGAGCCAGGAAGGCCGCGCCGAAGCCGCTGTTGTCGGCGGCGGAGCTGAGCAGCGCGTTGAAGTCGCCGCCGAAGCGGACCATCACCAGGACACCCAGCACCAGCGTGCCCACCAGCAGCAGGACGGCCTTCACGATCTGGATCCAGGTGGTGGCCCGCATACCGCCCAGGGACACGTAGACGACCATCAGGGCGCCGACGCCGATGACCGTCCAGGTCTGGGCCGCACTGCCCGTACCGCCCAGGAGCAGGGCGACCAGGCTGCCGGCGCCGACCATCTGGGCGACCAGGTAGAGGACCGAGACGATCACCGAGGAGGTGCCGGCCGCGATCCGCACCGGACGCTCCCGCATCCGGGCCGCGAGCACGTCCGCCAGCGTGAACCGGCCGCAGTTGCGGACCAGCTCGGCCACCAGCAGCAGGACGACCAGCCAGGCGACCAGGAAGCCGACCGAGTAGAGCATGCCGTCGTAGCCGAAGAGGGCGATCAGCCCGGAGATGCCGAGGAACGACGCGGCCGACATGTAGTCGCCGGCGATGGCCAGGCCGTTCTCCACCGGGGAGAAGAGGCGGCTCCCCGTGTAGAACTCCTCGGTCGAACCGTGCCGGTTACGGCCGGCCCAGGTGGTGATGCCGAGGGTGACCGCCACGAAGACGCTGAAGAGGACCAGGACGAGGGACTGGTGGTTGCCCGTCATGCCGCACCGCCCCGGGCGCCGCGGGTGAGCTCCTGGGTGTCCCAGCGCAGCTGGAGGGCCGCGCGGTCCCGGCGGAGCCGGGCGTGGCGGGCGTATGCCCAGGTCAGGGCGAAGGTGGTGAGGAACTGGCCGAGCCCGGCGAGCATGGCCACGTTCACCGAGCCCGCCACCGGGGTGGCCATGAAGTCCACCGCCGTGGTGGCGGCGACCACGTAGGCGACGTACCAGAGGAAGAAGGAGACGAAGGCGGGAACCACGAACTTCCGGTAGCGGCTGCGCACCTCCTGGAAGGCTGCGCTGCGCTGCACCTCCAGGTAGACGTCGGCGGCCGCGCGGTCGCGGCTCTCCTCCCGCACCTGGCGCGCGGCCGGCACCGCGGGAGTCTGTTCCCCCGTGCCGTCCGTCTCACCCCAGCCAAAGGCGAGTGCGTCGTACCAGGGGTCGTCGAACCGCACCTCTCCGGTGTCGCGACCGTCGTGCTTGTTCACCGAAATCTCCTTGTCCCACGGCTCCATTCGGCCGTAGGAACAATGATGGACAGACCGTGAACTTCCCGGACTCTTTCGGCAGATCTCTCACCCCATCAGGTGACCGAAAGGTCAACGGTCACAGGCGTTGCTCCCGCACGGGTGACGCACGTGCCGACCCAGGAGGTCACGCACGCGGCGGGAGACGGCCCGGGCCGGACGCGCCTCCGTCCGGCCGTCCAGGGACGTCCGGGCGGAGGCGGGCGACGGTGCGGCCGGGCGGGCGGCGCCCGTCAGGCGTCGATCCGGGAACGGTCCAGGGTCGCGGCGGAGCTGGAGATGAACTCCTTGCGGGGGGCCACGTCGTTGCCCATCAGGAGGTCGAAGACCTGTTCGGCCGCCTCCAGGTCGGAGAGGTTGATCCGCCGCAGCGTGCGGTGCCGCGGGTCCATCGTGGTCTCCGCGAGCTGGTCGGCGTCCATCTCGCCCAGGCCCTTGTAGCGCTGGATGGAGTCCTTGACCCGGACACCCTTGCGCTCGAACTCGAGCAGCGTCTCGCGCAGCTCACGGTCCGAGTAGGTGTACACGTACTTGTCCTGGCCGCGCTTGGGCTGGACCAGCTCGATCCGGTGCAGCGGCGGCACCGCCGCGAAGACCCGGCCGGCCTCGACCATGGGACGCATGTAGCGCTGGAAGAGGGTCAGCAGCAGGCAGCGGATGTGCGAGCCGTCCACGTCGGCGTCGGTCATCATGATGATCTTGCCGTAACGCGCCGCGTCGATGTCGAAGGTGCGCCCCGACCCGGCCCCTATGACCTGGATGATCGCGCCGCACTCGGCGTTCTTCAGCATGTCGCTGACCGACGACTTCTGCACGTTGAGGATCTTGCCCCGGATCGGCAGGAGCGCCTGGAACTCGGAGTTGCGGGCGAGCTTCGCGGTGCCGAGGGCGGAGTCGCCCTCGACGATGAAGAGCTCGCTGCGGTCCACGTCGTCGCTGCGGCAGTCGGCCAGCTTCGCCGGGAGCGAGGAGGACTCCAGGGCCGTCTTGCGGCGCTGGGCGTCCTTGTGCTGACGGGCCGCGATCCGGGTGCGCGCGGCCGCCACGGCCTTCTCCAGGACCGAGCGCGCCTGCTGGGCCGCGTCCCGCTTGGCCGAGGTCAGGAACGCCTTGAGCTCCTTGGAGACGACCTGGTTGACCACCCGGCGGGCCGCCGAGGTGCCCAGCACCTCCTTGGTCTGCCCCTCGAACTGCGGTTCGGCGAGGCGGACCGTGACCACCGCGGTCATGCCCTCCATGGCGTCGTCCTTGACGATGTCGTCCTCGGCGACGCGGAGCATCTTCTTGGAGCGCAGCACCTCGTTCATCGTGCGGGCGACGGCCTGCTCGAATCCGGCCACGTGGGTGCCGCCCTTGGGCGTGGCGATGATGTTGACGAAGGACCGGAGCGTGGTGTCGTAACCGGTGCCCCAGCGCATCGCGACGTCCACCCCGAGCTCCCGGGTGACCTCGGTCGGGGTCATCTGCCCGTACTCGTCGAGGACCGGCACGGTCTCCTTGAAGGTGCCCTGGCCCGAGAAGCGCAGCACGTCGCAGATCGGGCGGTCGGAGGCGAGGTACTCGCAGAACTCGCTGATGCCGCCGTCGTAGCGGAACGACTCCTCGCCCTTGCTCCCGCCCTCGCCGAGGCCGAACTCGTCGCGCACCACGATGGTGAGGCCGGGGACCAGGAAGGCGGTCTGCCGGGCGCGCTGGTGCAGGTTCTCCAGCGAGAGCTTGGCGTCCTTGAGGAAGATCTGGCGGTCCGCCCAGTAGCGGACGCGGGTGCCGGTGCGGCTCTTGGGGATCTTGCGCGCCTTGCGCAGGCCGCTGCCGGGCTGGAACTTCGCACTCTCGCCCCGTCCGGAGAACTCCCCCGGGACACCGCGGCGGAAACCGATCGCATGGGTGTGCCCGTCGCGGTCCACCTCCACGTCCAGCCGGGCCGAGAGGGCGTTCACCACGGAGGCGCCGACGCCGTGCAGGCCGCCGGAGGCCGCGTAGGAGCCGCCGCCGAACTTGCCGCCGGCGTGCAGCTTGGTCATCACGACCTCGACACCGGAGAGGCCGGTCTTGGGCTCGACGTCCACGGGGATGCCGCGGCCGTTGTCCCGGACCTCGACCGAGGCGTCGTCGTGGAGGATGACCTCGATGTGGTCGCAGTGGCCGCCCAGGGCCTCGTCGACGGAGTTGTCGATGATCTCCCACAGGCAGTGCATCAGGCCACGGCTGTCCGTGGAGCCGATGTACATGCCGGGGCGCTTGCGGACGGCCTCGAGTCCCTCCAGGACGAGAAGGTGCCGCGCGGTGTAGTTGGAACCGTCCCGATCTGCTCCGGTCAGCAACGCTGTGGACGGCACGGACGTGTCGGCGGTCACGCGGTTCGCTCCTCGCTGAATTTTTCTGGGCATGTCTTGGCGTCGCCAGGGGACGCCTCACGGCTCGGTCGCCGCTCCAGAGAGTACCGAGGCCTGATGAGGCCGGTGTAACGCCACCCTCGTCCCCGGTCAAACCCTAATCCAGAATCGTATGCCCGTTCGATACCCCGGAGGAGTGAAGCACACATCACGTTCCGCGGCAGGCATGAACCCTTTAGGCTCCGGGCACGTCCTCCTCAACAAGCGGCGTTCGGTCGCCGGAGGACCGACACTGGAAGAAGCGCGAACCCGTACGGCACCAAGACACGCACTACGGCACATTCGCCGCCAACCGGCAGCAGACAGCCGCCTCGCTGAGAAATCTTTCGAGGAAAAGCCGCGAGCGGGAACGTTTTCGGCCTGGTTGGATGTTGACCCTGGTACGACAGCTCGTCGAGCTAGAGAAGAGGCGACGTGACTACTGTTCTGACCCCCGCGAGCCCGCTGACGGCCGCCGATCGCTGCGACCGCTGCGGCGCCCAGGCATACCTGCGCGTCGTCCTGCTGAGCGGCGGAGAACTGCTCTTCTGCGCCCACCACGGCCGCAAGTTCGAGCCGGAACTCAAGAAGATCGCCGCCGAGATACAGGACGAGACGGAGCGACTGACGTCCTCCGGCCCGGCAGCCGACCCCGACGGAGAGCGCTGAGAGCGCCGACACTCCGTCCCACGACGAGCTAACCCGGCACAGGCAGGGTGACAAAGGCGGTCGCCTCCCCCACCAGGGAGGTCGGCCGCCTCTGCTCGTCCCGGGGCCCGTCGTCCCCCTTCCGGCCCTGTCCGACCCGGCCGGGTTCCCGCTCCGCCGTCCGGCAGGACCTCAGGGCCGCCGCGCCAGCGTCCGCACGACCTCGGACACCCTCGTGTAGACCCCGGGCTTGCGGGACTGCCCGCACCCGCTGCCCCAGGAGACCAGCCCGATCAGCCGGCCCTTGGCCACCAGAGGGCCTCCACTGTCCCCCTGACAGGCGTCGGGGCCGCCGCCGGGCTCTCCGGCGCACAGCATCGCGCCGGGCGTGTAGGCGCCCTCAGCGCCTCCCGGGTAGGCCTCCTGGCAGTAGGCGTCCTCCAGCACGTGCACCCGCGCCGCGCGCAGTGACCGCGCGTAGGCGCCGGACCCGGTGACATCGCCCCAGCCGTAGACCGTGGCGGCCGTCCCCGGCCGGTAGGCGCCGTCCCCGGCGGGCGCCGCCTTCACGACCGAGCTCCGCGGCAGCGGCTCCGCCAGCGTGAGCACCGCGAAATCGCCGGCGTTCGTGACGTCGTCGTACTCCGGATTCACCCAGGTGTCCCGCACCCGGATCTCCTGGCCTCCTCGGCCGGTCAGCTCGGAACGTCCCGCGATCACCGTGAGGTCGGGGACCTGCTGCGGCGCTCTGCCGAGGACGCTCTCCCCCAGGCAGTGCGCGGCCGTCAGGACGGTCCTGGCGCCGATCACCGCGCCGCCGCAGAAGTGCCCCGCCCGCGTCGTGCCGAAGAGCGCCCGGCTGGAGATCGCCACGGTCCACGGGGCCTGCTCCACCTCCACCGGGAACCCGCCGACGACGACCCGCGACGCGGCCCCGCGGACGGACTCGGCGTCGGCCGCCGCCGGCGCGGCCGGCACCAGCGCCGCCAGCGACGAGGCCACCGCCGCGACCCCCACGGCTGGGAGAAAACGCATAACATCCCTCACTCCGGGTCGACCATGTGTCGACCCAAAGTAATCCAGGCGGGCCTTCCTCCACAGGTCGGACGACGCGAAGGCCCGGCTCCACCGGAGTGGAGCCGGGCCTTCGCGTCGTTTCACGACCGGTCGTGACCGGCCGGGTGATCCGGTCCGATCAGTCCAGGTAGTCGCGCAGGACCTGCGAGCGCGACGGGTGACGCAGCTTCGACATCGTCTTGGACTCGATCTGGCGGATGCGCTCACGCGTCACGCCGTAGACCTTGCCGATCTCGTCGAGCGTCTTCGGCTGCCCGTCGGTGAGACCGAAGCGCATGGAGACCACGCCAGCCTCACGCTCGGAGAGCGTGTCCAGGACGGAGTGCAGCTGCTCCTGGAGCAGGGTGAAGCTGACCGCGTCGGCCGGCACGACCGCCTCGGAGTCCTCGATCAGGTCACCGAACTCGCTGTCGCCGTCCTCGCCGAGCGGGGTGTGCAGCGAGATGGGCTCGCGGCCGTACTTCTGGACCTCGATGACCTTCTCCGGGGTCATGTCGAGTTCCTTGGCCAGCTCCTCCGGGGTGGGCTCGCGGCCCAGGTCCTGGAGCATCTGACGCTGGACGCGGGCCAGCTTGTTGATGACCTCGACCATGTGCACCGGGATACGGATGGTGCGGGCCTGGTCGGCCATGGCGCGGGTGATCGCCTGACGGATCCACCAGGTGGCGTACGTGGAGAACTTGTAGCCCTTGGTGTAGTCGAACTTCTCGACGGCGCGGATCAGACCGAGGTTGCCCTCCTGGATCAGGTCCAGGAAGAGCATGCCGCGGCCGGTGTACCGCTTGGCCAGCGAGACGACCAGACGGAGGTTGGCCTCCAGCAGGTGGTTCTTGGCGCGGCGGCCGTCCTCGGCGATGATCTCCAGCTCGCGCTTGAGCTTGGGCGCGATCTTGTCGGAGTTCGCCAGCTTGTCCTCGGCGAACAGACCGGCCTCGATGCGCTTGGCGAGCTCGACCTCCTGCTCGGCGTTGAGCAGCGGGACCTTGCCGATCTGCTTGAGGTAGTCCTTGACCGGGTCCGCGGTGGCACCGGCGGCGGCGACCTGCTGGGCCGGGGCGTCGTCCTCGTCCTCGTCGGACAGCACGAAGCCCGCGCTCTCGGCGCCCTCGGGCTCGTCGGCGGCCTTGCCCGGGGTCTCCTCGATCTCCTCCTCGGCCAGCTCCGGGTCGTCCTTCTTGGACGCCGTCTTCTTGGCCGCGGTCTTCTTCGCCGTGGTCTTCTTGGCCGCCGTCTTCTTGGCGGTGGTGGCCTTCTTGGCCGCGGCCTTCTTGGCGGGCGCGGCGGCCTCCGCCTCCTCACCCTCCTCGACGGACACCGCGGGAGCCGCGGCGGCCTTCTTGGTCACCGCGGGCTTGGCGGCGACCGAGCGGGTGGTGGTGCGCTTGGCCGTGCTCTTGGCGGCGACACTCTTGCGGGCGCGCTTGGGCTCCGCCGCGTTCACCATCAACGTCACACCCTCTTCTTCGAGGATCTGGTTGAGGCTGCGGAGAACGTTCTTCCACTGAGTGGCCGGAATCTGGTCGGCTTCGAAAGCGCGACGCACGTCGTCGCCGCCGATCTGCCCCTCAGCCTTCCCACGCTCGATGAGCGCCATGAGAGAGACGGACTCGGCGATCTCCGGCGGGAGCGTACGGGATGTGCTGGCCGACACGAACAACCTCTCGGAACGTTGGAAAACGGCTTCCGGCCCCGTCCGCAAGGACAGGAGCCGACGACCGGCGGCCTGGGGATGAGCCGACGGCGCGGGCTCGGGCCGGGAGGAACAAGCGCCGGTACGGCGTCCGTATTCCTTCCTCGGCTGTCACCTCTTAGGTCATCGCGCTGCTCCGCCGAGCGTTACGCCCAATCTGCGTGGCCCGAGTCACACCGCGAATCGGTGCAATACCGAAGATAGTCGGTCATTACCGGTCACGGAGCGACGGTTTTCCGCAGATGCCGTGATGCAGGACACCCCTCACCCCTGGGACCACGGAGGCGAGGGGAGGAAGAGGGCGGGAAAAAGGGAGGGAGGGAGGGAGGGGCCGCCGGAATCTCGCCCCGGCGGCGCCGCGCCCGTCCCTCAGTGCTCGCGGGGCGCCGGAACCACGCGTTCCATCTCCGGGTGCACGGTCTCCGTGTGCATGACTTCCGGGTGCACGCTCAGCAGCTGCCGCATCGCGGCCTCGGCCGCCGGCCCGTCCCCCGCGGCGAGGGCGTCCACGATCCTGGCGTGGTGCCCGAGAGAGGCCTCGCTCGGACGGTCGCATCCGGTGACCGGTCCGCCGGACACCTGGAGGGCGGAGGAGACGATGCCGGACAGGTGCTCCAGCATCCGGTTGCCGGCGACCTGGATCAGCAGGGAGTGGAACTCGGCGTCGGCCCGGGAGAACGTGAGGGCGTCTCCCTGGGCGACCGAGTGGTTCATGATCTCGACCATGTCGGCGAGACGCTGCTGGACGTCCTCGCGGCCGTGTCCGGCGGCCAGGCGCGCGGCGAGCGGCTCGATCGTCCAGCGCAGTTCGGTCAGCTCCCGGCGCTGGTTGTCGCGCTGGGGGCCGAAGGCGCGCCATTCGATGATGTCGGGGTCGAGCAGGTTCCAGTCGCTGACCGGACGCACCCGGGTGCCGACGTTGGGCCGGGCGCTGACCAGGCCCTTCGCCTCGAGCACGCGGAGTGATTCACGGACGACGGTGCGGGACACCTCGAACCGCTGGCCGATCTCCTCGGGAACGAGCGGGCGGTCCGCGCCCAGGTCTCCGGAAACGATCATCTGTCCGAGCTGCTGGACGAGTTGGCCGTGCAGCCCGCGGCCGCGGCTTCCGGCGGCACGGCGGCCGCCGACCCGGCCGAGCTCCGGCTCCGTCTCCCAGACGGGCGCGCCGACGCGGTCACCCGCGGGCCCTTCGGCGTAGGGGTAGCGGTCGAGTTCGCCCGGCCCGGCCAGGCCGGAGTCGGCGGAGCGGGCGGCGGTCATCATGGTGTGCGCAAGGGTACTCACGTCATCCTTTGTCGGCGTTGGCGCCAACTCCCTTGAGCGCTTTGGTGAAAAGCACACGAAAGGGTGATCGCTCACTCCGTCTCAATTGACGCCTTATCGGAAAGAATTGTGACGTTCCAAGGCGAGTTGGGTGTGCGGAGGGCGCCGGAGCTGTCGAACGGGCGCCTTCGCGCGCGGAACAGCCGCGGAACGGCCACGGCGCGCAGGCTCGTCCACAGGTACCCGCACAGCAGGGCGGCCAGCGACAACAGCATGGCCGTACCCAGGGGTTGGCCGATCATCCGCAGCGCCTCGGCGGTCGCCCCGTCACGGACGACGGGCCATCGGACGAGGAGTTCGCCGGCGGACCGTGACGCTTCGCCACGCCCGGACCCGGGGGTCATGAGTCCGGCGGCCCGGTCGACCAACGGGGCGGCGACGAGCGGGACCGCGAGGACCGCGGCCAGGGCGCCGGTCACGGACCGGAAGAGTCCGGCGGCCAGAACGCCCGCCCACGCGCAGGCGATGACCAGCGCGAGCCACACCGCCGCCGACGACTGCCACCGCGGTGGCAGGGCCGCGGACTCCTCACCGAGCAGCAGGCGCAGCACCAGCGCGTCGATGCCCACGGCGGCGACCGCGGGCGCCGTCGCCGTCGTCGCCGAGACCAGCAGTTTGGCGGCGAGCAGCCCCAGCCGCCGGGGCACGGTGCCACGGTCCACCGCGAGGGCGGGATAACGGAACTCGTGGCCGAAGGAGAGGGCGCCCAGCAGGGCCGCGCCGAGCGCGGCGGGAGGAAGGGGCAGTTCGTCCGGCCAGGCGGCCAGCAGCCGGGTCTGCGGGGTGTGACCGACGCGGGCCAGCAGCAGGGTGATCGCCGCGGAGGCCAGGACGACGGCGACGCAGGTGCGCGGCCAGACTCCGGTGCCGCGGGCACGCCGGAACTCGTAGCGCAGCGGGCGCGTCGGCGAGAAGGAGCGGCGCGAGAGGGAGCGGCGTGCGCGCAGCGGTGGGCGGGGCGCCGGGCCGTGCGGCCGTCGCCGCTCCCGGCCACCGTCGGCACCCACGGCCGCGGGCGCAACGGGGTCCCGGTCCGGCCTGGGCGCGGCCGAGCCGCCCGCGGCCCGCTGTTCCCGCGCCTCCTGGTGCCGGACGAGGGTTTCCTCCACGTCGTCGAGCGCGTCGTCTCCCCCGCGGTGAGCGGCGACGACACCACGGCCCGCACGGTCCAGGCCGACATCCCCATCGCCCTCGACACCAGGACCGCGGGCGTCAGAACCGTCGCTATCGGGACCGTCGCCATCGGGACCGTCGCCGTCGGGACGCACGCGTGCTCGCACGCCCATGTCCGCGGTCTCCTCGGTGAGTTGGTGGATCAGGACCCGGTGCCGGTAGGCGGCCTCGCCGATCTCCGCGCAGTCGCCGCCGTAGACCGACAGACGGGTGCCGCCCTCCCGCACCACGTCCACCGGCCGGCGGGAGACGCGCGCCTCTTTGACCAGCAACTCCGCGAGGCGTGCGGCGTGCGGCGTGCGCACGGCGACACGGCGGCGCAATCGCGTCCGCGCGAACTCCGCGACGTCCTGGTCGGCGGCCACCCGCCCCCGGTGCAGGGTGATCACGTGGTCGGCGGCCCGGGCCGCCTCCCGGGGGTCCGCGGTCGTGAACAGCACTGCGCCGCCGTCGTCGGCACGAAGACGCAGGGTGGAGTGGAGCCAGCGGGCGTCGTCGGGAGTGAGCCCCGCGACGGGTTCGTCGAGGAGCAGGGTGTGCGGATCGGCAACCAGGGCGCAGGCCATGCCCAACCGCCGGTCGGCGCCTCGGGCGAGGGAGTCGAGCCGGTGGTCGCGCAGGTCCACCAGGCCGACGTCCTCCAGGAGTTCGTCGGCACGGGCGGCCGGCGCCCCGGTGGCCGCGCAGAGCATGCGGAGGTGGCCGCGGACCGTGCGGGCCGGGTGGCCCGGCACGTCGCCGAGGAGCGCCCCGACCTCGCGGAGCGGGGCCGGTGAGGCGTGCAGGGGGCGCCCACGGAAGTGGGTGGCGCCGCGCCCCGGCCGCAGTTCCAGCATGAGTTGGAGGACCGTGGTCCTGCCCGACCCCTGGGCGCCCAGCAGTGCGGTGACGCGGCCGGGGAGAACCTCGAAGGACACGTCGTCCACGACGGGCGGGAGTTTCTCACGCGGGGCGCTGGTGAGTCCGATGGCCTTGATCACCCGAAGCAAGATAGCGCGACGGGCTCTATTTCCTTACCATTTGCCCGTTTTGGCCACGTGGCCGCCCCGCTGCCGCCGCTCGGCCCCGGCCACTCCTTCGTCGTCGGATCAGACCTCGGGGCGCAGCATCGGCGGATTGAGCAGCGTCGCCCCGCCGGCCCGGAACAGCTGGGCCGGCCTGCCTCCCTGCCGGGTGGTGGTTCCTCCGGTGGGGACGAGGAAGCCAGGTGTGCCGGTGACCTTGCGATGGAAGTTGCGCGGGTCGAGCGCGACGCCCCAGACCGCCTCGTAGACACGGCGCAGCTCACCGACGGTGAACTCCGGCGGGCAGAAGGCCGTGGCGAGCGAGGAGTACTCGATCTTCGAGCGGGCGCGCTCCACCCCGTCGGCGAGGATGCCCGCGTGGTCGAAGGCCAGCGGGGCGTCCTGTTCGGGGCCGGAGGGGTGGAGGAGCTCCTCTACGGGGGCCCAGCGGGCGTCGCCCGCGTCGCCGCCGGCGCGCGGCGCGGGGAGGTCGGGCGCCAGGGCGAGGTGGGCGACGCTGACCACCCGCATCCGGGGGTCCCGCCCCGGGTCGCCGTAGGTGGCGAGCTGCTCGAGGTGGGCGCCGTTGTCCTGCGGGGGCTCCGCGGGCACGGCCGGATCGTGGGCCCGCAGACCGGTTTCCTCGAGCAGTTCGCGTGCCGCGGCCTGGGTCAGGTCCTCGTCCTCGCGCACGAAGCCACCGGGGAGGGCCCAGCGCCCCTGGAACGGAGGCTCGCCACGGCGGACCGCCAGCGCGCACAGCGAGTGACGGCGCACGGTCAGCACCACCAGGTCGACGGTGACGGCGAAGGGCGGGAAGGCTGACGGGTCGTAGGGCATGCCGCGATCATAGTCGTCTCACTGACGATAAACACTGCTTCGCCCGCACACCGAGGGAAGATCCACGACGCGCACGCACACGGCCCGTGAGCGTCCCGCCGCACTCGTGCGGCTCCGCGGGGTCGTACGCCTCCGCCCCGACCGACCCGCCCCGATCCTCACCTGTCGCCGCGCCTCCTTCCGTCGTGGGCGCGCCCACGAAGCCCCGGCCCTCCCAGGGGCCCGCCGCCTTTGCCGGGGCGGCTGAGGCGGGGATCCGCCCGGCCCGGACCACGCCGATTGACTCCGGCCCGCAGCCGCGCGGGGACGCGGCAGGACGCCGGGCGCCGCTCGACCCCTCCGACAGCGAGGGTTCCGGCCCCACCGACCGAACCCGCATCCCCCTCCCCCGCAATCGCCGTGCCCCCCGCACTTCCCGCTCCGTCCGCGCTCCCCGCACCCGCACTCTCCGGCGCCGCCCCTCCGTCGACGTCCGGCTCGGCCCCTCCCCCGGGCCTCTCCCCCGCCGCCACCGGTTCGACCGCGGGCACCTGGCCCTCGGCGGCTTCACCGGGGACCGCGGCACCGTCGCTCCCGCCGGGCGGAGGGCCGTCCGCCATGGGCCGGGCTCCGGCGGCCCTCGCGGCGTTCCGGCGGGTCCGCTCCTCCCTCAGGCACCGCCGGACGGACTCCGGGTCCAGGCCCTCGTCGATGGCCCGGTGCAGCAGGCGGGCGAAGAGGTGGCCCGGATCGGCGGCGAGCGCCATGGCCAGCGCCTCGCGCGCCTCCACGTCGTCGCCGGTGGACCAGGCCACCCAGCCCGCCAGGGTCAGCAGGGGCGCCGCGTGCTCCCCGTAGGAACCCACGCAGCGGCGGGAGAGCGCCCGCCACAGCCGGAGGGCCGGGGCCGCGTCCTCGCCCTCCATCCACTCCGCGGCCCGGTCCCGTGTGGCCCGGTCCTGCAGGCCGTGGACGAGCGTCGCGGCCTCCTCATGGCTGAGGAGCTGGTCGTCGCGAAGGTCGGAGTCCAGCCCTTCCGCCTCCGGCCGGGCGGTGGAGAACCGGCGGTGCACCTGTTCGGCCAGCTCCATGGTGAGCTCGGCCACCTGGGCACGGCCGGCCGTCTCGACCAGGCGCGGCAGCAACGCGGCCGCCGTCCCGTCCAGCGCGGCCTCCTGCGCGGCCACCGCCGAGGTGCCCTCCCAGGGACGCAGCCGTACCCGCACCTCCTCCAGCGAGCCCCGGACGCGGAGCCCGGCGAAGGCCGAGGCCGCGGCCAGCACCGAGGTGCCGGGGAGGCCCATGGGTCTGCCCTCCACGGGACAGCAGGCCTCGTCCGAGCAGCAGTAGCTCCAGTAACGGCCGTCGGAGAGGCACAGCGCCTCGACCACCGGCACGTCCAGCCGCCCGCACTCGGTGCGCATCAGCTGAGCCAGTGGCCGCAGGCGCTCCATGACCTCCCGCCCGGTCTCGCCGGGGCCGGGCTCCTGGCACACGTAGGCGACCATCCCGGTGACGGTGGAACCCCGCCGGGCGCTGCCGGTCACCAGGCCCAGCGCCAGCTGACCGGCGGCGGCCCGCCAGTTGCCCGGCTCGGGTGGGATGCCCAGGCGCGCCCTGCCGCCGAAGCGCCCCTGCCTGCCGGAGTCGTGCAGGGCGACCAGCACCATGCTGTCCTCCGGCCGGTGCCCGAGCAGGTAGGGCAGGGCGTCGGCGAGCTCGCCGGTACTGCGCAGGGTGACCTGGGGCAGGAGGGAGTCCGGCGCGGCACCGCCGGGCGCCGCGCCCGCCCCGTCGGCCTCGTTCCGGGACGAACCGGTGATTTCTTCGCGATGTGTCATACGGCGACGATGCGGGTGATCCCGGTGATCCGTAAAGCCGTCACCCGTTCGGCTGTGGACGACCGGCCTGTGGACAAACCGCGCCTGTCGTCGCCGTCCTGTTTGATGGAGCCATGGACCAGCACCACGACACCACGGAACTGCGGACCGAGGCCGACGCCGTCCTCGCCCGGCTCGTCGGCGACCCCACGGGGCGGGCGAGACTGCGCGAGGACCAGTGGCGGGCCGTCGAGGCGCTGGTCGCCCACCGTCGCCGCGCCCTGGTGGTGCAGCGCACCGGCTGGGGCAAGTCGGCGGTGTACTTCGTGGCGACGTCCCTGCTCCGCGCCCGCGGCAGCGGCCCGACGGTGATCGTCTCGCCGCTGCTGGCGCTGATGCGCAACCAGGTCGAGGCGGCGGCCCGCGCCGGTATTCACGCGCGGACCATCAACTCCGCCAACCAGGAGGACTGGGAGACGGTCCAGGCGGAGATCTCCGCCGGCTCGGTGGACGTGCTGCTGGTCAGTCCGGAGCGGCTGAACAACCCGGACTTCCGGGACAACGTCCTGCCCGCCCTCGCGGCGACCACCGGCCTGCTGGTGGTGGACGAGGCGCACTGCATCTCCGACTGGGGCCACGACTTCCGCCCCGACTACCGCCGCCTGCGCACGATGCTGCAGGAGCTCCCGGCGGGCGTGCCGGTGCTGGCGACCACGGCGACCGCCAACGCCCGGGTGACGGCGGACGTCGCCGAGCAGCTCGGCACCGGGGCGGTCGGCGCGGACTCCGGCGCGCTGGTGCTGCGCGGGCCGCTGGACCGGGAGAGCCTGAGCCTGAGCGTCCTCGAACTGCCGGACGCGGCGCACCGTCTGGCCTGGCTGGCCGACCACTTGGACGACCTGCCGGGTTCCGGCATCGTCTACACGCTCACGGTCGCGGCGGCCGAGGAGGTCACGGCCTTCCTGCGCCGGCGCGGGCACACGGTGGCCTCGTACACCGGGAAGACGGAGAACGCGGAGCGGCAGCAGGCGGAGGACGACCTGCTGCACAACAAGGTCAAGGCGCTGATCGCCACCTCGGCGCTCGGCATGGGCTTCGACAAGCCCGACCTCGGCTTCGTCGTCCATCTCGGTTCGCCCTCCTCGCCGATCGCCTACTACCAGCAGGTCGGCCGCGCGGGCCGCGGGGTGGACCACGCGGAGGTGCTGCTCCTGCCGGGCAAGGAGGACGAGGCGATCTGGCGCTACTTCGCCTCGCTCGCCTTCCCGCCCGAGGAGACGGTGCGCCGCACCCTGGACGTGCTGGGCGGCGCGGACCGTCCCCTGTCGCTGCCCGCCCTTGAGCCGCTGGTCGAGCTGCGCCGGTCCCGGCTGGAGACGATGCTCAAGGTCCTCGACGTGGACGGCGCGGTGCGCCGGGTGAAGGGCGGCTGGATCGCCACCGGCCGGCCGTGGGCCTACGACACGGAGCGGTACGCGTGGGTGGCCCGGCAGCGTGAGGCGGAGCAGGAGGCGATGCGCGCCTACGCCGCCACCACCGGCTGTCGGATGGAGTTCCTGCGGCGTCAGCTGGACGACGAGGAGGCCACGCCCTGCGGCCGGTGCGACAACTGCGCCGGGGCGCGCTTCACCGCCGACGCCTCCACCGGAGCCGTGGACGCGGCCCGTTCGGACCTGGGCCGGGCCGGCGTCGAGGTGGAGCCCCGCAAGATGTGGCCCACCGGCATGACGGCCGTGGGCGTCGACCTCAAGGGGCGCATTCCCGCCTCCGAACAGGCCGGTGAGGGCCGGGCCCTCGGACGGTTGTCGGACATCGGCTGGGGCAACCGCCTGCGCCCGCTGCTGGCTCCGCAGACCCCCGACGCGACGGTCCAGGACGACGTGGCCCGCGCGGTGGTGGGGGTGCTGGCGGACTGGGCCAAGGGACCCGGTGGCTGGGCCCCTGGGGTGGAGCGGGCACAGCCCAGGCCGGTGGGCGTGGTGACGGTGGCCTCCCGGTCCCGCCCCCAGCTGGTCGGCTCGTTGGGCGCCCGGATCTCGGAGGTGGGACGGCTGCCGCTGCTGGGCTCGGTGGAGTACACCCAGGACGCCCCGCCGCCGCACCGGAGCAACAGCGCGCAGCGGCTCAAGGCCCTGTACGACTCCCTGGTGGTGCCGCCCGCCCTGGCCGCCGCGCTGGAGGGCGCTCCCGGCCCCGTCCTGCTGGTGGACGACTGGACGGAGACGGGCTGGACGCTGGCCGTGGCGGCCCGGCTCCTGCGCCGGGCGGGAGCGCCGGGGGTGCTGCCGCTGGTGCTGGCCGTACAGGCCTGAGCGGGGCGGCCCGGGCCCTCCGGGCCGCGGCCCGGTCCGCTCGCGCGCGGCGACGAACACGCAGCGTGTCGGCGGGAACGCGGAACTCGCGGTTCACCGGAGCGGCAGGCGGAACCGGAGCGTCCTGATTACTCTGTGCGCCGGTTGGCGCGCCTGCGCGGCGGGGATATTCAAGACGGAACATCAGAAAGCGGTCAGCGGTCCCAATTGCTCGTTGCCGACGCTCAGTTCGAGGGCAAGAATTGAGATCCGCCCCCGCGTTGACCCGCCGTCGAACGGCCGGGCGCCTCGTGGTGCGCTCCCCCGAATCCGACCCCGCCCGCGCTGTGGGCGTACCTGCCGAAGGGAGGACCGTGACCTTCGGATTCGCCCCGTCCTCCGCGGCAGCCGCGTCGACGTCCGCCGACCCGTCCGCCGCGTCCACCAGTCGCCTGCTCGAGCCCGCGGAGTGGAGCGCCACCGAGGTGCCGCTGCTGCGAAGCCCTCGCGAGGTCGTCAACGGCCTGCACTCCAGGCACCTGCCCAAACCCGACACCGCGGTGGTCGCCGTCCTCGATCCGGACGAACGTCTGCGCGCCAGCGCCTCGTTCGTCCGCCGGCCGGGCACGCCCGCGGACGGCTGGATGTTCCGCAACGCCCTGCTGGCGCAGCTGCGCCGGGTGATCCCCCACGACCTGCGCCGCCGCAGCCCGGTGCGCACGGCGGTGCTGCTGTACTGCCGTGAGGGCGACAGCCGCTGGACCGAGGAGGACGGTGCCTGGATGTGGGGCCTGCGGGACGCCTGCACACTGCACGGGCTCCGTTGCGGCGCCTACATCACCCTGACCAGGGACGGCTGGCAGGTCCAGGGCGAGGGCCGCGGCGGCCGGCGTCCCCATCTGGAGTCGCCGGCCGAACTGTTCGGCGGCACGGCCCCCATCCCGCTGCCCCGCACGGGCGGAGCGGCGTCCGAGATCCTGCGGCGCGCGGCGGCCCGCTGAGCGCGGGGCCGCCGGGCGTACGGGACGACCGTCCCTGGTCCGCCCGCGGCGCGGGCGGACCAGGGATCAGACCCCGGCGCCCAGCACCGCGTCGACCCGCTGCGGCTCGCCGCAGACGATCAGCAGCGCACCGGCCAGGCGCAGCGCGGCCGGCAGCGCCTCGGCCACCTCGGCGTCGGTGCCGCCGTTGACCGCGATCACGGCAACCGGACGCGGCGCAAGCCGGTCCAGCGTGGCCGCGCCGGCGTAGAAGACGTCGTCACCGGCGTCGTGCTGCGCCCAGTAGGCGGCTTCGCCGAAGGACAGCTCGTGGGCGGCCCACGGGTGGGGGTCGCCGGTGGTGATCAGCAGGACCTCGCCCGGAGCGCGACCGGAGTCGAGCAGCAGGTCGACGGCCTCCTCCGCGGCGTCCAGCGCACCGTCCAGCGGGGCGGGGATCACCTGGATCTGCGGGGTGCCGACGGCCGGGGCCGGCGGTGCGGCCTGCGGAGTGGGCTTGGGGGCCGTGCGCTGTGCGGGCGTGACCGGGCGCGGACCCGGTCGGCCGGGACGCGCGGCGGCCGCGGGGCGCGGGCCGGGGACGGGGCGGGGGGTCGGCACGCTGCGGCTGGGGGCCGCGGCGGTGCTGCCCTGGGCGCTCTCGGGAATCTGGGGCTCCTCGGGACTGAGAGGCATGGCTCGATGTCTGTCAAATGTCGGCGCCCCCATTGGGTCGGGGGCACGTCAGGGGGTGGTACCGCGGGAAGCGGGCCGGTCAGAAGTCGAAGCCCAGCTGGCCCTCGATCTCCGGAACGCTCGCCTCCGCCCAGGTGCGGACCTTCTTCAGGTGCCGCCACCGTGGCAGCGCATCAAGATACGCCCACGACAGCCGGTGGTGAGGAGTGGGTCCCCTTTCCTCCAGCGCGGCGCGGTGGACGGGGGACGGATAGCCGGCGTTCGCCGCGAAGGCGAAGTCCTCGTGGGCCGTGCCCAGTTCCGCCATCATCGCGTCCCGCTCCACCTTGGCGATCACCGAGGCGGCGGCGACCGCGACACAGCTCCGGTCACCCTTGATCACCGTGCGCACCTGCCAGGGGGCACCCAGGTAGTCGTGCTTGCCGTCCAGGATCACCGCGTCCGGCCGGACCGGAAGGGCCTCCAGCGCGCGTACCGCGGCGAGCCGCAGCGCGGCGGTCATGCCCATGTCGTCGATCTCCTCGGGCGAGGAGTGTCCCAGCGCGTAGGCGGTGACCCAGTCGCGGAGTTCGACGGAGAGTTCGTTGCGCCGCTTCACCGTGAGCAGCTTGGAGTCGGTGAGGCCTTGGGGCGGACGACGGAGGCCCGTTATGGCCGCGCAGACGGTGACCGGGCCGGCCCAGGCGCCGCGACCCACCTCGTCGACGCCGGCGACGACCTTGGCTCCGGTCGTGGCGCGAAGGGAGCGCTCGACGGTGTGTGTGGGCGGTTCGTAGGGCATGACGCTCTTAGCCTACGCCGCCCCCGGACGGGCAGAACCCCCGGTCCCGCACCGACCCGATCGCCACCGCCCCGGTTCACGTTCGCGCACGTTACGTGAGGCTCGGAGGGTCACGTGGGCGGGCGGGGTACCGTCCCCGCAGCGCCACCCCTCAGGGAGGCGTCACGGCGCAGGGGGGCCACAGTTCGACGCTCCGGCCCGCACGTCACCGGTCGCGCCTTCAGTGACCCTCGATCCATTACGGGTCGCACCTGCGAACGATCTCGCGCGCCCCGTCACGGCCCCACGGGCCCACCCCGCGCGTGCCCCCGGACCGGCTCCGGCCAAGGGCGAGGACCGGCCCGCGTCCACCGCGAGGCCGGTCCCGGCAGAACCCCGTCAGGCGCCGCGTGGAGCCGGAGCCCCGCACGGGGCCGACGGTCTACTCGTAGAGGTCGTCCTCCCAGCGGGAGCCGACGTCGCACGACTGGAGGTCCCGGTCGGCCGGCCGGTCGGCGAGGATCCGGCGGGCCTCCCGCTCGCTCCAGCTGGTGGCGTACCAGGGCGTGTCCTCGTCCAGCTCGTCGGCGTACTCGGCGAGCAGGCAACTGCGCAGGGGCTCCTCGAGACGGTCGAGGGCCGGCACCGCGTCGACGGACAGGTCCTCCAGGTACATCCGGTCGATCTTCCCGTTCGCCGTGTACCGGGTGACGTTGTGCTCAGCGATCAGCGCGTCGGGGGACATCAGGCCGAACGCCAGCACGCCCGCGGCGGCCGAGACGGCGACGGCGCGCGGCAGCCACCGGGCGCCCCAGACCCCCGCCGCCATGACCAGGACGATCACCAGGCCCAGCCAGAACTCCATGGCGAGCACGGAGATCCTCAGCCGGGTCAGGCCGTAGGCGTCGACGTACATGTCCATGCGCCGCACCGCGGAGGCCACAACGACCAGGGCGAGCGCGCAGAGCACCCCGAGGACGCCGCGCACCAGCACCCGGTCGCGGGGCCCCGACCGGGGCGCCGTGCGGGCGGCGACGATCACCACGACCAGGAACAGCAGGGTGACGATCAGCAGCTGCCAGAAGCCCTGGCGCGCGTATTCGGAGTAGGTCAGGCCGGTCTTGTCCAGCACCGCGTCGTAGCCGCCGAACAGCACCGCCAACTGCACCGCGTTGAACGCCGCGAACAGCACGGTCAGCACGATCAGCGGCAGCGCCCACTCGGTGCGGCCACGGGGCCGCCCGGCGGGGATCCGGGTGCGGTCCCAGGGCACCGGCGCGGCGGCGGTGCGGGCCGCCGCGAGCGCCCCCACGACGCCGACGGCGAAGGTCACCAGCCGCAGCGGCCCGTCGGCGGGCTCCTCCAGGTCGGGCACGAGGTTGCCCAGCAGGTCCGCGAAGGCGGCGTCGGCACCCGCGAACAACGCACCGAAGACGATCAGCAGCAGGACGGCCACGCCGGTCCCGCGCAGCACGGGCCCCAGCTTGCCCGAGGTGCCCGCGGCCCGTTCCCTGAGCCCGCGGGCCGCCCAGGCGAAGCCCGGGACGGTGGCCCCGCACAGTCCGAGCGGGGCGAGCAGCACGGCGGCCCAGGAACGGCCCCCGTTGAGGGCGAGCGCGCCCATGGCGAAGGCTCCGGCCACCGCGAGGAACACCGGCCAGCCGGCGTCGCGCAGCGCGGGCACCACGAGCAGCGCGAGTCCGGCCACGGCCCAGACCACCGTCCAGGGCCGCGGGCCCCGCTTCGCGCGGCGGGCGGCCGCCCAGGCCGCGACGGCGGCGGGGACCGCGGCCAGCAGCAGGTTGACCCCGAGCCCTTCCGCGAGTACCAGGGCGGCGACGAGTCCCGCCGCGAGCGCGGCCCACAGCGTCACCGTGGTCACGGGGGCCGGGGTCCCGCCCCTGACCTTGTCGAACCAGCCCGGGACCGGCGGGGGTCCGGCGATCCGCGGTGCGGGCACCCACGCGCGATTCGGCGGCGGCCACGCACCGGTGGCGCCGGCCAGGGCCCTGTTCCCACGGCCGGTACGGCGTCCGCCGCGGCCAGGTCCTCGGTCACCGCAGCCACCGACCCCACGCTGACCGGCCGCACCGGTCT